>NZ_PDWK01000029.1 GCF_010093135.1 Pseudoxanthomonas taiwanensis | reverse complement strand
GGAAAGTGCATGACCTACCTGCCTTACGTGATCGGCGCCTACGCGGTGTTCGCGGGGGTGCTGCTGTGGGACTTCCTGGCGCCGGGGCGGCAGCGGCGGCGGGACCGCGCGCGCCGCGGGCGCGGCTGCGGCCTGCATGGGACGCGGTTCGGCGGCCGGCGGTGCCTCCGGCCCGCGCGCCGCGGCCTGCGCCTGCGGCATCCCGGCCTGGAGCCGTTCCAGCGCCTGCTCCAGCGCCGCCACCCGGCGCCGCAGCGAATGCACGCCCACCAGCGCCACGACCAGCGCCACCGGCACGGCGGCCAGCAACAGCAGCAGCAACCAGACCCGCATCCCCTTCCTCCCCAGGCGAAAGGCCGACGCCGCCGGCGGGCGCACGGCGCGGTGGCAGCGTCAGGGATGCGCGCCGGCTTTGCAAGCCGCAGGAGAAAAAGGGGCGCCCGTGGGCGCCCCTTCTTCGTGCATCCGGTGCTGGCGCGCGCTCAGCGGCCGGCGACCACGCGGGCCATCTCCAGGCACTTGTTGGAATAGCCCCACTCGTTGTCGTACCAGGCCACCAGCTTGACGAAGGTCGGATCCAGCTGGATGCCGGCGTCGGCGTCGAAGATCGAGGTGCGCGCGTCGCCACGGAAATCGGTCGCCACGACCTTGTCCTCGGTGTAACCGAGGATGCCCTTCAGCGCGCCTTCGCTCTGCGCCCTGATCTCCGCGCAGATCTCCTCGTAGGTGGCCGGCTTCTCCAGCTCGCAGGTCAGGTCCACCACCGACACGTCGGAGGTCGGCACGCGGAAGCTCATGCCGGTCAGCTTCTTGTTCAGCGACGGAATCACCTTGCCCACCGCCTTGGCCGCGCCGGTGGAGGACGGGATGATGTTCTCGAGGATGCCACGGCCGCCGCGCCAGTCCTTGTTGGACGGGCCGTCGACGGTCTTCTGGGTGGCGGTGGCGGCGTGCACGGTGGTCATCAGGCCGCGCTTGATGCCCCACTTGTCGTGGATCACCTTGGCCAGCGGCGCCAGGCAGTTGGTGGTGCAGCTGGCGTTGGAGATGATCGCCTCGCCGGCATAGGTGTCGTGGTTGACGCCGAAGACGAACATCGGGGTGTCGTCCTTGGACGGGGCCGACATGATCACCTTCTTCGCGCCGGCGGCCAGGTGCTTGCCCGCGCTGTCCTTGTCCAGGAACAGGCCGGTGGACTCGATCACCACCTCGGCACCGACCTCGTCCCACCTCAGGTTGGCCGGGTCGCGCTCGGCGGTCAGGCGGATCTTCCTGCCGTTGACGACCAGGGTGTTGCCCTCGACCTGCACCTCGCCCTTGAACCGGCCATGCACGGAGTCGTACCGCAGCATGTAGGCCAGGTACTCGGGCTCGAGCAGGTCGTTGATGCCCACGATCTCGATGTCCTCGAAGTTCTGCACCGCCGCGCGCAGCACGTTGCGGCCGATGCGGCCGAATCCGTTGATGCCAACCTTGATCGCCATTGCTTGATGACTCCTGACGGCCGCCACGTCGCGCGGCCCGTGGTGGATGAAAGGGGTGGAACGGAAAACGGGCGCCATTCTACCACCCGCCCCCGGCCGGACCCGTGCCGCCTTGACTGGAATCAAGGCGGACCGTCTCCGGGAGGCGGACACTGCGCACACCCTCCCGGACACACGAAGAGTGTTGCCAATGAAACAGAAGCTTCTTCCGCTGCTTGCCGTCTCCCTGGCCGCCGTGGCCGCCCCGGCGATGGCCCAGTCCGCCGGCGACTGGACCCTGGGCGTGGGCGTGCACCAGGTCGACCCGAAGTCCGACAACGGCAAGCTGGCCAACGGCACCCTGCCGCTGACGATCGACAGCGACGCCAAGCCGAGCATCACCTTCGAGTACTTCGTCAAGGACAATCTCGGCATCGAGGTGCTGGGCGCGCTGCCGTTCAAGCACGAGATCGCGGTCAAGGGCGTGGGCAAGGTGGGCCAGACCAAGCACCTGCCGCCGACCGTCACCCTGCAGTACCACTTCAACAGCGCCGGCAAGGTGTCGCCGCTGCTGGGCGTGGGCCTGAACTACCCCACCTTCTTCAGCGAGGACACCACCGGCCCGCTGGCCGGCTCCAGGCTGAAGCTGGACGATTCCTTCGGCCTGGCCGTGCACGCCGGCCTGGACTTCAAGGTCGCCGGGAAGGGCTCGCTGCGCGTGGACGTGCGCTGGGCCGATATCGACACCGAGGTCAAGGTGGACGGCGCCAAGCTCGGCACCGCCAACATCGACCCGCTGGTGTACGGCGTGTCCTACGTCATGCAGTTCTGACCTGAGCTCATAACCGTTTGGGGGAAGGCAGCGGCGTGGGACTGTCGGGTAAAGTTTCCGGCATGTCCCACGCCGCTTCCGTTTCCAGACACCCCGCCCGGGGCCGCCACGCGCGGCTCCCGGCCCTTCTTTCCGGCCTTGCCGCCCTGGCCTTCGCACTGCCCGTGCAGGCCTGGAGCGCGCTCGGCCACCGCCTCGTCGCCCGCCTGGCCGAGGACGGCCTGACCCCGGAAGCGCGCGCCACCGCCGCGCTGCTGCTGGAAGGCGAGCCCCGGCCCACCCTGGCCGGCGTCGCCAGCTGGGCCGACGAACTGCGCGGTGCCGACGACGGGCTGGGCCGGCGCACCGCGCGCTGGCACTTCGTCAACATGGGCGAGGACGGCTGCCGCTACGACGCCGCCCGCCACTGCGCCGACGGCGACTGCGTGGTCGCCGCGCTCGAGGCGCAGGCCCGGATCCTGGCCGACCGCGACCGCCCCCGCGAGGAGCGCCGGCAGGCGCTGAAGTTCGTGGTGCACCTGGTCGGCGACGTCCACCAGCCGATGCACGCCAGCAACGGCCACGACCGCGGCGGCAACCGCTTCCAGGTGAACCTGCACGGACGGGGCACCAACCTGCACGCGTTGTGGGACAGCGGCATGCTCGACACCCTCGGCCTGGACGAGGAGGCCTGGCTGGAGCGCCTGCGCCAGCGGCCGGCCCCGGCAGCCGCGGCGGTCGCGGCCGCCGCGGCAGTCGCGGCCGCCGCGCCGCTGCCGCCGGAGACGGCGGGGGCCTGGGCCGAGCATTCCTGCCGCATCGCCACCGCCCCGGGCGCCTATCCGGACGGGCACGTGGTCGGCGAGGATTACATCCAGGCCCACCTGCCCCTGCTGGAGGCGCAGCTGCGCCTGGCCGGCGCGCGCCTGGCCGAGGTGCTCAACGCCGCGCTGGGAGACGGCTGAGCCATGGGCGGCCGGGCGCTGCTGCACCGGCTGGGCGCGGGGCTGCGCCGCTGGCCGCTGCTGGCGGCCCTGGCCGGCCTGGCCGCGGCGCCGGCGGCCGCAGCGGGGACGCGCACCGTGTTCGCCGCCGCCAGCCTGAAGGAATCGCTGGACGAGGCCGCGGCCGCCTACCGCCAGGCCACCGGCATGACCGTGCGCGTCTCCTACGGCGCCAGTTCCGCGCTGGCCCGGCAGATCGAACAGGGCGCGCCGGCGCAGGTGTTCATCTCCGCCGACCAGGACTGGATGGACCACCTGCAGCGGCGCGGCCGGGTGGACGCGGCCGACCGCCGCGACCTGCTGGGCAACCGCCTGGTGCTGGTGGCCCCGCGCGGTCGCGCGGTCGCGGTGGACCTGGCCCGGCCCGGCTCGCTGGCCGCCGCGCTGGGCGGACAGGGCCGGCTGGCCGTGGGGCAGACCACCACCGTGCCGGCCGGCCGCTACGCGCGCGCGGCGCTGCAGGCGCTGGGCCAGTGGGACGCGGTGGCGCCACGCCTGGCCGAGGCCGAGAGCGTGCGCGCGGCGCTGATGCTGGTGGCCCGCGGCGAGGCGCCGCTGGGCGTGGTCTACGCCTCCGACGCGCAGGCCGAGCCGCGCGTGCAGGTGGTGGCCACCTTCCCCGGAGACAGCCACCCGCCGATCGTCTACCCGGCCGCGGCCCTGCGCGGCGCGCCGCCGGCGGCGCGGGCGTTCGTGGGCTGGCTGTCCGGCCCGCAGGCGCGGGCGGTGTTCGCCCGCCACGGCCTGCTGCCGCGCGACTGAGACGGAGGGCACCGTGGCCTGGCACTGGTTCACCCCGGAGGAAGCCACCGCCATCGCCCTGAGCCTGAAGGTGGCCACGGTGGCCTCGCTGGCCAGCCTGCCGGCGGGCGTGGCCGTGGCCTGGCTGCTGGCGCGGCGGCGCTTCCCGGGCAAGGCGCTGCTGGATGCGGTGGTGCACCTGCCGCTGGTCCTGCCGCCGGTGGTGATGGGCTACGCCCTGCTGGTGCTGTTCGGCAGCCAGGGCCCGCTCGGCCGCTGGCTGGAGGCGCACCTCGGCGTGGTCCTGGCCTTCCGCTGGACCGGCGCGGCGCTGGCCTGCGCGGTGATGGGCTTTCCGCTGATGGTGCGTGCCATCCGGCTGTCGCTGGAGCATGTGGACCACCGCCTGGAGCAGGCCGCCGCCACCCTGGGCGCGGCGCCGTGGCGGGTGTTCCTGACCGTGACCCTGCCGCTGTCCTGGCCGGGCCTGGTGGCCGGCGTGGCGCTGGCCTTCGCCAAGGCGCTGGGCGAGTTCGGCGCCACCATCACCTTCGTCGCCGCCATCCCCGGCCAGACCCAGACCCTGTCCTCGGCGATCTACGGCCTGCTGCAGGTGCCCGGCGGCGAACAGGGCATCTGGCGCCTGGCCGCGGTGGCGCTGGCGATCTCGCTGGGCGCGCTGCTGGCCTCCGAGTGGCTGGTGCGGCGCCAGCGCGGCGACGGAGAGGACTGAGCATGCTGCACCTGGACCTGCACCTGCGCCGCGGCGGTTTCCGCCGCCACGTGCGCATCGTCGAGCAGGCGCGGGTGGTGGCCCTGGCCGGCCCCTCCGGCGCCGGCAAGACCAGCGTGCTGCACGCCATCGCCGGGCTGGTGCGGCCGGAGTCCGGGCGCATCGAGATCGACGGCCGGGTGCTGTACGACAGCGCCGCCGGCATCGACGTGCCCACCCACCGCCGCCGGGTCGGCTACGTGTTCCAGGACGCGCGCCTGTTCCCGCACCTGGACGTGCGCCGTAACCTGCTCTACGGCCGCCACGGCGGCGTGCAGGCGCGCTTCGGCTTCGACGCGGTGGTGGAACTGCTGGGCATCGGCCACCTGCTGGACCGGCGCACCCGCCACCTGTCCGGCGGCGAGGCGCAGCGCGTGGCCATCGGCCGGGCGCTGCTGTCGCAGCCCTCGATCCTGCTGTTCGACGAGCCGCTGTCGGCGCTGGATCCGGCCCGCCGCGACGAGCTGATCCCGTGGCTGCAACGCGTGCGCGACGAGGTGCGCCTGCCCATGCTCTACGTCAGCCACCACCCGGACGAGGTACGGCGCCTGGCCGACGTGATCCACGTGCTGGACTGAACGGCCGGATTGCCGGCCTTGAACCCGGCGCGGCAAGGCGCCATGTTGGAAGCCTCCCCGCCGTTCCCGCACCGCCATGACCCGTGCCGACCAGATCCGCCAGGCCCTCGCCGCCCTGCAGCCCCAGCACCTGGAGGTGGTGGACGAAAGCCACATGCACCACCGCGGCCAGGAGACCCACTACAAGGCGGTGATCGTCAGCCAGGCCTTCGCCGGCAAGCGCCCGATCCAGCGCCACCAGGCGGTGTACGCGGCCATGGGCGACCTCATGCGGCAGATCCACGCCCTGGGCCTGCACACCTACACCCCGGAGGAATGGGCTGCCAGCGCGCAGGTGCCCGATTCGCCGCGCTGCCGCGGCGGCGGCCTGCACGATCTGGGCAGGGCGCACTGAGGGCGCCGCCCCTGGCGCAGAGGAAAGCAGAGGAAAAGGGACGCCCCGGGGCGTCCCTTTCCGTTCGCGGGAAGGCGCGCCGGCACCCGGCGCGCCCGCGCCGTCACAGCGCCCTGGCGGCGGCCACCACCGCCTCGGCGGTGATGTTGAAGTGCTTGAACAGCTCGCCGGCCGGGGCGGAGGCGCCGAAGCGGTCCAGGCCCACCACCGCGCCATCCAGGCCCACGTACTTGCGCCAGTAGTCGGTCACGCCCGCCTCCACCGCCACGCGCTTGCGCACAGCGTCGGGCAGCACCGACTCGCGGTAGGCCGCGTCCTGGCGGTCGAACACGTCGGTGGAGGGCATGGACACCACGCGGGTGCGGATGCCCCCGGCGTCCAGCTGCGCCTTGGCCGCCATCGCCAGCGCGACCTCCGAGCCGGTGGCGATCAGGATCACGTCGGGCTGGCCGCCCTCGGCGTCGGCCAGCACGTAGCCGCCGCGCTCGATCAGCTTCACCTGCTCGGCGGTGCGCGCCTGGTGCGGCAGGTTCTGGCGGCTGAACACCAGACAGCTGGGGCCGTCCTGGCGCAGGATCGCGGCCTTCCAGGCCACCGCCGACTCGACCGCGTCGCACGGGCGCCAGACGTCGTTGTTGGGGATGTGGCGCAGCGAGGCCAGGTGCTCGACCGGCTGGTGGGTGGGGCCGTCCTCGCCCAGGCCGATGGAATCGTGGGTGAACACGTGGATCACGTGTGCCGGGATCAGCGCGCTCATGCGCAGGGCGTTGCGCGCGTAGTCGCTGAACACCAGAAAGGTGGCGTCGAACGGCAGGAAGCCGCCGTGCAGGGCCAGGCCGTTGGCGATGGCGCTCATGCCGAACTCGCGCACGCCGTAGTGCACGTAGTTGGCGTCCGGATCGGCCGCGGTGACCGGCTTGCTGGCCTTCCACTGGGTGAGGTTGGACGGGGCCAGGTCGGCCGAACCTCCGATCAGCTCCGGCAGCAGCGGGGCGAAGGCGGCGATGGCGTTCTGCGAGGCCTTGCGCGAGGCGATCGCCGGGCCCTCGGCCTGGACCCGGGCGATGAAGGCGTCGGCCGCCTCGACGAAGCCCTCCGGCAGCTCGCCGCGGATGCGCCGGGCCAGCTCGGCGGCCAGCTCCGGGTACTGCGCGGCGTAGCGCTCGAACAGGCGGTTCCACTCGGCCTCGTGCAGGGTGCCGGCGCCGTTGGCGCGCCAGCCGTCGTAGATCTCCTGCGGGATCTCGAACGGCGCGTACGGCCAGTCCAGCGCCTTGCGCGTGGCCTCGATCTCGTCCTTGCCCAGCGGCGCACCGTGCGACTCCTCCTTGCCGGCCTTGTTCGGCGCACCGAAGCCGATGGTGGTCTTGCAGCAGATCAGGCTGGGCTTGTCCTCCACCGCGATGGCCTGCTCGATCGCGGCCTTGATCGCCTCCGGATCATGGCCGTCCACGCCGCGCACCACGTGCCAGCCGTAGGCCTCGAAACGCGCCGCGGTGTCGTCGGTGAACCAGTCGTGCACCTCGCCGTCGATGGAGATGCCGTTGTCGTCCCAGAACGCGGTCAGCTTGCCCAGGCCCCAGGTGCCGGCCAGCGAGGCGGCCTCGTGGGAGATGCCCTCCATCATGCAGCCGTCGCCCATGAACACCCAGGTGCGGTGGTCGATGATCTCGAACTCGGGACGGTTGTAGCGCTGGGCCAGCAGCTTCTCGGCCAGGGCGAAGCCGACGGCGTTGGCGAAGCCCTGTCCGAGCGGGCCGGTGGTGGTCTCCACACCCGGGGTCTCGTGGCGCTCGGGGTGGCCGGCGGTCCTGCTGTGCAGCTGGCGGAAGCGCTTGAGCTCCTCGATCGGCAGGTCGTAGCCGCTCAGGTGCAGCAGCGCGTACTGCAGCATCGAGCCGTGGCCGTTGGACAGCACAAAACGGTCGCGGTTGAACCAGTCCGGGTTGGACGGGTTGTGTCGCAGGTAGTCGTTCCACAGCACCTCGGCGATGTCGGCCATGCCCATGGGCATGCCCGGATGGCCGGACTTGGCGGCTTCGACCGCATCGGCGGCGAGGAAACGGATGGCGTTGGCCAGCTGGCGGCGGGTTGGCTTCGTCATGAGGGTGCGAATGCGTGGTCGGCGCCCGCCTCGGTGCGGGCACCCCATTGTCCCATTCCTTGTCCCCTCCTGTCCCGGCCCCGGCGCGCACGCGCCGGCACCGGTTGGCCGTGAAACCGTTGCGCGCGCCACCGTGGCGGTGGTTCAGGCCGGTGGCGCCCCGTCGTCCGGCTCGCCGGCGGCCACCAGGGTGGCCAGGGTCAGATCGCCGCTGACGTTGAGGGTGGTGCGGCACATGTCCAGGAAGTGGTTCACGCCCAGGATCAGGCCGATGCCGATCGGGTCCACCCCGACCATGGCGCAGATCAGGGCCACCACCGGCAGCGAGCCGGAGGGCACGCCGGCGGTGCCGATGCCGCCGAGGATGCACACCGCCATCACCACCAGCTGCTGGCCCAGGCTGAGGTCCACACCGAAGAACTGCGCCAGGAAGATCACCGTCACGCCCTCGAACAGCGCCGTGCCGTTCTGGTTGGCGGTGGCGCCCACGGTCAGCACGAAGCGCGAGACCCTGGGCGGCAGCCCCATGCGGTCGGCCACCCGCAGCGCGGTGGGCAGGGTGGCGTTGCTGGAGGCGGTGGAGAAGGCCATCACCGCCGCCTCCTGGATGTCGCGGAAGAAGGCCAGCGGCGGGCGCCCGGCCATGCGCACGGCGATGGCGTAGGAGACGAACATGTGCAGGCCCAGGGCCAGCACCACCACGCCCACGTAGGCGCCCAGCCGCAACAGCAGGTCGAAGCCGAACACCGCGGCCAGGTTGAACATGAAGCAGAACACCGCGTACGGCGCCAGGCGGATCACCAGCCCGATCAGGGTCATCGAGATCTCGAACACGCCCTCGATGCCGCGCTTGAGGGTGGCCACCCTGTCGTCGTCGGTCAGCACCATGCCGATGCCGAACATCACCGCGAAGAACATCAGCGCCAGGATCTGGCCGTTGTCCGAGGCGGCGGCCACGACGTTGCTGGGCACGATCGACAGCAGCATGTCCATCCCGCGCGGCTGGCTGTCCACGCTGGCCACGATCTCGCGGCTGCGCTCCACGTTCTGCGCCAGCAGCTGCTGGGCCAGGGCCGGGTCCACGCCGGTGCCGGGCCGCAGCACGTTCACCAGCACTAGGCCCAGGCCGACCGCCACACCGGACAGCACCACGGTGTAGGCCAGGGTCTTCCAGCCGATCCGGCCGAGGGCGCGGATGTCGCCCATCTCGGCGATGCCCAGCACCAGCGCCGAGAACAGCAGCGGCACGATCAGCATGAAGATCAGGTTGAGGAACAGCCCCGACGCCGGCGTGGTGAAGTAGCGGGTGAACGCCTGGACCCAGGCGGCGTCGGCGCCGGCGGTCAGGTGCACCACCAGGCCCAGCGCCAGCCCCAGGCCGAAGCCGAGGCCCATCTTCCACGGCATCGACAGGCCACGGCGTCCGCTCGTTTCCATGGGTGCTCCCGGTCAGACGAAACAGGCGTGGCAGCTTAACAAACCGCTCCCGCGCCTCAGCGCGGGTACAGCGGCGGCAGCGGCTCGGCCTGCGCGGACGGCGCGGCGGTCCAGCGCGGGCCGTCGCGGAAGGCCGCGCGCAGTGCCGCGCGCGCCTGCCCGGCATCGCCCTGTCCGGCCCACAGCGCGCGCCGCATCCCCTCCAGTGCCTGGCGCTGGACGGGATCGGCCAGGCGCGCCAGCAGCCCGTCCAGGTCCGCGGCCGGCGGCGTGGCCATGGCCCGCAGCAGCGCCACCACCTCGTCGAAGCTGCCCGCGTCCAAGGCATGGCGCAGCCTGGCCAGGGACGCCCGCGTGCCGCCGGCACCCCCGGCCCGCAGCGGCGGCTCCGCCACGGCCCCGCGCAGGCGGCGGCGCAGCCGCAGCGCCCAGGCCAGGGTCGCCAGCCACAGCGCCAGCAGCAGCACGGCCACCGCCACCAGCCAGCGCGGCGCGTCCGGCTCGTGCGTGCCGGCCACCGCCAGCATCCCGTCGTCCGTCTCCGGCACCGGCGCCGTGTCCTGGCGTGGGGCGGCCGCGGCCGCCGGCAGCGGCCGGGTGCCCGGCGCCACCTCCAGGCGCAGGTCCGGCAGGCGCGCGGTGCGCGCCTGCCCGGCGCGTGCGTCCCACCAGTCCATGCGCACGCCCGGCACCTGCAGCGTGCCCGGCTGCAACGGCACCACCGCGTAGCGGCGCACCACGGTCAGCTGCGGGCTGCCGTCGACGAAGCGCTCGCTGAGCTCGGCACGCTCGGGGAACACCTGCGCCCCGTCCACGCGCGGCACCGGGATCTCCGGGAACAGCGAGGCGGTGGCGCCGCGCGCCCCCGCTTCCGCCGCGATCTCCACCGCCTCGCCGGCGCGCGCCTGCGAGGGCGCGGCCAGGTAGCGCAGGCGCAGCTCGTGCAGCGGCAGCCAGGGCTGCGGCGCGCCGTCGGGCTGCGGGCGCACCTGCAGGCGGAACTCGGGGCCGTCGGCGGCGAGGCTGCGGTCGGTGCCGAAGAAGTCATCGAAGAAACCGCCGGTGCCGCGCCCGCGGAAGCGCGCCGGCCCCAGCCGCAGCTCGCCGCTGCGCTCGGGCACCAGCAGGTAGCGGCGTTCGATCACCCGGTAGGCGCGCCCGCCCAGCTCGCGGCTGCTGTGCACGTCGTCGCCGACCCGCTGCAGCGAGGCCCCCTCCGGCGCCTCCAGGCCGAGCTGGCCGGACAGGATCGGCGTGGCGTAGTGCAGGCGCACCACCACGCCCACGCTCTGCTGCACCCACGGTGCGTCGTGGTCCACGGCGGTTTCCACGAACACCTCGCCGCGCGGCGCCTGCGCCCGGGCCGGTGCCACCTCCAGCGCCAGCAGCGGCGTGCGCTCGGCCCCCACGCGCAGCGGCGGCACCTGCATCCGTCCGCTGCGGCGCGGGGTCAGCGGCACCCCGAACAGCACCTCGCGGCCGAGGTCGCGGCGGAAGGCCTGGCCCACCTCGAAGCCGGCGGCGCGCAGCGGCCCGTAGTCCGGCGCGGCCGGCTGGTCGGTCTGGATGTTGAGCGTCACCGTCTCGCCCAGGGCCACGCGGCTGCGGTCCAGCCAGGCGCGGGTGGCCGCGGAGGCGGCCGGCACCCCCAGCCACAACGCCAGCAGGGCGAGCAGGGCCCGCGTCCGCGGGCGGGCGGGATTCCACCTGGTCATGTGCATGGTCACCGCCCCTCCCGCTGGCGGCGTTCGTGTTCGAGCTGGAACTTGGCGCGCAGCAGCCCGCCCGGATCGTCGGGCCCGCGCCGCAGCCAGGCCTCGTGCGCCTGGCGCCGCTCGCGCACCTGCGGGTCGGCCTCGGCCGGCGCGCCCTCCTGCGGCGCCTGGCCGGCCTGGCGCAGGGCCTGCTCCATGCGCCCGCGCTGGGCGCGGTCGGCCTCGGCCTGGCGGGCCGCGTCCTGCGCCGGCGACGCCTCCGGCCGCGGCGCCGACGGCGGCCGCGCCTGCCTGCCGGCCTCGTCCTGCCGCCCGTCCTGCGCCTGCAGGCCGCCCCCGTCCTGGCGGCCCGGGGCCTGCCGGTCCTGGCGCGAGCCGGAACCGGCGCCNCCCTGCCCGCCCGGCGGCTGGCGCCGCGCCGCCTCGACCACGCGGCGGTTGAAGGCGGCGTCCTCCAGCCCCGGGTCCAGCGCCAGGGCGCGGTCATAGGCGGCGATGGCCTCGTCGTAGCGGCCCTGCCGCGCCAGCGCGTTGCCGAGGTTGTAGTGCGCCTGCGCGCCACGCGCACCGGCCGCGGCGAAGGCCTCGGCGGCGGCCGCGTAGTCGCCGCGGCGGTATGCCTCCACGCCCCGCTCCAGCTGCTGCTGCGCCTGCTGGTCGGGGCGCCGCCACAGGCTGCCGGCGCCCTGCCCGCCGGCCTGCGCGGCCCATGCCGGCGCCGGCACCAGCGTGGCCACGGCCAGCGCCAGCGGCAACACGACCAGCACCCCGGCGCCGCGGCGGAAGCCCAGTGCCGCCAGGGCCAGCAGCGGCAGCAGCAGCCAGTAGCCCTGGTCCAGCCACACCTTCTCGCCCTCGCCCTCGCGGTCGGCCGCCTGCGTGGCCGGCGGCACCAGCACGCCCAGCGCGCGCAGGTCGGCCTCGTCCGCGGCCAGGCGTGCGTAGCGGCCGGCGCCGGCCGCAGCCAAGGCGCGCAGCGGGGCTTCCTCCAGCCGGGCCTGGTGTACCGTGCCGGCGCGGTCGCGGTACACCCCGCCTTCCGCGGTGCCCATGCCGAGCACCGACACGCGGTACCCCTGCGCGGCGGCCGCCGCCGCGGCCTGGCGCGCGGCGGCGTCGGCGCGGTCGGTCAGCAGCAGGATGTCGCCGTGCGCGAAGCCGGCGCGGCGCAGCAGCAGTGCCGCGTGGGCGATGGCGCGGTCGGGCCGGTGACCGTCCGCCGGCATCACTTCCGGCTCCAGCGCGTCCAGGAACAGGGCCAGGTTGGCGGCGTCGGCGGTCAGGGGAGCGACGGTGAAGGCATCCTCGGCCCAGACCACCAGCCCCATCTCGCCGCCCTGGCGGCGCCGCAGCAGCATCTCCAGCTTGGCGCGCGCCTGCGCCAGGCGTGTGGGCGGCAGGTCGGGCGCGCGCATGGCCGTGCCCAGGTCCAGCGCCACCACCAGCGGCGCGTGCGACACCCAGCGTGGGCGCGGCTCCTGGCGCCAGCCCGGACCGGCCAGGGCGAGCACCGCCAGCGTCCAGGCCAGGCCCACGCCCAGCAGGCGCAGCGCGGCACGGCCACGACCGGGCACCAGCAGGTGCGGCAGCAGGTGCGCGTCCACCAGGGTGCGCCAGTCGGCGCGCCGGCGGCGGTGCCACCACCACCAGGGCAGCGGCAGCGCCAGCAGCGCCCACAGCCAGGCCGGGCGCTGGAAATGCGGCAGCAGCTCGGTCCAGGTGCTCATGCGCCGCGCCTGTGCAGCGGCCAGCCCAGCAGCGCCAGCAGCAGCGCCGCGGCCAGCGGCCAGGGATAGCGTTCCAGGCGCGGCCGCGCCGGGGCGGCGGCCACGTCCACCGGCTCCAACCGGTCCAGCTCGGCATAGATGCCGGCCAGTTCCTGCGCATCGCGCGCGCGGAAGAAACGCCCGCCGGTCATGGCCGCGACTCGGGCCAGGGTGTCCTCGTCGATCTCCGCGCCGCCGCCCTGCACCGGCACGCCGAACAGGCTGAAGCCGCCGCCGGCGCTGCCGAAGGCGATGGTGTGCACGCGCACGCCCTCCTCGCGCGCCAGCTCGGCGGCCTTCAGCGGCTCCAGCACGCCGGCGGTGTTCACCCCGTCGGTCAGCAGCACCAGCACGCGCTGCCCCGGCGGCTGCTCGCGCAGGCGCTTGACCGCCAGGCCGATGGCGTCGCCCAGCGCGGTCTCGCGCCCGGCCAGACCGGCCGTGGTGTCGCGCAGCTGCTGGCGCACCGTCTCCCGGTCCAGGGTCAGCGGCGCCAGCATGTAGGCGCGCTGCCCGAACACCAGCAGGCCGACGCGGTCGCCGGCGCGGCGGTCGAGGAAGTCGGCGATCCCCGCCTTGGCCGCGGTCAGGCGGTCGACCACGTCCAGGCCCAGGCGCATGTCGGTCTCGGCCATGCTGCCGGACAGGTCCACCGCCAGCAGCATCTGCCGCGCCTGGCGCGGCGGCGCCTGCGCCTCGCCCAGCTGCTGCGGCCGCGCCGCGGCGGCGCACAGCAGCAGCCAGGCCAGCGCCGGCAGCAGCCAGCCCAGGCGCGGCGCGGCGCGCGCGGCCAGCACCGGGACCAGCGCCGCACCGTGCGGCAGGCGCAGGGCCGGGCTGGCCGGCTGGCGCGGCGGCAGCAGCCAGCGCACCAGCAGCGGCAACGGCAGCAGCGCCCAGGCCCAGGGCCACGCGAAACCGGCAAACCCCGGCCACAGGGTCTCCAGCCAGGCGTGCAGCACGCTCACCGCCGCCCCTCCATCAGCGCCAGGAAGCGGGCGCGCGCCAGCGCGTGCACCGCGTCCAGCGCCACCGCATCGTCGATGCGCGGGCGGTAGCCGCCGTCCAGCAGCAGGCGGCCCGGTCCCCGGCTGAAGGCCGTGCCCTTGCCGCCGTCGAGGAAACGCAGCCAGTCCTCGCCCTGCAGCAGCTCGGCGCCGGGCCGGCACCGGCGCGCGGCGCGGCGCAGCAGCATGGACATGGCCGCCAGCCGCTGCGGCGGCGCGCCCTCGGCGCAGGCCTGCTCGAACCAGCGCAGCCAGCGGCGCCGGCGGCGCCAGCGCCAGGCGTACCAGGCCAGCCACCCGGCCAGCAGGAGCAGCAGCGCGCCGCCCAGCCACCACCAGCCCGGCGCCGGCGGCCACCAGGACGGTGGCGGCGGCAGGTGCACGTCGCGCAGCGGCAGGCGCGCCGGATCCATGCCTAGTCCTCCTCCGCTTCCGCAGCCGCAGGCTGCAGCCAGGCCTCGGCGGGATCGTCCGTGTACAGGCGGCGCCCCTGCCAGCCCTGTCCCGGCAGGGCGCGCGCCAGGGCCTGCGCCGGTTCGGCCAGGGCGTGCAGCCAGCGCTGGCGCACGACCGGACGCTGCAGCGGCAGCAGCAGGCGGCGGCCGGCCGTCCACACCGCCAGGTCACGCGGCGGCGGCGCGGTCTCCAGGCGGTCCTGCAGCAGCACCAGGGTGGCCTCGTGGGGGCGGGCCAGCGCGGTCCAGCGCAGCGCCGGCACCCGCGCCGCGCTGCCGGGATCGGCCAGCACCACCAGCCGCGCGCCCGGCCGCAGCAGGTGCTGGGCATGGTCCAGGGCCTGCTCCAGGCCGGCGTCGTCCGCGGGCGGCGCCGCGTACCAGCGCGCCAGCGCGTCGAGCACGCGCATGGCCCCGCGCTCGCCCGTAGCCGGCGCGACCGCCGGCGCGCCGCTCCGCAGGGCGGCGATGCGGTCGCCGGCCAGCACCGCCGACCAGGCCGCCACCGCACCGGCGCGCGCGGCCTGCACCGACTTGAAGCGCACGCGGGTGCCGAAGTACAGGGACGTGGCGGTGTCGGCCACCAGCAGGGTCAGGCGCTCGCGCTCGGCCTGGAACAGCTTGGTGTGGGCACGGCCGGTGCGCGCGGTCAGGCGCCAGTCCATGTGGCGCACGTCGTCACCGGGCACGTACTCGCGCGACTCGGCGTACTCCATGCCACGCCCGCGCGCCTGCGCCGGCGCCGGCCCGTGCAGGCCGTGGCGGCCGCGGCGCGGCCAGGCGCCACGGCGGGCCTGCCGGCGCAGCGCCACCAGTTCGGCCAGCTCCGGCACCACGCCCGTGCCGGCCGCGGACCCGGCCGCCACGCCCGCGCCGCTCACGGCACCGGCACCTTTTCCAGCAGTGCGGCGACCAGGCGTTCGCCGTCCCAGCCCTCGGCCAGGGCCTCGTAGCTGGGCAGCACGCGGTGGCGCAGCACGTCCGGCGCCACCGCGCGCACGTCCTCGGGGGTGACGTAGTCGCGCCCGGCCAGCCAGGCCCGCGCCCGTGCACAGCGCTCCAGGGCGATGGAGCCGCGCGGGCTGGCGCCCCAGGCGATGCGCCGGGCCAGCGCCGGGTCGTAGCGGCCTGCGTCGCGCGAGGCCAGCACCAGCTCGATGAGATAGCGCTCCAGCGGCGGCGCCATGTACAGGTCCAGCACCCGCGCGCGGGCGGCGAACACCTGCTCCTGGGCCATGCGCTCCACCGGCGCGGGCGGAGCGTCCAGGGCCTGGCGCGCGCCCTCCCGGGCCAGGCGCAGGATCTCGCCCTCCACCGCCGCATCGGGATAGCCGATGCGCACGTGCATCAGGAAGCGGTCCAGCTGCGCCTCCGGCAGCGGGAAGGTGCCCTCCTGCTCGATCGGGTTCTGTGTGGCCATCACCAGGAACAGGCGCGGCAGGGCGTAGGTGCGGCGGCCGACGGTGACCTGGCGCTCGGCCATGGCCTCCAGCAGGGCCGACTGCACCTTGGCCGGGGCGCGGTTGATCTCGTCGGCCAGCAGCAGCGAGTGGAACACCGGGCCGGGCTGGAACTCGAAGCGCCCCTCCTGCGGCCGCCACACCTCGGTGCCGGTGAGGTCGGCCGGCAGCAGGTCCGGGGTGAACTGCACGCGCGCGAACTCGGCGTCCAGGTGCGCGGCCAGGGTGCGGATGGCGGTGGTCTTGGCCAGGCCAGGCGCGCCCTCGACCAGCAGGTGGCCGTCGGCCAGCAGGGCGATGAGCAGGCGCTCGACCAGCGCGGACTGGCCGACGATGGCCGCCGACAGGCGCTCGCGCAGGGCCACGAAGGCCTGGTGCAGGCCGCCGTCGGCGGCTTCGGTCACGGGATTGTCCATGGCCCGATTCTGACCCATCCGCGCCGCGCCGGGTTCACCGCGCATGAACGCGGCGCAAAAAAGGACGGGGCCACGAGGGCCCCGTCCGCGGGTGTTTCCCGTGCCGCCCGGCTCAGGCGCGCTTTTCCACGCGCATGACCTTCGGGGTCAGGAAGATCAGCAGCTCGGCCTTCTCCTTGCTGCGGCCCTTCTTCTTGAACAGCGCGCCGAGGAACGGCACGTCGCCCAGGAACGGCACCTTGGCCACGCTGTTGGAGTCGGTGAACTCGTACACGCCACCGATCACCACGGTCTGGCCGTCGTCCACCAGCACGGCGGTGTTGACCTCGCGCTTGGCGATCTCCGGCACCGTGCCGATGCTGGTGTCGAGGTAGCCGATCACCTCGTCCTTCTTGACGTTGACGTCGAGGAAGACGCGGTTGTCGTGGGTGATGGTCGGCACGACCTTCAGCTCCAGCAGCACGTCCTTGAACTGGACGTTCGGGGTGGCGACCGCACCGGCGGCGCCGGTCATGGTCACGTAGCCCACCTCGCGGCCCTGGCGGATGATCGCCTCGCGCTGGTTGGAGGTGACCACGCGCGGGTTGGAGATGACCTCGCCGCGGCGCTCCTCCTGCATGGCGCTCAGCTCGACGTCCAGCAGGTAACCGGCGTTGAGGATGGACAGCGCCAGGCCGGCCGGGTTCATGGCGCTCG
Organism: Pseudoxanthomonas taiwanensis; assembly: GCF_010093135.1. Taxonomy (GTDB): domain Bacteria; phylum Pseudomonadota; class Gammaproteobacteria; order Xanthomonadales; family Xanthomonadaceae; genus Pseudoxanthomonas; species Pseudoxanthomonas taiwanensis. The sequence continues at coordinate 18,185 of NZ_PDWK01000029.1, read as the reverse complement.
GCACCGGCAGGTTGACGTTCAGGCCGCGGGTGATGGTGGAGCTGTTGAGCACCGGCATCGGCGGGACCGGGTTGCCGGCGGCCAGCGCCGCATCACGCTGCATCTGCCAGTCGCGCAGCAGGTTGGCGTTGGCGCGCTGCGCGTCGACGTCGGAATTGCGGTTCTGGGTGTTGGCGTCCAGGTTGCCGCTGAAGTAGACGTTGTCGCGGTTGCCGCTGATGCCGAAGCGCGCGCCCAGCTCGCGGGCGAAGCTGTCGGTGGCCACCACGATGCGGCCCTCGATCAGCACCTGGTCCACCGGACGGTCGATTACGCTGATCAGCTCGCGCATCTGCGCGACCTTCTTCGGGATATCGCTGATCATCAGCGTGTTGGTGCGCTCGTCGGCGACGATGCGGCCGCGCGGCGACAGGAAGCCGGTCTCGTTCTGGTTCGTGCCGCCCTGGCCGGTCTGGCCGCCGATGCCGCGGGCTTCGGTCAGCGCCTTGTAGATGGCGGCGGCCGAGTGGTAGTTGATCTGGACGTAGTCGGTGATCAGGTCGACGCGGTTGTCCAGGTCGATGCGCGCGTCCTCCTTGGCCTTCTCGAACGCGGCCAGTTCGGGCTGCGGCGCCACCCAGATCACGTTGCCGTCGCGGCGCTTGTCCAGGCCCTTGGCGCGCAGGACGATGTCCAGGGCCTGGTCCCAGGGCACGTTCACCAGGCGCAGGGTCACGTTGCCCTGCACGGTGTCGGAGGCCACGATGTTGAGGTTGGACTCCTCGGCGATCAGCTGCAGGACGGTGCGCACCGGCACGTCCTGGAAGTTGAAGGTCACCGGGCGGCCGGAGTACGGACGGGCCTCCAGGCGGGCGCGCGCGGCGGCGACGCTGTCGGCGTTGACCGCGCCCACCGCCGGCTCGCCGGCACGCGGGGTGACCTCGACCACGTACTCGTTGCCGGACTGGTAGGCCAGCGACTCGTACTCGCCGCGGGTGGCCAGCACCAGCTGTACGCCGCCGCCGTAGGGGCGGGCGTCGATGCGCTGCACCGGAGTGGCGAAGTCGACCACGTCCAGCGAGCGCTGCAGGTTGGCCGGCAGGGTGGCGCGGGCCACATCCACCACCACGCTGCCGTCCTGGCTGCGCAGGTCCGGGGTCACGCCTTCACCGTCGAAGCGCAGGACCAGGCGGCCGGCGCCGCCCTCGCCGCGCCGGAAGTCGATATGGGACACGCTGGCCTTGGCCTCCTGCGCCGAACCGGCGGCGGCGGCGGGCTCGGCGGCGTGGACGGCGGCCGTGGACAGGGCGATCGCGAGCCCCAGCCCGCAGGCCCTCAGGATCGCCGGGCGCCGCAGGGTGCGCAGGCTCTGGGCATTGGTAACGGTCATCGTGCTATCCCCTAACCATTGATCTTCGAGCGCGATGGCGGCCGGACGTTCCAGCCAGCCCCCCGCACCATCCGGCACCAGCTCGACCAGCTCGATCCTGTCCTCGTACACGGCGGTGACCCGGCCGTCGGCCTGGCCCATGTAGGTCCCCGGGCGCACCCGGTGGGTGACCTTGTCCGGGGCCATCACCAGCGCCACCAGGTTCGGACCCGTGCCGATGGTGCCCACCATGTCGAGGCTGTCCAGCGGGAACTGCTCGAGCGGCTCCTTGCGCCGGTTCGGGTCCGGACGCAGGCCGACGCCGCCGTCCGGGTTGTTCCAGGCATCGCTGAACGGGTCGCGGCGGTCCTGGGCCGAGTACTCGAACGTCTCGAACTGCTGCATCACCGGCAGCGGCTCCAGCGGCGGCGCGGGACGTGCGCGCACCTCGGCCACCCACTTCTCCAGGTTCGGGGCGTCCCCGGGCGTGCTGGTCACGCCGCGTGCGCAGGCGCCCAGCGCCAGCGCCAGCATCGAGGCCCCCAGCACCCGCATGGCACGGCCCATCCCGGCAACGTGCTGCCTGCTCATGCGCCGCCTCCCGCGCCGTTGGCGGCGCCCTGCTCCTGCTGGGAGATTTCGAACTCGTCCAGGTAGCGGTAGGTCTTCACCGTGCCGGACAGTTCCAGCATGCCGCCGGGGCGGATGCCGCCGCGGCGCTCCTTCGGCTTGAGCGAGATGTCGTGCATGGTCAGGATCACCACGCGCGGCAGCGAGGCCACGCCGCTGACGAAGGCGCCGAACTGGTGGTAGTTGCCGACCATGCGCAGCGCGATCGGCTTCTCGGCGTAGAACTCCTTGGGAATCTCCGGACCCGGCTGGAACAGCTCGTTGGTCAGGCCGCTGGACAGCGCGGTCTGCGAGATGTCGATGATCAGGTCCGGCATCTCGGTCTTGCTGGGCAGCTGGCGCAGCATCTGCTGCAGCACCTGCTCCATCTGCGCCAACTGCTGGCGCAGCGGTTCGAGGTTGGCCGCGCGGCCCTGTTCGGTCTCGAACTGCGCGCGCAGGTCGGCCTCGCGCCGCTCCAGCCCCTCCAGCTCCTCGACCTTGCCGCGGATGACCAGCAGGTAGGTCATCACCACGATGAACACGGCCAGCAGGACACAGAACACCGTCTTGGCCTGCTGCGGCCAGCTGCCGATGTTGTTGAAGTCCAGCTCGCTGAGCTTGATCTTCTTTTTCTTCTTCTGACTCATGGCGCCGCGCTCCCCTGGGTCTGGCTCTGGGCCTCAGGCGCTTCGGCCGGCGCCGGCGCGGCCGGGACCTGCTGCGGCGCCGGCTGCTCCGGGCTGGCCCCGCCGGCCTCCTGCGCGGGCGCGGCCTCGGCCGGGGCGTCCGCGGCCTCGGCGGCGGCCGCGTCGGCCACCGCGTCGGCCAGCCCCTCGCCCTGCTGCTGTTGCTGCGGGTTGGCCAGGGTGACCTTGAGGGTGAAGTTGTACGGCAGGGTCCGGCCGACCGGCGCGGCCTGCTCGGCCTTCTCGTCCTTGGCCTCGATGATCGACAGGTCCGGCCTGGTCATCCAGCCGGAGCCCTCGAGGTTGCGCATGTAGGCGGATACGCGCGCATTGGACTGCGCGCTGCCCTGCAGGGTGAGGATGTCGCCTTCCTGCTTGAGCGAGGTCAGCACCACGCCGTCGGGGATGGTGCGCACCAGCGCGTCGAACAGGTGGACCATCTGCGAGCGGTTGGCCTGCAGCTCCTCGATGACCTTCTTGCGGGCCAGCAGACGGTCCTTCTTGGCGTCGAGTTCCTTGATCTCCTCGTTCTGCTTCTTGACCTTGGCGATCTCGGCCTCCAGGAACGCGTTGCGTTCGTGCTGGCCCTCGATCTGCCGGTCGTAGTGGAGCCAGATGAGGAAGGACAGCAGCGCGCCGCCGAGCGCAGCCAGGCCGAGCATGCCCTGGAACTCGCGCTGCCGCTGCTTGCGGCGCTCGGCGCGCCAGGGCAGGAGATTGATGCGTGCCATCAGTCGAAGCTCCTCAGGGCCAGCCCGGTGGCGATCATCAGCGCGGGCGCATCCTGGCTCAGCGCCTGCGGCTGCACGCGCGGACCGAGTGTCATCTGCGCCAGCGGGTTGGCCACCACCGTCGGCACGCCGAGCTGCTCCTCGACCATCTCCGGCAGGCCGGCGATGGCCGCGCAGCCGCCGGCCAGCATGATCTGGTCGACGCGGTTGTACTCGCTGCCGGCGTAGAAGAACTGCAGCAGTCGGCTGATCTGCCAGACCGTGGCCTCCTTGAACGGCTCCAGCACTTCCTGCGCGTAGGAATCCGGCAGGCCGCCCTGGCGCTTGGCCAGACAGGCCTCCTCGTAGGTCAGGCCGTAGCGGCGCATGACCTCGTCGGTCAGCTGCTTGCCGCCGAACACCTGCTCGCGGCTGTACAGGCTGCGGCCGCCGCGGATGACGTTGAGCGTGGTCATGGTGGCGCCGATGTCCACCAGCGCGACCACGCCGTCGGGCCCCACCGGCAGGTCGCCGGCGATCAGGGCGAAGGCGTTCTCGACCGCGAAGGCCTCCACGTCCATGACCTTGGCGGTCAAGCCGCCCAGTTCGAGCGCGGACTGGCGCAGCTCCACGTTCTCCGAACGCGAGGCGGCCAGCAGCACCTGGACCATCTCCGGGTTGTTGGGCATCGGGCCCAGCACCTCGAAGTCCAGGTTCACTTCCTCGATCGGGTACGGGATGTAGTTGACCGCCTCCAGCTCGACCTGGGCCTCCATCTCGTCCTCGTCCAGGTCGGCCGGCATGGGGATGATCTTGGTGATCACCGCCGAGCCGGCGACCGCGGCCGCGGCGTACTTGGCCCGGGTGCCGGAACGGTTCACGGCGCGGCGGATGGCCTCGCCCACCGCTTCCACCTCGACGATGTTCTTCTCCACCACCGCGTTGGGTGGCAGCGGTTCGACCGCGTAGTGCTCCACGCGGTAACGGTTGCCGCTACGCGACAGCTGCAACAGCTTGACCGCAGTCGAGCTGATGTCGACGCCGATCAGCGGCGACTGGCTTTTCGGGATGAGCCCCACGGTTTCTCCCCTGCCGACAGGCACTTGGACACGTTGAACCCCCTGTGCCCGCGCATTAGATAACGACGCTTTTACGCTTGGCAACCCCGGCCCCCCCGGACAGGCCACGCGGACGCTTGCCCCCGGCGGCCTCCTCCTTGGCGGACCGTCCCCGGAGGGGTCCGCGTTGTTCCTCTATACTCTGCGGCCGCGAAATCTACAATCGGCCCTTGAGTCCATGCCCCTTTTCCGCCGCCTGCTGCGCTGGGCCCTGATCACCGCCGCGGGCCTGGCCCTGCTGGCCGGCATCGCCCTGGCCGTCCTGTACGCGAGGATCTCGGCCCAGCTGCCCGACGTGTCCACGCTGAGCCGGGTCGAGATGCAGGAGCCGCTGTACGTGCACGCCGCCGACGGCCGGCTGATGGCCGTGTTCGGCGAGGCCCGGCGCTACCCGGTGACCATCGACCAGGTGCCCGAACGCCTGCGCCAGGCCTTCATCGCCATCGAGGACGCGCGCTTCTACGAGCACGGCGGCGTGGACTACAAGGGCGTGGCCCGCGCGGTCTGGCTGCTGGCCACCACCGACGCCAAGCGTGTGCCCGGCGGCTCCACCATCACCCAGCAGGTGGCCCGCCAGTTCTTCCTCAGCTCCGAGTACAGCTACCGGCGCAAGCTGGCCGAGATGCTGCTGGCCATCCGCATGGAGAAGGTCCTGAGCAAGGACCAGATCCTGGAGCTGTACCTCAACAAGAGCTTCTTCGGCAACCGCGCCTACGGCGTGGCCGCCGCCGCCGAGTACTACTACGGCAAGAAGCTGGACGAGCTGGACCTGGACGAGATGGCCTCGCTGGCCGGCATCCCCAAGTTCCCCTCCTCCGGCAACCCGATCAGCAACCCCGAGCGCGCGCGCATCCGCCGCGACTACATCCTCGACCGCATGGCCGAGCTGGGCTTCGTGACCGCGGCCGAGGCGGCCGCGGCCAAGGCGGTGCCGATGCACGCCACCCCGCACGAGCCGCCGCTGGAGGCCCCGGCCCCGTACGTGGCCGAGATGGTCCGCCAGGAGATGCTGGAGCGCTTCGGCCCGGAGTCGCTGACCCGCGGCTACCGGGTCACCACCACCATCGACGCCGACCTGCAGATGGCCGCCGACCGCGCCGTGCGCGAGGGCCTGCGCCTGTACGACCACCGCCACGGCTGGCACGGGGTCGAGCAGAAGCTGGAGCTGCCGGCCGACGCCGACGACAGGGCCCTGGCCCGGGCCATCGCCGGCATCTCGGCGCCGGCCGACCTGCTGCCGGCGGGGGGCGCCGCCACCGCCGCGGGCGGCAGCGCCCAGGGGGGGCTGGCCGACGGCAGCCGGGTGGGGCTCGGCGCGCCGGCGGCGCGCTGGACCGGCAAGAGCCCGGCTGCGCTGCTGGCCCGTGGCGACGTGGGGCGGGTGCGGCGTGGCGAGAAGGAGGGCGAGTACCTGCTGGACCAGGTGCCGCGCGCCCAGGCCGCGCTGGTCTCGCTGGACGCCAACACCGGCGCCCTGCGCGCCCTGGTCGGCGGCTACAGCTTCGCCGGCAACAAGTTCAACCGTGCCACCCAGGCGCGCCGCCAGCCCGGCTCCAGCTTCAAGCCGTTCGTGTACGCTGCGGCCTTCGAGAAGGGCTTCAACCCGGCCTCGGTGGTGCTCGACGCCCCGGTGGTGTTCCGCGACCGCCGCGGCCACACCTGGTCGCCGCAGAACGACGACGGCAAGTTCAAGGGCCTGATGCGCCTGCGCGAGGCGCTGGTGCAGTCGCGCAACCTGGTCTCGGTGCGCCTGCTGGACGCCATCGGCGTGGACTTCGCCCGCCGCTTCATCACCCAGTTCGGCTTCGAGGAGTCCGAGCTGCCGCCCAACCTGTCCATGTCCCTGGGCACGGCCTCGCTGACTCCGCTGTCGGTGGCGCGCGCCTACGCCGTGTTCGCCAACGGCGGCTCGCGGGTGGACACCTGGCTGATCGACGAGGTCCGCGACCGCGACGGCCGGGTGGTGTACAAGCACGAGCCGCTGGTGGCCTGCCGTACCTGCGGCGGCGGCGGCCAGGCCGGCGCCCAGGCCCCGCAGGTGGTGGACGGCTTCAACTTCGGCGCCCTGCCCGCCCCGGGCGCGCAGGCACAGACGGCAGAACCGGCCACGGAGGCCACCGGGACCGCTCCCCTGCCGGCGGACGCGAAGGTCGCCCCGCGCGCGATCGACGAGCGCAGCGCCTACCAGCTCGCGTCGATGATGCGCGACGTGGTCCAGCGCGGCACCGGCGCCGCGGCCAGGGTGCTCGGCCGCGAGGACGTGGGCGGCAAGACCGGCTCGACCAACGACCACCGCGACGCCTGGTTCTCCGGCTTCGGCGGCGACCTGGCCACCACCGTCTGGGTCGGCCGCGACGACTTCAAGTCGCTGGGCTACCGCGAGTACGGCGGCAAGGCCGCGCTGCCGATCTGGATCGACTACATGCGCGTGGCCCTGGAGGGCCGGCCGGTGATGCCGCTGGAGCCGCCGGCGGGCATGGTGCTGGTGCACGTGGACGAGTCCGGGCGCATCTCCGCCGAGGGCGGCGGTCGCCCCGAGTACATCAAGGTCGAGGACCTGGAGCGCCTGTACAGCGCGCCGGACTTCTTCGGCACGCCGGCGGACGAGGAAGAGGCCTTCGACATCTTCTGAGCGCGGCGGCGGCCGCGTCGTTGGATCGGCCACGCCGTTGCGCTACAGTCGGGCCCAGGCCTCGAACGGAGTGTGGACCATGCACCGCGCCCGCCAGCACGCCGAGACCCGCACCCGCGAGCGCCGCCGGCGCCTGGCCTACGAGGCCGCCCGGCTGATGGCCGAAGGCGGCATCCGCGACTACCACCAGGCCAAGCTCAAGGCCGCCAACCGCCTGGGCATCCACGACGACGCTTCGCTGCCGCGCAACCGCGAGATCGAGGAGGCCCTGCGCGAGTACCAGCGCATCTTCCAGGGCCCCGAGCAGGCCCTCGCCCTGCGCCGCCGGCGCGAGGCCGCGGTGCGCGCCCTGGAATTCTTCGCCCGATTCCAGCCGCGTCTGGTCGGGCCGGTGCTGGAGGGCACCGCCGACGCCGGCTCGCCGGTGCTGCTGCAGCTGTTCTCGGACGACCCGGAGGCGGTGGCGCTGTTCCTCGACGAGCACGGCATCCCGGCCGAGTCGCGCACCCGGCGCCTGCGCCTGGACCGCGAGCGCAGCGGCGACTTCCCGGTGTGGGTGTTCGCCGCCGAGGATCTGCCCTTCGACCTGACCGTGCTGCCGCTGGACGCGCTGCGCCAGGCACCGCTGTCGGCGGTGGACGAGAAGCCCATGCGCCGCGCCTCGCTGGCACAGCTGCGCCAGCTGCTGGCCGGGGAGGAGATCGCCGCCTGCGAGGGCCTGCGCTGACGGCGCGCCCGCCGCACGGCCACGCCACCGGCGGCGCAAAGAAAAACGCCCCGCTCGCGCGGGGCGTTCTCGCAAGGCGCAGGGGGCGCGCGCCGGTCAGGCCACGTCGCGCTTGGCGTGGCCGATGTAGACCTGGCGCGGGCGGCCGATCTTCATCTCCGGATCCACCTGCTGCTCCAGCCAGTGCGACACCCAGCCGGCGGTGCGGGCCAGGGCGAACATGACCGTGAACATCTCGGTCGGGATCTTCAGCGCCTTGTAGATGATGCCGCTGTAGAAGTCCACGTTCGGGTACAGCTTGCGCTGCACGAAGTATTCGTCCTTCAGCGCCGCGGCCTCGAGCTTCATCGCCACTTCCAGCAGCGGGTCGTTGACGCCCAGCTCGCCCAGCACCTTGTGGGTCATCTCGCGGATGATCTTGGCGCGCGGGTCGAAGTTCTTGTAGACGCGGTGGCCGAAGCCCATCAGGCGGAAGCCCGAGGTCTTGTCCTTGGCCTTGAGCACGGCCGACTCGACGTTGTCGGCGGTGCCGATCTCCTCGAGCATCTTCAGCACGGCCTCGTTGGCGCCGCCGTGGGCCGGACCCCACAGCGCTGTGACGCCGGCGACGACCGAGGCGTACGGGTTGGCGCCGGTGGAGCCGACCAGGCGCACGGTCGAGGTGGAGGCGTTCTGCTCGTGGTCGGCGTGCAGGATGAACAGCACGTCCAGCGCCTTGACCACGGCCGGGTTGAGCTCGTACTTGCCGTCGGCCGACTCGAAGGTCTGCTTCAGGAAGCGGGACACGTAGTCCAGCGAGGCGTCCGGCTTGTTGGCCGGCAGGCCCTGGCCGTGGCGGTAGATCAGCGCCGACAGGGTCGGCACCTTGGCGATCAGGCGCACGGCGGCCTTGCGGCGCTGCTCGGCGTCGGACAGGTCCAGCGAGTCGTGGTACTCGGCGGCCAGGTGGGCGATGGCCGCGGCCAGGATCGCCATCGGGTGCGCCTTGCGGTCGAACGAGCCGATCAGGGTGTGGATCGCCTCGCTCACGCCGGCCTCGGCGGCCAGCTCGGCCTCGAAGGCCTTGAGCTGCTCGGCGCTGGGCAGGTCGCCGTTGAGCAGGGCGTAGGCGACGGCCACGTGGCTGGACTTCTCGGCCAGCTGCTCGATCGGGTAGCCGCGGTACAGCAGCACGCCGGCATCGCCGTCGATGTAGGTCACCGCCGACTTGCAGCTGGCGGTCGCGGTGAAGCCCGAGTCGTAGGTGAACAGCCCGGTTTCCTTGGGCAGCCTGGCGATATCCACGCAGTCGTTGCCCAGGGTGGGCTTGAGCACCGGCAGGGTCACCGACTTCTCGCCGGCGTTCAGGGTGACCTGATCGGAATGGGACACGATGTGCGCTCCTCTATGGGGTGATCACCGCAGGAGGGCGCACAGCGCCGCTGCGGTCGCGAATTTCGTCCGCGGCAGCGGCCGCGAATCCGCGGAATTATCGCATACCCCGCGGTATGCGTCCCTGCTGCCAAGGTATGACACACACCGTTCCAGCCGGCGGGCGCCAAACCGCGCACAGCAAGACGGCCGCGCAAGCGCGGCCGTCCGGCGTACGACTTCGGCTTCGTCGGTGCACGCCCCGCGGGGCGGCCGGCTCAGCGGGCGTAGCGGCGCTGGAACTTGTCGATGCGGCCGCTGGTGTCCACGACCTTGTGCTTGCCGGTGTAGAACGGGTGCGAGGCCGACGAGATTTCGATCTTGACGAGCGGATACTCGTTGCCATCCTCCCACTTGATCGTTTCCTTGGCGCTGGCCGCCAGGGTCGAGCGGGTCAGGAACTTGAAGTCGGAGGTGACGTCGTGGAAGACGACTTCGCGGTATTCGGGATGGATGCCGGCCTTCATGGCGTACACCGTATGGGAATTCGGAACGGAGCCAAGCATTCTAGCCGTCCGGCAGGCCCAGGCGCAAGCCGGGGCCTGCCCCACGCTCAGGCGGCGGCCAGCGCAGCCTGGATCCGGGCCTCGAAGCGGGCCTGGTCGTAGCGCAGCAGGATGCGGGCGTTGTCCGGGGCACCGGTCTGCCGGTTCCAGTCCACCGCGGTCAGGCCGCGGGCCAGGCGCCCTTCGGTCTCCACCGCCACCGGGCGCTCGGCCAGTTCCAGCGCCCCCTCCGGCTCCAGCGCCCAGGCCATGGCCAGGGCGTCGGCCGAGTGCCAGTGCTCGCCGCGGCGGTCCTCCGACCAGTGCCGGGTGCGGCGGGAGATCGCTTCGTAGAAGCGTGCCCGCGGCGAGTCGGCCGCCAGCCACTGCTCGACCCGGCGCATGTGCAGACCGTGGGCCAGGGTCGCCTCCCAGTCGGCCAGGTCCAGGCGCGGGAAGCCGCTGAACACCACATGCGCGGCCTCCGGGTCGAAGCCGACGTTGAACTCGGCCACCGGGGTGATGTTGCCGTGCGCACTCACCGCCCCGCCCATCACCACCAGCCGCGCCAGGCGCTGCGGCAGGGTCGGGTCCAGGCGCAGGGCCAGGGCCAGGTTGGTCAGCGGCCCCAGCGCGACCAGCACCAGGCGGCCGGCGTGTTCGTGCGACAGGCGCAGGATCGCCAGCGCGGCATGCTCGGCGGCGGGCCGGGCGGCCGGGTCGGGATAGCCGACGTCGCCGAAACCGTCGCGGCCATGCACGTGCGCCGCGTCCTCACGCGGGGCGTGCACCAGCGGCCCCCCGCAGCCGGGGAACACGGGCACGTCCGCGCGCCCGGCCACCTCGCACAGCTTCAGCGCGTTGCGCACGGTGTGCGCCAGGCCGACGTTGCCGGCGGCGATGGTCAGGCCCACCACCTCGTGCGCCGGCGAGTTGAACGCCATCAACAGCGCCAGCGCGTCGTCCACGCCGGGGTCGGTGTCGATCAGCAGCGGAATCTTCTCGCTCATTCGCCAGATCCAGGAAAACGGCCGGCCAGTTTCGCCCGTCGCGGCGTCCGGGGCAAACCGCCGGCGACCGGCTTCAGGCCGCGGCGTAGCGCACCGCGCCGCCGACCCAGCGCGCCACCACCCTGTCGGCCACGTCCGGGCGCTGCGCCAGCAGGCGGTCGGCCAGCGCGTGCACCTGCGGCAGCAGGTGGGCGTCGCGGCCCAGGTCGGCGATGCGGAACGCGGCCAGGCCGGTCTGGCGCGTGCCCAGCAGCTCGCCCGGGCCGCGCAGCTCCAGGTCCTTCTCGGCGATGACGAAGCCGTCGGAGGTGGTGCGCAGGGTCTCCAGGCGCTGCCGCGCCATGGCCGACAGCGGCGGCTGGTACAGCAGCACGCAGGTGGAGGCGGCCGCGCCACGCCCCACCCGCCCGCGCAGCTGGTGCAGCTGCGCCAGGCCCAGGCGCTCGGCGTTCTCGATGATCATCAGCGAGGCGTTGGGCACGTCCACGCCCACCTCGATCACGGTGGTGGCCACCAGCAGGTCGAGCGCGCCGTCCTTGAACGCGCGCATGGTGGCCTGCTTCTCGGCGGCCCTCATGCGCCCGTGCACCAGGCCCACGCGCAGCTCCGGCAGCTGCGCCGACAGCATCTCCCAGGTGCGCTGCGCGGCCTGCGCCTCGACGCGGCCGCCGTTGCGGGCGCCGCCCGCGCCCTCCTCCGGGTCCTCGATCAGGGTGCACACCCAGTACGCCTGCCGCCCCTCGCGGCAGGCCGCGCGCACGCGCTCGACCAGCTCCGGTCGCCGCTCGGCGCTGACCGCCACGGTGCGCACCGGGGTGCGGCCGGGCGGCAGCTCGTCGATGGCCGAAACATCCAGGTCGGCGTAGGCGGTCATGGCCAGGGTGCGCGGGATCGGCGTGGCGGTCATCACCAGCTGGTGCGGCACCAGGCCGTGCGCCGGGCCCTTGTCGCGCAGCGCCAGGCGCTGCTGCACGCCGAAGCGGTGCTGCTCGTCCACGATCACCAGGGCCAGGTCGTGGAAGGCCACGCCCTCCTGCATCAGCGCGTGGGTGCCGACCACCACCTGGGCGGCGCCGGAGGCCACGTCGGCCAGCACCTGCGCGCGCGCCTTGCCTGTGACCTTGCCGGCCAGCCAGGCCACGCGCACGCCCAGCGGCTCCAGCCAGCCGCGCAGGTTGGCCAGGTGCTGCTCGGCCAGCAGCTCGGTCGGCGCGGCCAGCGCCACCTGGCAGCCCTGTTCCACCGCCAGGGTGGCGGCCAGCGCCGCCACCACGGTCTTGCCCGAGCCGACGTCGCCCTGGACCAGGCGCAGCATCGGCACCGGCCGCGCCAGGTCGGCACGGACCTGCTCGAACACCCGGCGCTGGGCACCGGTCAGGGCGAAGGGCAGCTGCCGGAGCAGGCGCCCGGCCAGCTCGCCGGGGCCGGCCAGCGGCCGCGCCGGCTGGCTCTGCTGGGCCAGGCGCTGGCGACGCAGGCTCAGGTGGTGGGCCAGCAGCTCCTCCAGCGCCAGGCGCCGCTGCGCCGGGTGGGTGCCGGCGGCCAGCGCGGCCAGGTCCTCGCCGGGGGCGGGACGGTGCAGGGTCAGCAGCGACTGGCGCAGGCCCGGCAGGCCGACCAGCTCCGGCAGTTCCGGCGGCAGCAGCTCCATGGCCGCCGGCTCCGGCAGCAGGTCCAGCGCCTGGCCGATCAGGCGCCGCAGCACCGCCGGCGGCACGCCCTCCACCGCCGGGTACACCGGGTCCAGGGACTGGCCCAGCGGCGCGGCCTCGTCGTCGGCCAGGATGCGGTAGCTGGGATGGACGATCTCCAGGCCGTGCTGGCCCGGCCGCGGCGTGCCGAAGCAGCGCACGCGCACGCCCGGACGGAACTGCGCGGCCTGGGCGGCGCGGAAGTGGAAGAAGCGCAGCACCAGTGTGGCGCGGGAACCGTCGCCGATGGCCACGCGCAGCACCGGCCGGTAGCGGAAGCCGCGCTCCACGGCCTCCACCCGGCCTTCGACCTGTGCCGGCTCGCCCGGGCGCAGGTCGGCGATGCGGGACAGGCGGGTGCGGTCCTCGTAGCGCAGCGGCAGGTGCAGCCACAGGTCCTGCACCGTGCCCAGCCCGCGCGCGGCCAGCTTCTCGGCCAGGCGCGCGCCCACGCCCTTGAGCGCGGACACCGGCATGGCACCGGCGCCGGCGATCAGGGGCGGGGTGTGGCGCCGGGGACCGGCCACGCCGCGCTCCGCCTGCCCGGGAGGCTCAGTCGAGCACCATCACGGCGTCGGCCTCGAACGCCACGCCCTTGGGCAGGGCGGCCACGCCGATGGTGGAACGGGCCGGGTACGGGGCGGAGAAGTACTCCTGCATCACCGCGTTGACCGTGGCGAACTGGGACAGGTCGGTCAGGTACAGGCCCAGGCGCACGATCCGGTCCAGCGAGCCGCCGGCGGCCTCGGCCACGGCCTTGAGGTTGTCGAACACCTGGCGCGCCTGCGCCTCGATGCCGCCCTCCACCACCTCGCCGGTGGCCGGCACCAGCGGGATCTGGCCGGAGAAGTACACGGTGTTGCCGGCGCGCACGGCCTGCGAGTACGGGCCGATGGCCGCGGGCGCCTTGTCGGTCTGGATGATTTCGGACATGGGCTGTTCCGGTGTGCGTGGACAGGGCCGGGATTCTAGCCCCTCCGCCGCCGCCACCGGCAGCGCGCGGGCACGCGGCTACTGCCGGCGCACGCTCTGCACCACGTTCAGGCGGCGCAGGCGGCGGATCACCTCGGCCAGGTGCGCGCGGTTGCGCACCTGGATGGCGAAGCGCAGCTGTGCGGCGTTGCTGTCGCGGTCCAGGTAGTCCACCCGGTCGATGTTGGACCCGCTCTGCGCGACCGCCGCGGCCAGCTGCGCCAGCACGCCGGTGTGGTTCTCCACGTCCACGATCAGCGAGGTGTCGTAGTCGCCGGTCACGTCCGGGTCCCAGTCGATCGGCACCCAGCGCTCGGGCGACTTGCGGAACTCGACCAGGTTCGGGCAGTCCATGCGGTGCACCACCACGCCCTTGCCGGCGGTGTGGTAGCCCATGATCTCGTCGCCGGGGATCGGCTGGCAGCAGTTGGCGAAGCTGACCACGCCCCCCTCGGTGCCGTTGATCAGGATCTTCTCCTGCACGTGCTTGGACTGGGCGCCGCCGCGCAGCTCGGCGTAGGCCATCAGCGCCTGCGCGGCCTGGCTGGGCATCCAGTTGCCCAGCGCGATCTCGGCCAGGAACGCCTCCAGGCGTGGGAAGCGGTGCTCGGCCAGGAACGACTCCAGGCGCTGCGCCGGCAGCTTCTCCAGCGAGCTGCCCATCGCCTCCAGCGCGCGGTCGAGCATGCGGTGGCCCAGCTGCACCGCGTCCTCGTGCTCCAGCTGCTTGAGCTGGTGGCGGATGGCGGTGCGCGCCTTGCTGGTGACCACGAACTCCAGCCACTGCGGCTTGGGCGCGGCCGACTTGGCGGTGATGATCTCCACGGTCTGGCCGCTGGACAGCTTGGTCTTCAGCGGCACCAGCTTCTTGTCCACGCGCGCGGCCACGGCCTGGTTGCCCACGTCGGTGTGCACGGCGTAGGCGAAGTCCAGGGCGGTGGCGTTGCGCGGCAGGGCCAGGATGCGGCCCTTGGGGGTGAACAGGTAGACCTCGTCCGGGAACAGGTCCACCTTGACGTTCTCGAGGAACTCCAGCGAGGAGCCGGCGGCACGCTGCGACTCGATCAGCTCCACGATCCAGGCGTGGGCGCGGCTCTGCGCACTGTTGGGGCCGTCGCTGCCGTACTTGTAGCTCCAGTGGGCGGCGATGCCGCGCTCGGCGATCAGGTCCATCTCCTCGGTGCGGATCTGCACCTCGATCGGCGAGCCGTAGGGGCCGAACAGCACCGTGTGCAGGGACTGGTAGCCGTTGGCCTTGGGGATGGCGATGAAGTCGCGGAAGCGGCCGTCCAGCGGCTTGAACTGCGCGTGCACGGCGCCAAGGGCCCGGTAACAGTCCGACACCGTCTTGACCACCACGCGGAAGCCGAAGACGTCCATCACCTGGTCGAAGCTTTTGCCCTCGCCCTGCATCTTGTTGTAGATGCTCCAGGGCGTCTTGACCCGGCTGACCAGGCGGTGCTCCAGACCCTCGCGCGCCAGTCCCTGGGACAGCTTGGCCTCGACCTGCGCCATGGACTCGCGGCGCATCACCGGCTGGCTGCGGATGTGCTTCTCGATGATGGCGTGGCGCCAGGGGTGCAGGGCGCGGAAGCCCAGGTTCTGCAGCTCGGACTTGACCAGGCTCATGCCCAGGCGCTGGGCGATGGGCGCGTAGATCTCCAGCGTCTCGCGGGCGATGCGCACCCGCGCCTCCCGGCTCTGCGCGCCGAGCGTGCGCATGTTGTGCAGGCGGTCGGCCAGCTTGATCATGATCACGCGCAGGTCGCGCGCCATGGCCAGCAGCATCTTGCGGAAGCTCTCGGCCGCCGCCTCCTGGCGGTCGCGGAACTTCAGCTTGTCCAGCTTGGTGACGCCGTCCACCAGCTCGGCCACGTTCTCGCCGAAGCGCTCGGCGATCTCCTCCCGGCGCAGCGGGGTGTCCTCGATGGTGTCGTGCAGGATCGCCGCGATCAGCGTCTCCACGTCCAGGCCCAGCTCGGCCAGCACCTTGGCCACCGCCACCGGGTGGGTGATGTACGGCTCGCCCGACTTGCGGGTCTGCCCGGCGTGGGCGGCGGCGCCCACGCGCCAGGCCTCGCGCAGCAGCGGGAGCTGCTCGGCGGGCAGGTAGGAGGCGGCCTTCTCCAGGTCGAGGACGTAGTCCGGCACCGGCTCGTCGGGGACGGGCACCGGGGCGGGGGGAGATGCCTGGGCGGAAAGGCCGGGAGTCATGCGGAAAGACTATGCCAGCGCCAAGGCGGCGGCAAACCCCGCCGGCACGGGCATTCCGGCGCCGGAAGCGGCCTCTTGCGGGCCGATCCGCCGCGTCGATCGGCGGCCCGGGGGGACTCAGCCGAGGCGCCAGGCCCGCTCCACGCCCGGCAGCGCCTCCAGCTTGCCCAGCAGGGCGGACAGCTGGCCATAGTGGGCCACGCGCAGGCGCACCCGCAGCTGCACCCGGCCGTCGCCGCGCACGTCCGAGCGGATGTCGGCCACGTAGGCGTCCTCCTGGGCGATCACCGTGGTCACGTCCTTCAGCAGCCATTTGCGGTCCACCGCGGCGATCGTCACGTCCACCTCGTAGCTGCTGCCCTGGCTGCCCCACTCCACCGGCAGCACCCGCTGCGGCTGCGCCGCGGCCAGGCGGGCGAAGGCGGCACAGCCGGCGCGGTGCACGGTCACGCCGCGGTGGCGGGTCAGGTAGCCGGCGATGGCCTCGCCCGGCACCGGCTGGCAGCAGCGCGCCAGCTGCACCAGCAGGTTGCCCACGCCCTGCACGGTGAAGCCCGGCTCGCCGCGCTTGCGCGCCTGGCGCGGCTCCGGGCGTGGCGGCGGCGCCGGCGGCGCCTCGGCCGCCCGCTCCAGCTCCAGCAGGGCGCGGCCGACCTGGCTGGGGCCGACGTCGCCCAGCGCCACCTGGACGTACAGGTCGTCCACCGTCTCGGCGTGGAAGCGCCTGGCCACCGGCGCCAGGTCGGCCTGCTGCAGGCCCAGGCGCTTGAGCTCGCGCTCCAGCAGCTCGCGGCCGGCCTGCACGTTGCGGGCACGGTCGAGCTTGTGGAACCAGGCACGGACCTTGTCGCGCGAGCGGCCGCTGGCCAGGTAGCCGTTGGCGGGCACCAGCCAGTCGCGGCGCGGGTCCGGCTCCTTGCCGGTGAGGATCTCCACCTTGTCGCCGCTGCGCAGGCGGTAGGTCAGCGGCACGATGCGGCCATTGACCTTGGCCCCGCGGCAGCGGTGCCCGACCATGGTGTGCACGTGGTAGGCGAAGTCCAGCGGCGTGGCGCCCTGCGGCAGGTCGATCACCTCGCCCTTGGGGGTGAGCGCGTAGACCCGATCCTCGACCAGCTCGGCGTCCAGGCTGCCGGCCAGCTCGGCGTCGCGGCCCTCGCCGGCCTGCTCCAGCAGCTGGCGCATCCACGCGATCTTGCGCTCGAAGGCCTTGTCCGCGCCCTTGCCGCCCTCCTTGTAGCGCCAGTGCGCGGCCACGCCCAGCTCGGCCTGCTCGTGCATCTCGCGGGTGCGGATCTGCACCTCCAGCGTGCGCCCCTCCGGGCCGATCACCGCGGTGTGCAGCGAGCTGTAGCCGTTGGGCTTGGGCCGGGCGATGTAGTCGTCGAACTCCCCGGGCACCGGCACCCACAGCGCGTGCACCACGCCCAGGGCGGCGTAGCAGGCGGCCACGTCCTGCACCATCACCCGCACCGCGCGCAGGTCGTACAGCTTGTCGATGGGCAGCGACTTCTTCTGCATCTTCCGCCAGATGCTGTAGATGTGCTTGGGCCGCCCGGTGATCTCGGCCTGCAGGCCCTGTGCGGCCAGGGCCGCGCCCAGCTGCGTCTTGACCTGCTCGATGTAGCGCTCGCGCTCGGCGCGGGTGCCGTCCAGCTCGCTGGCGATGGCCCGGTAGGTGTCCGGCTCCAGGTAGCGGAAGGCCAGGTCCTCCAGTTCCCACTTCAGCTGCCAGATGCCCAGGCGGTTGGCCAGCGGCGCGTGGATGTCGCGGGTCAGCTGCGCCAGCGCGCGCCGCTCCTCCTCCGGCAGCGCGGCGGCCGCGCGCATCTTGGCCAGCTGCCGCGACAGCAGCAGGGGCACCACCCGCAGGTCCTGGATGATGGCCAGCAGCAGGCGGCGCAGGCCCTCGCTGTTGCGCCCGGCCTCGCGCCCGGCGTGCAGGGCCCAGACCTGGTCGGCGGCGTCCTGGCCGTCGAGCAGGCCGGGCACGGCCGGCCAGCGCGCGGCCACGTCGGCAGCCACGGCGGCGCGCAGCCCCGGCAGGTCGAACAGCAGCGCGGCGACCAGGGCCGGCTCATCGGCCTCCAGCCGCCCCAGGATCCGCAGGGTGTCGGCGATCACCGCCCAGCTTTCGCGCTGGCTGCGGTCGGTGCCCTCGGCCTCCCACGCGCGCAACAGGCTGTCCCGCAGCGCCGCCGGGAACGGCGCCACGGCCGGTCCCTGGAGCAGGGAGTGCAGACCGTCGATGTCAGGGTGTGGCAAGGCCATTCCGGCACGTGGGGATGTGACTACACTAGCGGCCAACGCACGGGAGGAACAAGCATGCGACTGCGCACGACGATCGGTTCCGGGCTGGTTGTTCTGCTGGCGTTGGCGACGGCCGTCGCGGCCGCGCAGTCGGCCGGCTCCCGCCTGCGCGAGGCGATGACTCCGGACGAGTTCCGCGCCGCCGGCCTGGACAAGCTCGACGCCGCTGAACTGGCCGCGCTGGAGGCCTGGCTGCGGCGCCGTGGCGCGCTCGCGGACGAGCCGGCGCCGGGCGGGGTGCGGTTCGCGCGGCCCTACTT
>NZ_PDWK01000028.1 GCF_010093135.1 Pseudoxanthomonas taiwanensis | reverse complement strand
CCGCGCACCAGCTCGTTGTCGCCCTCCGGCAGGATGCGCTCGCTGCCGCCCCCCCCCACCGTGGCCGCGGACCGGGCGTGCCGAGCCGCCGTCAGCGAGCGGAAGTTCGTCCCGCGCGCCGCCCCCGCCCGCTTCGCCGGCCGTGGATCCGGACGTGCGCGCACCGATCATCCGGGTCGAACAATTTCCGCAAATCGATCGATATCGCGGATGCCAAAAGGTGGCCCGATAGGTCACATCTGTCACGGCGCGTCATGTCGGGCCGCGCCACTTCCGGCATTTTCCGTCTCCCGATCAACCTGTTAGCGCAAACAACCGGGCCTAGGGCGCGCCGCGGCGGCATCGGCGCGTGATGCGCCGGGGTTACAAACTTGGCACGTGACTTGTGTCACGATTTACCAACACCCCTCAGCATCACCCAGGGACCCCCATGCCCTCTCCTTCCCCGCTGGCGCTTTGCGTCGCGATCGCATGCGCCGGCATTCCAGGACTCGGCGTCGCCCAGACCCCGCCCCCGACCTCCGCGCCGCCCACGGCCGAGGACGTCTGGCGACTGCGCGACGGCCGGCAGTGGTACGCCGCCCTCTCCACACTGGAACGCGCCGCCGCGCACGCTCCGGACGATCCCGGCCTGTACAAGCTGCGCGCGCTCCTGCTCGCCGACATCGGCAGCGGCTACCGTGCATGGACCCTGTACCAGGCCCGTCCCGAGCTGTTCGATGCCGACGAGCGCGAATGGCTGGAAGCCCGGCGCCTGGGCCGGATGGTCACCTGGAGCGAGGCCCAGGGCGCCAGCGACGAGACCCGCCTGGACGATGCCCGTGCCGCCGAAGCGGCGATCGAGACCTATCTCCGCACGCAGCACCCGGACGGTCGGGACGTTCCGCTGTCCGTCCGCTTCGACCGCCTGATCGTGCTGAACGAGCTCGGCGAGCACCAGCGCGTCGTGGACGAGTACGAATCGATGCGGCGCGAAGGCGTGGACGTGCCCGACTACGTGCTGCCCGCCATCGGCGAGTCGCTGTTGGTCCTGCAGCGGCCGAGGGAAGCGGCCGGCGTGCTGGAGAAGGCCCTGCAGACGGCGCCGGAGAACTCCGTCCTGCGCACGCAGCTGGCCTTCGCCCAGCTGGAGTACGAGCGGCCCGACCTCGCCCTGGCGCAGCTGCAGGCCTACGCCGCGCGGCAACCGCCCTGGGTATACGAGCGCGGCGCGCGCAATCCCTACGAGAACTGGGGCCGCTACGACGCGGACGTCACGCATGCCATGATCAGCGCCTACAGCGGCTACCTGCCGCAAGCGCAGTCGGAGCTGGAGGCGCTGGCCACCGTCGGCCCGGCCAACGGCGGCCTGCACACCTCGCTCGGCGAGGTCTTCATGATGCGCGGCTGGCCGGAGCGGGCGCTGGAGCGCTTCCGCATGGCCCAGACCCTCGACGAGCGCGACGTCGGCGCCCGCATCGGCCAGGTGGACGCCCTGATGGCGTTGCAACGGGACGACCTCGCCGCGCCCCTGCGCGACCACCTCCTGCGCTACTACCCGGGACAACCGGCGGTGATGCGCATGGACCGGGCATGGCGCGTGCATCGCGGTTGGCAGTGGCGCGCGTACGCCTCGATCGGACGCAGCGACGACAACGACCGTGCGGACAGTTCGCCGCTGGGCAGCCGCGACGGACGCTACGGCGTGGAGGTGCAGACGCCGATCCTGGACGACCGGTGGCGGCTGACCGCCTCGGCCGACGACCGCTGGGCGGAGTTCGACGGCGAGCGCATCCACCATCGCACGCAAAGCGTGGGCGTCCGCTACGCGTTCGACCGCCTGGACGCGCACCTGGCGGCCAGCCACGCCGACGATCGGGTCGGCGGCACCGGCATCGACCTGGCGGTCGGCTGGCGCTTCAACGACCAGTGGAGCGCCGCCACGAACGCCCGGCGCAACGATCCGGATGCCTCGCTGCAGGCGCGCGCCGCCGGCATCACCGCCGACAGCGTCGGTGCGACCATGAACTACGCGCGCGACGAACGATTCGCCTGGAACCTCGGCGTGACGCGCTTCCGGTACGACGACGGCAACGTGCGCACGGCGTTCTCGGCCGGCCTGGACCAGCGCGTGCTGACCCGGCCGCACTTCCTGCTCGACGCCAGCCTCGGCGCGTACGCCAGTCGCGGTACCCGCGACGACGCGCCCTACTTCAATCCGTCGCGCGACGGCTCGTTGGAGCTGGGCCTGCGCGCCGATCATCTGGCCTGGCGCCACTACGAGCGGCATTTCCGCCACCGCCTGACCGCCTCGATCGGCCCCTACTGGCAGGAGCGTTTCGGCAGCGCCTGGGTGCCCTCGCTGCGCTACGAGCACGAATGGCAGTTCGCCCTGGGCCGGGTCCTGACGTACGGCGTGAACTGGTCGCGTCCCGTCTACGACGGCGAGCGCGAGGAACGCCTCGGCTTCGACGTCGAGTTCCGCTGGGGAGAATGAGGAGGATGGACATGAAAAGGCATTCGACGTGGCTGCGGCCACTGTTGGCGCTGTGCGCGCTGCTGCTCCCCTTCGCGGCGCCGGCGGCCCCGACGGCGCCGGAGGCGGAACGGCTGCTCGTGCTCAGCTACCACGACATCCGCGACGACGTGGCGCGCAAGGGCGACCCGGACCTTTACGCGGTCAGCACGCAGAACTTCGCCGCCCACCTGGACTGGCTCGACGGCCAGGGCTACCACCCGGTATCGCTTTCGCAGGTGATCGAGGCGTCCAAGGGCGGGCGCCCGCTCCCGCCCAGGCCCGTGTTGCTCACCTTCGACGACGGGCTGCGCAGCGTCTACACCCGCGTGTTCCCGCTGCTGCAGGCGTACGGTTATCCCGCCCTGGTCGCGGTGGTGACGGACTGGGTGGATCTGCCCGCCGGCCGCACGGTGGACTACGGCCCGCGCCCGTTCACCCGAGACGACTTCCTGACCTGGGCCCAGATCCGCGAGATGCAGGAGAGCGGCCTGGTCGAGATCGCGAGCCACACCAACGATCTGCACCACGGCGTGCTGTCCAATCCGCAGGGCAACTCCACACCCGCGGCGGTGACGCGCATCTACGATCCGGCGACCAAGCGCTACGAGACCGAGGACCAGTATCTCGCGCGCATCCGATCGGACCTGGAGCGCAGCGTGCAGCTGATCCGTACCCACACCGGGCGCGCGCCGCGCGCGATCGTCTGGCCGTACGCGGCATACAACAGCGTGATCAGCCGCATCGCCGACAGCCTGGGCATGACCGTCTCCTTCGACCTGGAAGGCCGCAACACGCCGGTGCAGCCTGACCTGCACGGGATGGCGCGCCTGCTGGTGACGGGCAACCCCACCGTGGTCGAGCTCGCCAACATCCTGCGCAGCGATCCCGATCCGGTCCGGATCCGTGCGCTGCAGATCGACCTGGACGCGGTGTACGACGACGATCCGGCGCAGATCGAGCGCAACCTCGACGCGCTCGTCGAGCGCGTCAAGAAGATCGGCCCGAACCGCATCTTCCTGCAGGCGTTCGCCGATCCGGACGGCAACGGCTCGGCCGATGCGCTGTACTTCCCCAACCGCTTCATGCCGATGCGGGCCGACCTGTACAACCGCGTGGCCTGGCAGCTGCGCACGCGCGCGGGCGCCGAGGTCTACGCATGGCTGCCGGTGCTCGGCTACGAGCCCGCCGACCCGCGCCAGCGCGAAGAATGGGCGATCCGCAGCCCGGAAGCCGACGGCATCTTCCGCCTCGATTTCACCAGGCCCGAGGTCCGCCGCTTCATCGCCGGCATCTACGAGGACCTGGCCGCCAATTCGTACATGGACGGCCTGCTGTTCCACGACGACGCCTACCTGCGCGACGTCGAACTGCCGCAGTTCCTCCCCGGCCAGACCGAGGCCCGCACCCAGGCGCTGATCGATTTCACGCTCGAGCTGCGCGATGCGGCCCAGCGCTGGCGTCCCAAGCTCAAGATGGTGCGCAACCTGTACGCCCGGCCGGTGCTGGAGCCGGAGAGCCAGGCCTGGTTCGCCCAGCGGCTGGACATGTTCAATCACGCCTACGACTACACCGCGCTGATGGCGATGCCTTGGATGGAAGGCGCGCGCGATCCCGAGCGCTGGCTGGACCGCCTCGTCGAAGCGGTGCGCGTGCACGATCCCGAGCTGCGGCAGACCGTGTTCGAGCTGCAGACGGTGGACTGGAACCGCCGGCAGCCGATCCCCGGGAAGCGCCTCAAGGCCCAGACCCGGCGCCTGATCGCGCAAGGCGTGCGCCACCTGGCCTGGTACCCCGACGACTTCATCGCCGACCGGCCCAGCACCGCCGACGCCCGCGCCGCGCTGTCCGCGCGCACCTTCCCCTACGCGGAGGAATGAGCATGAGCATGCATCCGGCGCTGTACGCGCTGTTCCAGTTCGCGTTCTTCTACCCGATGGTGATGGCGTTCTTCTGGATGTCCGGCGGCCTGTACTACTTCTTCCGCCGCGAGCGCCACGAGCGCGCGCGCAACGACCCGCCGCCGATGGACCCGGCGCCGTTCGCCTCCATCCTCATCCCCTGCCACAACGAGGCCGGGGACGTGGAGGACACCATCAACGCGGCGCTGTCCCAGCGCTACCCCGCCGACTACGAGGTGATCGCGGTCAACGATGGCAGCACCGACGACACCGGCGCCCGCCTGGACGCGCTGGCCGCCGCCAACCCACGCCTGCGCGTGCTGCACCTGAGCCGCAACCTGGGCAAGGCCAACGCCCTGCGCATGGGCGCGCTGGCGGCGCGCTCGGAGTACCTGGTGTGTGTGGACGGCGACGCAATGCTGGACGAGTACGCCCTGCACTGGATGGTGTGGCACCTGGTCTCCGGCCCGCGCGTGGGCGCGGTCACCGGCAACCCGCGGGTGCGCAACCGCTCGACCCTGCTCGGCCGGCTGCAGGTGGCCGAGTTCTCCTCGATCATCGGCATGATCAAGCGCGCCCAGCGCGTGTACGGGCGCCTGTTCACCGTGTCGGGGGTGATCGCCGGCTTCCGCCGCACCGCCCTGCACCGTGTCGGCTACTGGGCCGACGACATGGTCACCGAGGACATCGACATCAGCTGGCGGATCCAGCACGACCACTGGGACATCCGCTACGAGCCCAACGCCCTGTGCTTCATCCTGATGCCGGAAACCCTGCGCGGCCTGTGGCGGCAGCGCCTGCGCTGGGCCCAGGGCGGCGTGGAGGTGCTGCTGCGCCACGGCCTGTCCATGCTGAAGTGGCGCAAGCGGCGCATGTGGGGCGTGCTGGCCGAGTACGTGCTCAGCGTGGTGTGGGCCTACACCATGCTGGGGATCATGCTGCTGTGGCTGCTGGGCAGGTTCGTGGCCCTGCCCGAACCGTTGCAGGTCGGCACGCTGCTGCCGCGCTGGCACGGCATGGTGCTGGCGCTGGTGTGCCTGCTGCAGTTCGCCAGCAGCCTGGTCATCGACCGCCGCTACGAAACCCATGTAGGCCGCAACTACTTCTGGGTCATCTGGTACCCGATGGCCTACTGGCTGATCAGCCTGTCCACGACCGTGGTGGCGCTGCCCAAGACGCTGCTGAAGCGCCGCGGTGCCCGCGCCGTCTGGGTCAGTCCCGACCGGGGTGTCCGATGAGCATCGCCAAGTACGACTACCGCCTGATCCAGCGCCCGCAGAACGTCCCGCTGGTGCACCGCACGCTGTGGGGCGCGGCCACCGCCATCTTCTGGGCCGCCTACCTCTACCTGTGGCTGCCGGCCATCACCATGCTGGCCTGGCTGCTCGGCCTGCGCGAGGGCTGGATCCGCATCTACCGCGACAGCGATCAGGTGGATCCGTTCGTGTTCGTGAGCCTGCCCCTGATCTGCGCGGCCTGCGCGCTGCTGGTGATCGCCTGGGCCGAATACAACCGCCGCCGCTTCAGCGGCGTGGAACGGCGCATGCCGATGCCGCAGGTCCCGCACGAGGAGATCGCCCGCGGTCTGGGCACCACGCCGGAGCTGGCCCGGCGTCTGGCCGCCTCGCGCGTGGTCACCCTGGTCATGGGCGAGGACGCGCGGCCGGTGGCCCTGCTCGAGGAGGGCATGGCCGCCGCGACTTGAGCCGGCGGCGCTGCGGACGGGACCGCGGCGACCGGTAGAATGGCCGCCTCCCCCCGTCCGGCCCGGCCCCGGCACCGCCCGGTCCGGGCCTTCGCTTCCGGATGTCCCGTTTCCCCGATTCCCGCCCCTCCTTCCGCGGACGCCTGCTGGTACTGGCCGGTATCCTCCTGGCGGCGTTCAACCTGCGCACCGCGGTCACCTCGCTGACCCCGCTGCTGGACCTGCTCGGCCGCGAGTTCGGCTTCGGCCCCACCGTGGCCGGCGTGCTGGGCATGGTGCCCACCGCCACCTTTGCCGCCGCCGGCGTCGGCGCGCCGCGCCTGGCCCACCGCCTGGGCCTGGAACGGGCCGCGGTGCTGGCCATGGCCCTGGCCGCGGCCGGGCTGCTGGCACGCTCGCTGGCCGGCGGCCCCGCCATGCTGCTGGCGGCCTCGGCGGTGGCGCTGGCCGGCATGGGCATCGGCAACGTGATCCTGCCGCCGCTGGTCAAGCGCTACTTCCCCGACCGGGTCGGCGTGCTCAGCTCGCTGTACATCACCACCCTGCAGCTGGGCACCATCCTGCCGGCGCTGCTGGCGGTGCCGGTGGCCACGGCCGCCGGCTGGCGCGTGTCCATGGGCCTGTGGTCGCTGCTGGCCGCCGTCGCGCTGCTGCCCTGGCTGGTGGGGCTGCGCCGCGAGCGCGACCCCGGCAGCGCGCTGGCGCGCCTGCACCAGGCCGCGGTGCGCCCCGGCGACGAAGCCCCCGAGCTGCCGCCCGCGCGCGGACGGGTCTGGGCCACCGGTCTGGGCTGGGGCATGGCCCTGACCTTCGGCATGACCTCGCTGGTGACCTATTCGCTGTTCACCTGGCTGCCGGCGCTGGTGGTCGAGGCCGGCGCCAGCCGCGCCTTCGGCGGCGCCATGCTGGCGCTGTTCTCGGCGCTGGGCCTGGCCGGCTCGCTGGCCATGCCGGTGCTCGCCGCGCGCCTGCGCAACCCGCTGCCTGTGGTGGCCGCCTGCGCCGCCGGCCTGCTGGCCGGCTTCGTGGGCCTGTACCGGGCGCCGCTGGCCGCGCCGGTGGCGTGGGTGGTGCTGCTGGGCCTGGGCTCGAGCACCTTCCCGCTGGCCCTGACCCTGGTGAACCTGCGCACGCGCACGCCGGAAGGTTCGGCGGCGCTTTCCGGCTTCGCCCAAGGCGTGGGCTACGCGCTCAGCTGCCTGGGACCGCTGCTGTTCGGCTGGCTGCACGCGCACACCCACGGCTGGGGCGCGTCCTTCGCCTTCCTGGTGGCGTGCGTGGCGGTGATGCTGGCCGGTGCCTGGCGCGCATGCCGCCCCGGTTTCCTCGAGGACCGCTGGTAGGGGCACCTACTCCGCCGGGGCCAGCAGGTCCGGATGGCGGACCTGGCCCTCGCCGCGGACCACGAAGCGCTCCACGGTCAGCGCCTCCAGGCCCATCGGCCCGTAGCTGTGCAGGCGCGTGGTGGAGATGCCGATCTCCGCACCCAGGCCGAGCTCGCCGCCGTCGGAGAAGCGCGAGGAGGCGTTGACCATCACCACCGCCGAGCGCAGCGCCTGGACGAAGCGCTCGGCATGGCTGGCATCGGCGGTGACGATCACCTCGGTGTGGTCGGAGGTGTAGCGCTGGATGTGTTCGATGGCTTGCTCCAGCCCGTCCCCCACGCGCACCGCCAGGACCAGGTCCAGGTACTCGGCGGCGTAGTCGTCCCCGGTGGCTTCGCGCAGGTCCGGCACGATCGCCCGGCTGCGCGCGCAGCCGCGCAGCTCCACCCCGCGTTCGCGCAGCGCGCGCACCGCCCGCGGCAGGAAGGTGGCGGCCACGTCGGCATGCCCCAGCAGCGTCTCCAGGGCGTTGCAGGCGGCCGGGCGCGAGCACTTGCCGTCGATCAGCAGGTCCAGGGCCAGGCCCAGGTCGCACGGCGCGTCCACGTACTGGTGGCACACGCCCTTGTAGTGCTTGATCACCGGCACGCGCGCGTGCTCAGCCACGAAGCGGATCAGGCCTTCGCCGCCGCGCGGGATCACCAGGTCCACGATGTCGTTGAGCTGGATCAGCTCCAGGATGGTCTCCCGGCGCAGGTCCTCGACCAGGGTGATGGCCGCCTCCGGCAGGTCGGCCTCGCGCAGGGCGCGCCGGAGCGCGGCGGCGATCGCGGTGTTGGAGTGGATGGCCTCCGATCCGCCGCGCAGGACCACCGCGTTGCCGGCCTTCAGGCACAGTGCGGCGGCGTCGGCGGTCACGTTCGGGCGGGCCTCGTAGATCATCGCGATCAGGCCCAGCGGCACGCGCACGCGCTCCACGTGGATGCCGTTGGGGCGGTCGTAGGCGCGGGTCACCTGGCCCACCGGATCCGGCAGCGCCGCCACCTCGCGCAGGGCGTCGGCCACGCCCTGCAGGCGCTTGCCGTCCAGGCGCCGGCGGTCGAGCATGGCGCTGCCCCCGCCCTTGGCCCGGGCGGCCTCCAGGTCCCTCGCGTTGGCCTCCAGGATGACCGCGGCGTCCGCCTCCAGGGCGGCGGCCATCGCCTGCAGCAGGGCGTTCTTGGCGTCGGTGGACAGGGCGGCGACGGCCAGGGCCGCGTCGCGCGCCTGCAGGGCCTGGGTCCTGATTCCGGTCATGGGGGCAGCCTCGCGGTGGGGTGGCCGGCGACCGGTGCGGTGCCTACAGCAGCACCAGGTCGTCGCGGTGGATCACGTTGTCACCGTAGTTGTAACCGAGGATGGTCTCGATGTCGCGGGAGTGGCGGCCGGCGATCTGGCGCACGTCCACCGCCGAGTACTGGGTGATGCCGCGGGCGATGGCGCGCGTGGTGCCGTCGTCCTGTCGCACCGCCAGCTCGATCATGTCGCCACGGCGGAAGTCGCCCTCGGCCGCCACCACCCCGCCCGGCAGCAGCGAGGCGCCCTTCTCCGCCAGCGCCGCCGCGGCTCCGGCGTCCACCACGATCCGCCCGGCCTCCAGCGGCACGTTGCGCAGCCAGTACTTGCGCGCGGCCAGACGGTTCTGCGCGGCGCGGAAGCGGGTGCCCTGCAGCACCCCCTGGGCCAGCTTCTGCACCGTGGCCGCCCTGGTGCCGTTGAACAGGAAGGTCTCGATGCCGGCCGCGGCCGCGCGCGCGGCCGCCTCCAGCTTGGTGCGCATGCCGCCGGTGCCGACGGCGCTGCCGCTGCCGCCGGCCATGGCGTAGAACTCCGGGGTCAGCGCCTCCACCTCGTTGATGGGCTGGGCGTTCTCCGGGCTGGTGCGCGGGTTGGCGGTGTAGAAGCCGTCGATGTCGGTGGCGATGAACAGCGCGTCGGCGTCCACCAGCGCGGCCACGATCGCGGCCAGGTTGTCGTTGTCGCCCAGCTTGAGCTCGTCCACCGAGACGGTGTCGTTCTCGTTGACCACCGGGATGGCGCCCAGGGCCAGCAGCTCGCGCAGGGTGGCGCGGGCGTTGAGGTAGCGGCGGCGGTTGCGCAGGTCGTCGTGGGTCAGCAGCACCTGCGCCACCGGGCGCTCGAAGAAGCGCTGCCACAGGCCGACCAGCTGCGCCTGGCCCAGCGCCGCCAGGGCCTGGCGCTCGGCGATGCCGGCGCCGCTTTCGGCCTTGCGCTGGAGGATGCCGCGTCCGGCCGCGACCGCGCCGGAGGAGACGATCACCACCTCGCGGCCGGCGCCGATGCTGGCCGAGACGAACTGGGCCAGGCCCAGCGCGTGGCGTGGGGACAGGCCTCGCCCGGCGTCGGCCAGCAGGCTGCTGCCTACCTTGAGCACGGCCCGCTTCCAGGCCGGCAGGGGCTGTTCCTCGAACGGCGGGATCACATGCATGCGGGGCTCCTCGATCCGTTGGCGGCCGCGGGCTGCCGGATGCCGCCGCGGGCGCGGCGACGCCGGGCCTCAGCCCTGCCCCAGGCGCGCCCAGCGCGCCTGCAGCTCCTCCAGGCGCAGGTCGGCGGCCGCGCCCGGCGAGGTGCGCGCGGCCAGGCTGGCCTCGGGCGTGCGGCCCTCGCCGGCGCGGTCGGCCGCGGCCGCGGCGGCCCTGTAAGCCTCGCGGAACGGCACGCCGGCGATGGCGGCCTCCACCGCCACGTCGGGGGCGTACATACCCGAATCGATGGCCGCGCGCATCCGCTCCGGCCGCCACTCCAGGTTGGCCAGCAGCGCCGGCAGCAGCTCCAGCGCGGCCAGGCCGCGGGAGAAGCCGTGGAAGATCGCGCCCTTGGATGCCTGCAGGTCGCGGTGGTAGCCGGAGGGCAGCGACAGCAGCTGCTCGATCTCGGTGCGCGCGGCGGCCACGCTGGCGTGGGTGGCGCGCATCAGCTCGATCACGTCCGGGTTGCGCTTGTTGGGCATGATCGAGCTGCCGGTGGTGTACTGCGGCGGCAGGGACACGAAGCCGAACTCGGCGCTGGTGAACAGCGACAGGTCCCAGGCGATGCGGCGCAGGTCCAGGGTGGCGCTGCCCAGGGCCTCCAGTGCGGCCAGCTCGAACTTGCCGCGCGACAGCTGCGCGTACACCGGGCTAACCTGCATGCGGGCGAATCCCAGCGCGGCGGTGGTGTGCTCGCGGTCCAGCCCCAGGTTGACGCCGTAACCGGCGGCCGTGCCCAGCGGGTTGCAGTCCACCAGGCGCAGGGTGTCCTGTGCGCGCACCGCGTCGTCGATGAAGGCCTCGGCCCAGCCGGCCCACCACATGCCGCAGGAGGACACCACCGCGCGCTGGATGTGGGTGTAGCCCGGCAGCGGCAGGTCCTTCTCCGCGGCGGCGCGGTCCAGGGCGACCCTGGCCACCTCGACCGAGAGCCGCGCCACGCGCGCCAGCTTCTCCTTCAGCCACAGGCGGGTGGCCACCAAGACCTGGTCGTTGCGGCTGCGGCCGGTGTGGATCTTGCGGCCGGCATCGCCCAGGCGCTCGGTCAGGCGCGCCTCGATGGCCGAGTGGCCGTCCTCGTAGCGCTCGTCCAGGACGAAGCGGCCGGCGCGGAAGTCCTCGGCCAGCGCGGCCAGCTCGCGCTTCAGCCCCTCCAGCTCCTGCACCGAGAGGATGCCGATGCGCTGCAGGCCCTCGGCATGGGCGGTGCTGGCGGCGATGTCATGCAGGAAGAACTCGCGGTCCAGGACCACGTCGTCGCCGGCGAGGAAGTGCTGGATCTGGGCGTCCACCGCCACGCCCGGCTTCTGCCAGAGCAGCTCAGCCATGGGAAGTCTCCTTGAAGGCCGGGATCGAGGCCAGCTCGGGCAGTCCCAGCGCGATGTTGATGTTCTGCATGGCCTGGGTGGCCGCGCCCTTGAGCAGGTTGTCCAGGGTGGCCACCACCACCAGGCGCTTGCCGCCCGGGGCCACGGAAAAACCGCCGATCTCCACGCCGTGGCGGCCGGCGATGCGGCTGACCCACGGCGCCTGCTCCACCACGTCCACCAGCGGCTCGCCGGCGTAGCGCTGCTCGTAGCGGGCGCGCACCCAGTCCGGCTTGACCGCCCCGGTCAGCCACATGTTCACGGTCATGGTGATGCCGCGGAAGTGCGGCGCCACGTGCGGCATGAACTCCACCGGCACGCCCAGCTGCGCCGAGACCTCGCGCTCGTGGACGTGGCCGACCAGCGAGTACGGCATCAGGTTGTCGCGCAGCAGCTCGGGATTGTTGCGGTCCGATGGCGTGGTGCCGGCGCCGGAATAGCCGGACACGCCGAAGCACTGCGGCGGGCCGGCCAGGTATTCGAGCATGGGCCAGATCGCCAGCTGCATGGCGGTGGCGTAGCAGCCGGGGTTGCTGATCCGGCGCTGGCCCTGGCAGCGGCCGCGGGGGATCTCCGGCAGGCCGTAATACCAGCCGGCGTCGAAGCGGTGGTCGGCCGACAGGTCCACCACCAGGGTCTGCGGCGCGGCCGCGTCCAGCGCCTCCACGTAAGGTGCGCACTTGCCGTTGGGCAGGGCCATCACCACCACCTCGGCGCCCTTGCCCACGACCGCGGCCGGGCCCAGGTTCTCGTAGCGCAGGTCGCCGGTGTAGGCCGGGTTGTGGTCGGCCACGCGCTGGCCGTCCAGCTCGCGCGAGGACACGAAGGCCAGCTCCAGCTGCGGATGGGCCGCGACCAGGCGGATCAGCTCGGCCCCGGTGTGGCCGCGTGCGCCGACGATGCCGATGGAATAGGTCTTGCTCATGCGTGGGAATCCAGTAGGAAGCGCAGATGGCGGTGCACCGCCGGCCATTCCGCGTCGATGATGGAGAACACGACGGTGTCGCGCCGCGTCCCGTCGGCGTGCCGCTTGTGGTTGCGCAGGACGCCATCCTGCCTGGCACCCAGGCGCTCGATGGCCCGGCGCGAGCGCTGGTTGAACCAGCTTGTCTCGAAGTACACGCAGGCGCAGCCCAGGGTCCCGAGGGCGTGGCGCAGCAGCATCAGCTTGCACTCGGTGTTGACCCCGGTGCGCTGCACCCGCGGCGCGTACCAGGTGTAACCGATGGCCAGCCGCGGCACCTGCGGATCCAGCCCGTACAGGCGGGTGGTGCCCACCACGGCGCCGGCCGCGTCGCGCACCGCGAACGGCAGGGCCTGGCCCTGCACCTGCGCCTCCAGGGCACGGGCCACGTAGGCCCCGACCTGCTCCGGGGCCGGCACGTTGGTGTACCAGAGCCGGTGCAGGCCACCCTCCTCCGCCACCGTGCGCAGCGCCGCGGCATGCTCCGGGCGCAGCGGCTCGAGCACGGCGTGGCGGCCGGCCAGGACCGGCACCTGCGACCAGGCGTCGGTGGCGGCATCGCCCATCTCAGCCCTCCAGGGTCGGTGCCCGGGTGCCGCAGTGTGCCACGCAGCGGGCAATCTGCTCGAAGCCGCCGTCCATGCCGTACCAGAACACCTTCCAGCGCTCCTGCTTGTAGCAGCCGTCGGACTCGGCGTAGTAGAAGTGGTTGACCGGGTTGCCGTGGCGCGAGCGCCAGAACAGCGACGGGGTCTCCTCGCGCATCACCTGCCACACGGCCCGGCCCAGGCCCTCGCCCTGCGCCTCCTCCAGCACCGCGAACTTGTCCAGGTACACACCCTCGGCCTCGTCGGTGAGGATCACCGCGGCGCGGTAATTCTCGCTGACGTAGGCGCGCAGCAGGCGGGTGCGCTCGAAGTAGTCGCCCACCAGGGTGCGGCCGAAGCTGGACTCGATCAGGGCGCGCAACCGGGCCAGGTCCAGCTGGTCCCAGGCGGTGGCGCGCAGCACCTTCTCGCCGCGCCGGACCAGGGTGCCGGACCCCTTGTGGGTGAACAGCTCCTTGGCCAGGTCCGCCGGGCGGGTGATGGACACCGAGGACTCCAGCGGCAGCCTGTCCAGCAGCGTCTTGATCTGCTCCAGCTTCACCCGCATGCCGCCGTTGATCCACGGCTGCGCCATCAGGTGCTCGTACTCGGTGGACAGGTTGATGGACTCGATCACCTTGCCCTTCTCGTCCAGCAGGCCGCCGGTGCCGGTGAGGAAGATGATCTTGTACGGCTGCAGCACCTGCACCAGCTCGTTGGCCGAGAAGTCGGCGTTGACGTTGAGGATCTGGCCGCCGGCAGTCTCGCCCAGGCTGGCGATGACCGGGATCGAGCCGGCCTGCAGGCTGGCCTCGATCGGCCCCAGGTTGACCGCCTTCACCTCGCCCACCAGGCCGTAGGTGTCGCGGTCCAGGTAGTCGGCCTCGAACACGCCGCCGGTGATGGAGGTGGCGCGCGCACCGGCCTGCTGCAGGGCCTCGACCAGCTTCAGGTTGGACTCCAGGAACACCCGGCGGACGATCGCCAGCGCCTCCGGCGTGGTCACGCGCAGGCCGTTGACCGTCTTCTTCTCGATGCCGGCGGCGGCCAGCTTCTCGTCCAGCTGCGGGCCGGCGCCATGCACCACGATCGGGGTCAGGCCCACCTGCTGCAGGAACGCCAGCGAGGAGGTCAGCGCCTCCAGGTCGTCGCGCAGCACCGCGCCGCCGACCTTGACCACGGCGAAGCGCTTGGCGTCCAGCTGGGAGAAGCGCTTGAGGTACTGGCTGATCTCCTTGGCGCTGGCCATGCTGGAGAGCAGGCGGATGATGGTCTGGCGGGTCTGCAGGTGGGCTTGCATGGGCGTGGTCGGGAAAGGGGTGCGGGAAGCGGTGCGTGTGGCGCTAGCGGTTGATGATGCGGTGGACCGATTCGGCGTAGCGGCGCAGCTGGTCCAGGGTGACGAACTCGTCGGCGGTGTGCGCCTGGGCGATGTCGCCCGGGCCGTACACCAGCGCGGTGTAGCCGGCGGCGGAGAACAGCGAGGCCTCGGTCCAGAAGTCCACGGCGTTGCCCACCGGCAGCTCCAGCGCGTCGGCCACGTCGCGCGCGGCCAGGCGGCGCTCCTCGGCGCGGGACACGTCGCCGGCCGGCAGGCTCGGGCCGCGGAAGGTCTCCTCGAAATGGGCCGGCGCCGGCTCGGCGAGGCCGGCGAAGGTGGCCAGCAGGCCGTCGATGTCCATGGACGGCAGCGGCCGGAAGTTGAAGCGCAGCTCGGCGGCCGGAGCGATCACGTTGGCCTTGATCCCGCCCTCGATGCGGCCGATGTTGAAGCGCAGGCCGGTCAAGCCGCCGAAGCGCGCGTGCGCCAGCGACTGCACGTGCGCCAGCGCCCGGTGGCCCCACTCCACCGCCTGGTGCAGGGCGCTGGCGGACGGATCCAGGGCCGCCGAGGCGTGGCCGGCGCGGCCGGCGAAGCGCATCAGCACCGAGGAGATGCCACGGTGGGCCAGCCCCGCCTCGCAGCGGGTCGGCTCGGCCACCAGCACCGCCTCGTAAGGCACGCCACGCCGGAGGAAGGCGGCGATGCAGCGCGGGTCGTTGGCCTCCTCGTCGGAGGAGAACAGGAAGGCGGCGTCGCCCTGGCCGGCGTTGGCCGCGGCCAGCAGCGCGGCGGCCGCGCCCTTGATGTCGCACACGCCCAGGCCGACCACGCGGTCGTCCAGGCGGCGCATCACGTGCGGGTCGGCACTCCACTGCGGCGAGTCGGGCACCGTGTCCAGGTGCACGTTGAACAGGTACTTCGGGTTCCCGCGCACGGCGTACAGGCTCACCGCGCCGGCGCCGTAGTCCACCACCTCGACCCGGAAGCCCGGCAGGTGCGTGCGCAGGTAGTCGAAGATGCCGCCTTCGGCGGCGATGTCGCGCGGCGGGTTGCGGGTGTCGAAGGACACCAGCTTCTCCAGGTGCGCGAGGGTGAATTCGAGCAGGTCGGTCATCGGTCTGGTCCGGTTGCCGCGGCACGGTGCGGGAGGTGCCGGGCGCTTGCCGTGCGCCGTTCCGGGCCGGCGCCGCGGCCGGGCCGGAACGGAGGTGCGGGATCGTGGGCCCCGGTGCCGGTACGGGACCGCCGGCCGTCACCGCCGCGCCGGGTTGCCCGGCGCCCCCGGTCACGGTGCCCGGGGCCGGGTCGTCCGCCTCAGCGGTTGACCTCGGCCCACAGGGTGCTGCTCATGCCGAACAGCTTGATGAAGCCCTCGGCCTCCTCCACGCCCCAGTCGGCCGACTGGGCGTAGGTGGCCCCCTTGGCGTTGAGGATGTGCGGCGAGCGCACGGCCACCGCGTCCACGCGGCCGCCGCGGGTCTCCAGCACCACCTCGCCGTTGACCTTGGCCTGCGAGGACTTGAGGAAGGCCTCCAGGTCGGCCTTCAGCGGGTCGTGGTAGAAGCCCTCGTAGACCAGCTCGATCCACTTGCGCGCCACCTCCGGCTTGAAGCGGTTCTGGTGCTTGGTCAGCACCGCCTCCTCCAGGGCACGGTGCGCGGTCAGCAGCGCGGTCAGGCCCGGGGCTTCGAACACGATGCGGCCCTTCAGCCCGATCACGGTGTCGCCGGTGTAGATGCCGCGGCCCACGCCGTACTGGGCGAACATGGTGTTCAGGCGGGCCAGGATCCTGGCGCCCTCCAGCGGCTTGCCGTCCAGCTCCACCGCCTCGCCCTCGACGAACTTCAGGGTCACCCGCAGCGGCTCCGTCGGCCAGGCCGAACGCGGCGCGCACCAGCCGCGCGCGCCCTCGCCCGGGGCCTCCCACTTGTCGATCTCGCCGCCGGACATGGTCACGCCCAGCAGGTTCTCGTTGATGGTGTAGCTCTTCTGCTTGGCACGCACCTCGAAGCCGCGCTCCTCCAGGTACTTCTGCTCGTAGGCGCGGGTCTGGGTGTGCTGCTTCTGGATCTCGCGGATCGGGGCGACGATGCGGTAGTCGCCCTGGGCCTTGACCGCCAGGTCGAAGCGGACCTGGTCGTTGCCCATGCCGGTGCAGCCGTGGGCGATGGCGTTGGTGCCCAGCTCGGCGGCGCGCCTGAGCGCGGCGTCCACGATCAGGTAGCGGTCGGAAACCAGCAGCGGATACTGCCCCTGGTACCCCTCGCCCGCCCACACGAAGGGCTTGACGAAGCCGTTCCAGATCGCGGCGGCGCCGTCCACGGTCACGTGGCTGGCCACGCCCAGCTCCGCGGCGCGCTGCTCAATGTAGGCGCGCTCCTCGGCGTCCACGCCGCCGGTGTCGGCGAACACGGTGTGCACGTTCCAGCCCTGCTCCTTCAGGTAGGGCACGCAGAAGCTGGTGTCCAGGCCGCCGGAGAAGGCCAGGACGATGTCGCGGGATTCGTTGGGGTTGCTCATGGGACAGGTTCCGTGGGAATGCGTGGGGAGCGGTCAGCGCACCAGGGCGGCCATCACCGCTTTCTGCACGTGCAGGCGGTTTTCGGCCTCCCGGATGGCGATGCAGTTGGGCGAGTCCATGACCGCGTCGGTGGCCTTGACGTTGCGGCGCAGCGGCAGGCAGTGGCTGAACACGCCGTTGTTGGTCAGGGCCATCTTGGCCTCGTCGACGATGAAGTGCTTGTACCGGTCGCGGATCGGCTTCTCCGGCTCCCAGTTGCCGAAGTACGGCAGCGCGCCCCAGCTCTTGGCATAGACCACGTCGGCGCCGCGGTAGGCCTCCTCGATGTCGTGGCTGATGCGGAAGGAGCCGCCGCTTTCGGCCACGTTCTGGTTGGCCCAGCCGATGTAGCGCTCGTCGAGGATGTACTCCGGGGTCGGGCACAGCAGGGTCACGTCCATGCCCAGGCGGGTGGCGATGGTCAGGGCGGAGTTGGCCACCGCGGTGTTCAGCGGCTTCGGGTGGTAGGTCCAGGTCAGGACGTACTTCTTGCCGCGCAGGTCGGTGGTGCCGAAGTGCTCCTGCAGGGCCAGGGCATGGGCCAGCTCCTGGCACGGGTGGGTGATCGTCTCCATGTTGATCACCGGCACCGTCGAATACTTCGCGAAGGCCTTGAGCACGCGGTCCTCGCGGTCGTAGGACCAGTCCTTGAACTTCGGGAAGGCGCGCACGCCGATCAGGTCCACGTAGCGGGCCAGCACCCGCGCCACCTCGGCGATGTGCTCCTCGGCCTCGCCGTCCATGACCGTGCCCAGGTCGAACTCGATCGGCCAGGCGTCCTTGCCGGGCTGCAGGACGATGGCGTGGCCGCCCAGCTGGAAGGCGCCCAGCTCGAAGCTGGTGCGGGTCCGCATGGACGGGTTGAAGAACACCAGCGCGATCGACTTGCCCTTCAGGTGGTCGCCCAGGCGGTGCTTCTTGAACTCGGCGGCCTGCGCCAGCAGCGCGTCCAGCTCGGCGCGGCTCCAGTCCTGAGTGTTGAGGAAGTGCTTGGGCATGGTTGGTTCCTTGCGGTGTCGGCCCCGTCAGGCCTGGCGTTGTTCGGATCTTTTGCGGTTGAAACCTTCCCCGGGCCCCGGAAACGAAAAAACCCAGCCTGGGGCTGGGTCTTCGGCGGACAGCACGGCACTCCGGTCACCCAGCAGGAAAGCAGGATTCCGGTCGGCGCGCGCGCGAGGTCATCCCGGAGGCCATCCGGGCGGCGCTGGCGGCGTGCGGCTGCAGGTCGGTGTTCATGGGTCGCCCATCCTCGCACGCAGGCGCGCGGGGCGCAAGTATGCGAAGGTCTACGGGTTGGCCTGCTGGGGGCGGGCCTGGGCCTCGGGCACGTACGGGGTCACCGAGACCCGGACCCGCAGGCGGTTACCCGGGTCCTCGGCCAGCCGGGAGCGGTACTTGGTGCCCTTGTAGACGTAGTCCACGTCGTAGGCGATCGGCCGCTGGAACTCGCGGTCCACCTGGACGATGCGGCAGTTCTGGCGCGTCTGCGGGGGCGGCGACGGCGGGGCCGGCTCGGGCTCCGCGGCGCCGGAACCGCCGAACACCGAGCGGACCGACTCGACCATGCGCGACCACAGCCCCTCCTCCCGGGCCTCCTCCCGGGCCTCCTGCCGCGCCTGCCCGGCCTGCGGCGCCGGCTCCGGGTCGCAGCGCTCCTCGGTGCGGGTGGCGCGCAGGGTCTGGTAGACCGGTTCCACCCGCAACACCTGGGCGTAGTCGATCTTGACGTTCTCGGCCGGCACCACGCGGATCTGCGGGACCTCCTGCGCCGCCTCCGGCCTGTCCGCGGCCCAAGCCGGATGCGCGGCGCAGCACGCCAGGGCCAGCAGCGGGTATTTCGGGAGTCGGAGCATCGGTACCGGGCACCTCAATGCAGGCCGGCAGTTTAGGCGCGCCCGCCCGCGGCCGGCTGAACCGTACCCTGCCGTCGAGCGTGGCGCGGGCCGGCCGCGCGGCACGCGGCCGGCCCGCGCGCCGCCCGCGTTAGAATGGCCTGTTCGCACCCCTTGCCGCGATTGCCGATGTCCCTGCGCCTGTACAACAGCCTGAGCCGCCAGGTCGAACCGTTCGAGCCGCTGGACCCCGCCTGCCCGACCATGTACGTGTGCGGGCCGACGGTCTACAACTACGTGCACATCGGCAACGCCCGCGGCCCGGTGGTGTTCGGCGTGCTGGCCGCGCTGCTGCGCCGCCGCTACGGCGCGCTGAAGTACGCGCGCAACATCACCGACGTGGACGACAAGATCAACGCCGCCGCCGCCGAGGCCGGCGTGCCGATCTCGGCCATCACCGGGCGCTACGCCGCCGCCTACCGCGAGGACATGGCGGCGCTGGGGGTGATCGGCGACTTCGCCCCGGACATCGAGCCCACCGCCACCGGCCACATCGCGCAGATGATCGCGATGATCCAGGGCCTGATCGAAGCCGGCCATGCCTACGTCGCCGAGGGCCACGTGCTGTTCTCGGTGGGCAGCTTCCGCGGGTACGGCAAGCTGTCCCGGCGCGACCCGGAGGAGATGCTGGCCGGCGCCCGCGTCGAGGTGGCCCCGTACAAGCGCGACCCGGGCGACTTCGTGCTGTGGAAGCCCTCCACGCCGGACCTGCCCGGCTGGGATTCGCCCTGGGGCCGCGGCCGCCCGGGCTGGCACATCGAGTGCTCGGCCATGGCCGCCACTCACCTGGGCCGGACCATCGACATCCACGCCGGCGGCGTGGACCTGCAGTTCCCGCACCACGAGAACGAGATCGCGCAGAGCGAGTGCGCCCACGGCGCGCCGTTCGCCCGCTTCTGGCTGCACAACGGCATGCTCAACTTCGGCGGCGCCAAGATGAGCAAGTCGCTGGGCAACATCGAGCGCGTCCACGACCTGCTGCGGAAGCACCCACCCGAGGCGCTGCGCTATGCCCTGCTCTCGGCCCACTACCGGCAGCCGCTGGACTGGAACGACGCCCTGATCGGGCAGTCCGTGCGCACCCTGGACCGGCTGTACGGCACCCTGCGCGACCTGGCCGCCGTCGAGGCGGCCCCGGTGATCCCGCAGGCCGTGGAGGACGCGCTGGACGACGACCTCAACACCCCGCTGGCGCTGGCCGAGCTGGCCCGCATCGCCGGCGAGGCGCGCAAGGCCGGCGGCGACGCGGCCCGCGCGCGCCTCAAGGGCGAGCTGCTGGGTGCCGGCCTGGCCCTGGGCCTGCTGCAGCAGGCGCCGGAGGCCTGGTTCAACCGCGGCGCCTCCGGCGGGGACGAGGCCCGCATCCAGGCCCTGATCGACGAGCGCCAGGCCGCGCGCAAGGCGCGCGACTTCGCCCGTGCCGATGCCATCCGCGATCAGCTGGCCGCCGAGGGCATCGTGCTGGAGGACACGCCGCAGGGTGTGCGCTG
Source organism: Pseudoxanthomonas taiwanensis (assembly GCF_010093135.1). Lineage (GTDB taxonomy): Bacteria > Pseudomonadota > Gammaproteobacteria > Xanthomonadales > Xanthomonadaceae > Pseudoxanthomonas > Pseudoxanthomonas taiwanensis. The sequence goes on along the minus strand of NZ_PDWK01000028.1, from coordinate 19,782 downwards.
GGCGAGGAAGCGCTGACCGCGGCGCCTGGCCGCACCCGCGTCCGCCCGCCAGGGAAGGCCGGGCCTCCGTGCCCCGCGGCACGGGCCAGGACGGCCGCCACCACCAACGAGAAGCCAGTGACCACCAGCCCCTTCCCCCTCGAACCCACCGCCGCGCAGGCCCAGCAGGCCATCCGCGACGAATTCGCGTTCTTCTCCGACTGGTCCGCGCGCTACCAGTACCTGATCGACCTGGGCCGCAAGCTGCCGCCGTTTCCCGAGCAGTGGAAAACCGAGGAGCACCGCCTGCACGGCTGCCAGTCCATGGTCTGGATCGTGCCGCAGGGCAACCGCGAGCGGCTGGAGTTCCACGCCGCCAGCGACTCGGCCATCGTCTCCGGCCTGATCTACCTGGCCCTGCGCGTGTACTCCGGGCGCCCGGCCGAGGAGATCCTGGCCACCGAACCGGACTACATCGCCGACATCGGTCTGGCCAGGCACCTGTCGCCCACCCGCAGCAACGGCCTGGCCGCGCTGCTGGGCTTCATCCGCGACAGCGCCCGCTCCGCCCTGGCCTGAGGGCCGGGAACCGGCCGGAAAAAGCGAAGCCCGCCGGAGGCGGGCTTCGTCGGGCACATGGAGCGTGCGGCCGGGCTTATTCGCCCTGCTGCTTCTGCATGTGCTCCCAGCGCTCCTGGGCGTCGATGGTGCGCTCGGCGGTCAGGCGCGCCTCCAGGCGCTCCAGGCCGATCTCCTCGCCGGTGTCCACGCAGTAGCCGTAGTCGCCGGCCTCCAGGCGCTTGAGCGTGCTGTCGATCTTGGCGATCAGCTTGCGGTAGCGGTCGCGGGTGCGCAGCTCCAGCGAGTTCTCGGTCTCGCGGGTGGCGCGCTCGGCCTCGTCGCCGATGTCGCGGACCTCCTCGCGCAGGTTCTCGATGGTCTGCTTGGACTCCTCGACCAGCTCGGCGCGCCACTGCAGCAGGCGCTGGCGGAAGTACTCCTGCTGCAGCGGGTTCATGTACTCCTCCTCCGGCGAGGGCTTGTAGCCCGGCGGGAGGATGGGACGGCCGGTGGCCTCGTCGATCTGGTACTCGATGACCAGGCGCTTGGCCGGCGCCGGCGCGGACGTCTCAGCCTTCGGGGAGACGGCCACGGCGACCTTGCCGTGGTGGGGCGCCTCGGGCACGGGCTTGGCGGAGGTGTTGCTGGGGGATTTCGTTGCAGGCACAGGCTTTTCTTGTGGGGTTTCGACGGCCGGGCCCGTCGGCGCCGGACTCGCGGGAGCCGGGGTCGCGGCGGCGGACTGCGATGCCTCCTTGCGGCCGGTGGGCCGTTCGGCGGCGGTAGTGGAAACACGCTTGGTGACGGCGGTTTCGGCCGGAGCCGGAGCCGCCGCCTTCTTCGCCGGACGGGTCTCGGCGGCCTTCCTGGCCGACGCCGTCCGGGTGGCGGTGGTCTTGGCGGGCGCCGGCCTGGCGACCTTCTTCGCCGCCGGCTTGACCGTCGTGGCGGTCTTCTTCGCCACGACCTTCTTGGCCTCGACCTTCTTGGCGGCCTTCCGGGTCGCGGCCGGCATGGTGGCGGTCGCCTTCCTGGCCGGGGTCTTCTTCGCCACGGCCTTCTTGGCGGCAGCCTTCTTCTTGACCGCAGGCTTGGAGGCCGGCTTGGCCGCCGGCTTCTCCACAGCCTTCTTGGCCACAGCCTTCTTCACGGAAGGGGCAGGCTTCTTGGCCGGCTTGGCGGCCTTCTTGACGGGTTTCTTGGCAGCCACGTACGAAGGTTCCTCCACTTTTTTCCCGATCCTCGGGAAAGCGCGCCTTTATAGCTCACCCCACCCCGGGGGGCAACCTTGTACAGCCCCGGGTATCATGGGCCCGTGATCGCCCGCATGCTCATCCTGGCGCTGCGCCTGTACAAGCGCTTCGTCAGCCCGTTGCTCGGCCCGCGTTGCCGTTTCGTGCCGAGCTGTTCGGAGTATGCGATGGAAGCCATCGCCACGCACGGGCCGCTGCGCGGCAGCTGGCTGGCCGTCCGCCGCCTGGCGCGCTGCCATCCGCTGAACGCGGGTGGCCACGACCCGGTGCCGCCCGCTCCCGGGGCACCGTCCTGTTCCTGCCGAGACTCCCGCCCATGACCTCCACGCTCATCGTCAATGCCCGCCTGGTCAACGAAGGCCGCCAGTTCGAGGGCGACCTGCGCATCGCCGACGGCCGCATCGCGGAAATCGGCAGCGGCCTGGCCGCCCGCCCCGGCGAGGAGGTGGTGGACGCGGCCGGCCGCTGGCTGCTGCCGGGCATGATCGACGACCAGGTGCACTTCCGCGAGCCGGGCCTGACCCACAAGGGCGACATCGCCAGCGAGGCGGCCGCGGCCGTGGCCGGCGGCCTGACCAGCTTCATGGACATGCCCAACACCAACCCGCCCACGCTCGACGCGGCGGCACTGGAGGCCAAGTACGCCGCGGCGAAGGGCCGCGCCTGGGGCAACCACGGCTTCTACCTGGGCGCCAGCAACGACAACCTCGAGGCGGTGTGCTCGCTGGACCCGAAGGCCGCCCCCGGCATCAAGGTGTTCATGGGCGCCTCCACCGGCAACATGCTTGTGGACGATCCGGAAACGCTGGACGGCATCTTCCGCGAGGCCCCGGCGCCGATCATCACCCACTGCGAGGACACCCCCACCATCGAACGCACCCTGGCCCAGTTCAAGGCCCGCCACGGCGCCGAAGGCCTGACCGCGGAGATGCACCCGGACATCCGCTCGCGCGAGGCCTGCATCAGGTCCACCCGCTTGGCCATCGAGCTGGCGCGCCGCCACGGCACCCGCCTGCACGTGCTGCACATCTCCACCGCCGACGAGCTGGCCCTGTTCGAGCGCGGCCCGCTGCTGGGCGCCGACGGCAAGGTGCGCAAGAAGATCACCGCCGAGACCTGCATCCACTTCCTGCGCTTCGACCGCGCCGACTACGCGCGGCTGGGCAACTTCATCAAGTGCAATCCGGCGATCAAGGACGCCTCCGACCGCCAGGCCCTGGTCCAGGCCCTGGTGGACGACGTGATCGACGTGCTGGCCACCGACCACGCCCCGCACACCCTGGAGGAGAAGCAGAAGCCCTACCTGCAGGCGCCCTCGGGCCTGCCGCTGGTGCAGTACGCGCTGCTGGCGGCGATCGAGCTGGTGCACGAGGGCAGGCTGGACATCACCCGGGTGGTGGAGAAGGCCAGCCATGCCCCGGCGCGGCTGTTCGACGTCAAGGAGCGTGGCTTCCTGCGCGAGGGCTACTGGGCCGACCTGGTGCTGGTCGAGGACAGCCCGCTGACCGTGCGCCGCGAGGACGTGCTGTCCAAGTGCGGCTGGTCGCCGTTCGAGGGCACCACCTTCCGCTCGCGCATCGCCTCCACCTGGGTCAACGGCCAGCTGGCGTGGAACGGCCGCGAGCTGGTCGGCGCCCCCGCCGGCCGCCGCCTGGAGTTCGAGCGCTGATGCGGCCGGCCCTGCGCGCCGCGCGGCGGACACTGCTGGCCGCGCTGTTCCTGCTCGCCCCGCCCGCCCCCGCCCGGGACGACACCCGGGTGGTGTTCCCGGCCAGCGTGCCGCAGGGCGCGATGGTCACCGGCAAGGTGCCGCCGGGCAGCCGGGTCGAGTACGCCGGGCGGGTCCTGCGCACCACCGGCTACGGCACCGTGGTGTTCGGCGTGGGCCGCGACGAGACCGGGCCGGTCGAGGTCACCGTGGTCCGCCCGGATGGCGTGCGCAGCGTCGAGCGGATCGCGGTCAGTCCGCGCGACTGGCCGGTGCAGCGGGTGGACGGGGTGCCGCCGAAGACGGTCGAGCCGCCGCCGGAGATCGCCGCGCGCATCGCCCGCGAACAGGCCCAGGTCAGCGCCGCGCGCCAGCGCGACGACGACCGCACCGACTTCGCCCAGCGCTTCATCTGGCCGGTGCAGGGCCGCATCAGCGGCCGCTTCGGCTACCAGCGCGTGTACAACGGCAAGCCCGGCTCGCCGCACTCGGGCATGGACATCGCCGCCCCCAACGGCACCCCGGTCAAGGCCCCGGCCGCCGGCGTGGTGACCTTCGCCGCGCCCGATCTGTACCTGACCGGCGGCACCGTGCTGCTGGACCACGGCTTCGGCATCAGCTCCAACTTCCTGCACCTGTCGCGGATCGACGTGAAGGCCGGCGACCGGGTGGAACAGGGCCAGGTGATTGGTGCGGTGGGCGCGACGGGCCGTGCGACGGGGCCGCACCTGCACTGGGGAATGAACTGGTTCGACGTCCGCATGGATCCCCTGCTGGTGCTCGAGCGCCCGTAACGCGGGCCGTCCGCCCCGCGCGTGAGGCGCGCTCCGCCACCTCGCAGCCCCGATCACATCGGGGCGCGGTTCGACGTGCCGATCCCCCTGCCGGTACCGCAGCGGCCGTAACGCGCCCGGTCCACCTGCCGCGCGGCGGCGCGTTTGTCCGTGTGCCGCACCCCGGACGCGAAGGCGCGAAGGGCGCGACCACGTCGCGCCCCGTACACCCGCTGCTGGCGCCGTCAGCCGGCCGCGCCGCGGCCGCTGACGCTGGCCACCGCGTCGTGCGGGTGCAGGCTCTCGAAGTGGGCCACGCGCGCTTCGTAGCGCTCCACGCGCGGATCGGCGGCCAGCACCGCGGCCACGCGCCGCGCCGCGTCCTCGCAGAACATCAGGTTCTCAGCGTTGAGCACGGCGAAGGCCTGCTCGTCCTCGCGCTTGACCGCGGTCTGCACCGGCGTGGCCAACGCGGCCTCCAGCGCGTCGATCAGCTCCACCAGCGGCAGCTCGGCGGCCTGCGCCGACAGCAGCACCTTCACCAGCGCCTGGCTGCGCTGGGCGTGCGGGGTGGCGGCCATGCCCTGCTCCGATTCCAGCCAGGCGCGCACCGCCTCGACGGTCACCGCGCGTCCGGCGAACTGGGCGGCGAAGCGCTCGGCATTGGCCTTGCGCGACAGCGCCGCCGAGCACGGGCAGGTGCTCGAGTACTCCAGGGAAAAGCCCAGGGCCAGCTGCAGCCGCCCCTGTTCCAGCACCGCCTCGATCTCCACCGGATAGCGCTTCCAGCCGGCGTTGTCGCTGCGCAGAGCGCCGCGCAGCAGCAGCGCCTCGTAGCGCAGGCGCAGGCGCGCGCGCGAGGCCAGGCCGGCCTGCGACTCGATGCTGCCCTGCAGGATGTGGCGCAGCCCGGCCGGGGTCACCTCGTTCCTGGCCAGTTCCTGCTGCAGGCGCAGGTACAGGCGCGACATGTGGATGCCGCGCTCGCCGGCGCGCTGCAGGTCCACGGACAGGTCGGCCTGGGCCGCGACCTGGACATGGCCGCCGGCGCCGTCGGGCACGCGCACGGGGATGGCGATGCCTTCCATGCCCACCCAGTCCAGCGGGCGCGCCAGGGCGGCTGGCTGCTGGGCCACGTCGGGCAAGGGATCGGCGGACAGGAGGGCGGCGGTGGCGGGAACGGACATGGGGGAACGGGAAGCCAGGGGGAACGGACCGGGAGGCCGGTGCGGCCCGGAAATCCGGACCATTCGGGTCGGAATTGTAGCCCCCCCGGCGCCGGTCTCCGCCCAACGCCCGGGGAACGGACCGTCGCGCAGGCCGCGCCTAGCCCAGCGCGGCGGCGCGCCAGGCCTGCCACAGCGTGCGCCAGGGCGTGCGCCCGGGCGCCAGGCGGCCCACCGCCTGCTGGCGCAGGCGCTCGCGCGCCAGTGCCGCCCACACCCGGCGCGGCACCGGGCCACCGCCGCGGCGCGGCCAGGCCTCCAGCAACTGGCGGGCCCAGTCGCGCTGGGCCTGCTCGTGCCCGGCGGCGGTGCCGGCGCCGGCCGAAGCCAAGGTCTCGGGCAGCGCCGCCATGCCGGCCTCGGCCAGGCGTGCGGCCAGCACCTGCGCCGCCAGCGCCCGCTCGCTGGCCGCCGGGCCGCCGAACAGCGCCGCCTCGACCTCGGCGGCAGCGCGGGCATACCCGGCCAGGCCGGCCAGCGCCGTCTCCAGGCTGTGCGGCCGCGCGCGCGCGGCCGGCAGATCCGGCGGCGCATCGGCCAGGCGCTCCCAGGGCGCGTCCAGAGGCTCCAGCACCCGTCCCAGCGGGTGGCGGGAGCGGTGCCGGGCCCAGTCGCGCAGCTCGGTGGCCCACCAGCCCAGCTTGGCGTCAGCCGGCAGCGGGTCGCCGTCGATGTTGAGGATGGCGTCGAACTCCTGCAGCACCGCGAACCAGGCCAGCGCCGGGCGACGCTGCTCCTCGGCCACGAACACGCCGGCCACCTGCCACTCGGGCCAGCGCGCCCGCCACTTGTCCACGAAACTGTCCAGCGCTTCGGATCCGCTCATCGGTTGCTTCCAGGTGCCGCCGCACCACCATGCGGCGGAGGTTGTCGCGGCGACGTGGGGGCGCGTCCGCTCAGGCCGCAGCGCGGACGCGCGGCCAGCGCGCCGGGTCGAGCAGCTCGCGCGGCCGGGCGGCGAGCACGTCGGCGCGCCAGGCGGCCGGGTCCTCGCCGTCCAGGCGGTAGCCCCACAGCGCGGCGATGGACGGCATGCCGGCGCCGCGGGCGGCCACCACGTCGCGCTCGTCGTCGCCCACGTACACGCAGCGCGCAGGTTCGGTGCCCAGCCGGCGCGCCGCCTCCAGCAGCGGCATCGGATGCGGCTTCTTCTCCGGGAAGGTGTCGCCGCCGACCAGCACCGCACAGCGCTGCCCCCAGCCCAGCCCGGCCACGACCTCGCGGGCCAGGTACTCGGGCTTGTTGGTGACGATGCCCCAGCGCGTCCCCGCCCCCTCCAGCGCCTCCAGCAGGGCGTCCACGCCGTCGAACAGGCGGCCGTGCCGGCCCAGCTCCTCGCGGTACACCGCCAGGAACTCGGGCACCAGCGCCTCGCGCGCGGCCGCGTCCAGCTCGGGGAAGCTGGCGCCGATCATGGCGCGCGCGCCCTTGGACACGTGCTGGCGCAGCTGCGCCAGAGCCAGCGGCGGGCGCCCGCGCGCGGCCAGCATGCGGTTGGCCGTGGCCAGCATGTCCGGCGCGCTGTCCAGCAGGGTGCCGTCCAGGTCGAACAGGGCCACCGGCGGGAACTGCACCGCCATCAGGCCTCCGGCTTCACCGCGCAGGCCAGGTAGTTGACCTCGGTGCGACGCGACAGCCACGCCCGCTGGCGCAGCGGGTCGTAGAACAGGCCGCTGACGTCCTCCAGCTGCAGGCCGGCCTCGCGCAGCCAGGCCGCCAGCTCGGACGGGCGGATGAAGTCGGAATAGCGGTGCGTGCCCCTGGGCAGCAGGCCGGCGACGTACTCGGCGCCGACGATGGCCAGGGCGAAGGCCACCGGGGTGCGGTTGAGGGTGGAGACGAACAGGCGTCCGCCCGGACGCAGCAGGCGCGCGCAGGCGGCGATCACCGCCGCCGGATCGGGCACGTGCTCGAGCATCTCCATGCAGGTCACCGCGTCGAAGCCGCCCGGCCGCTCAGCGGCCAGCTCCTCCACCGCCTTGACCTGGTAGTCCACCTGCAGGCCGGACTCCAGCTGGTGCAGGCGCGCCACCTTGACCAGCTCCGGGGCCAGGTCGATGGCGGTGACCTGGGCGCCCGCGCGGGCCAGCGCCTCGCTCAGCAGGCCGCCGCCGCAGCCCACGTCCAGCACCGCGCGCCCGGCCAGTGGCACGCGCCGGCGCACGTACTCCAGCCGCACCGGGTTGAGCACGTGCAGCGGGCGCTGCGGGCCGTCCGGGTCCCACCAGCGGTTGGCCAGGGCGGCGAACTTGTCCAGCTCGGCCTGGCGGTAGTTGCCCGGCGCGGAATCGGATGCGGAATGCGGTTCCATCGGAAGCTCTCCTGCGGCCGCGCTCAGCGGCCGATGGCGGCGATGCGCTGGCGCCATTCGCGGGCCTTGGCCAGCACCGCATCGGTGTCGAAGTCCACCAGCACCCGCCCGGCCAGCTTGCGGTGGCCGGCGATCCACACGTCGCTGACCAGGTGGCGACCGGTGGCGTAGACCAGCTGCGAGAGCACGTGGTGCAGCGGCTGGGTCTCCAGGGTGGACAGGTCCACGCACACCAGGTCGGCCTCTTTGCCCGGCTCGATCGAGCCGATGCGGTCGGCCAGGCCCAGCGCGGCGGCGCCACCGAGGGTGGCCGCGCGCAGCGTGGTGGCCGCGTCCAGGGCGGTGGCGTCGTTGGCCACGGCCTTGGCCAGCAGCGCCGCGGAGCGCAGCTCGCCGAACATGTCCAGGTCGTTGTTGCTGGCGCAGCCGTCGGTGCCGATGGCCAGGTTCACCCCGGCGCGCTGCAGGGCGCAGGCCGGGCAGAAGCCGGAGGCCAGCTTGAGGTTGGATTCCGGGCAGTGCACCACCGACACGCCGCGCTCGGCGCACAGGTGGATCTCGGCCTCGGTCAGCTGGGTCATGTGCACCGCCACCAGGCGGTCGTTGACCAGGCCCAGCCGGTCCAGGCGCGCCAGCGGGCGCTGGCCGTGCTCCTTCAGCGAGTCGGCGACTTCCTGGGCGGTCTCGTGGGTGTGCAGGTGCACCGGCACGTCCAGCTGGTCGGACAGCATGCGCACCCGCTCGAAGCTGGCGTCGCTGACCGTGTACGGGGCGTGCGGGGCGAAGGCGGTGCCGATCAGCGGATCACCGCGCCACTGGTCGTGGACCTCGCCGGCGCGGTCGAAGTACTCCTCGTCGGTGCGCGCCCAGGCGGTCGGGAAGTCGATCACCGGCAGGCCGACCACGGCGCGGAAGCCGTGCTTCTTGTACACGGCCGCCTGCACGTCCGGGAAGAAGTAGTTCTCGTTGGCGCAGGTGGTGCCGCCGCGCAGCATCTCGGCGATGGCCAGGGCCATGCCGTCGGCGACGAACTCCGGCCCGATCACCGCCGCCTCGACCGGCCAGATGTGCTCGCGCAGCCAGGTCATCAGCGGCAGGTCGTCGGCCACGCCGCGCAGCAGGGTCATCGGGTTGTGGGTGTGGGCGTTGACCAGGCCCGGGATCAGCGCCGCCTCCGGGCGCTGCACGACCTCGGCGGCGTCGAAGCGCGCGCGCGCCTCGGCCACCGGCAGCACGGCCGCGATGCGGCCGTCGCGCACGGCCACGGCGTGGTCCGCGAGGACCACGCCGTGCGGTTCGACCGGCACCACCCAGCCGGCTTCGATGAGCAGGTCGCAGGCTTCGCGCAGGCCGGCCCCAGCCATGGCTTACTTGACCCGCGCCACGTATTCGCCGCTGCGGGTGTCCACGCGGATGACCTCGTCCTGGGCCACGAACAGCGGGACGCGGACCACGGCGCCGGTCTCCAGGGTGGCCGGCTTGCCGCCGCCGCCGGAGGTGTCGCCGCGCACGCCCGGGTCGGTCTCGACGATGCGCAGCTCGACGAAGTTCGGCGGGGTCACCTGGATCGGGGTGCCGTTCCACAGGGTCACCACGCACTGCTCCTCGCCCTTGAGCCACTTGGCGGCATCGCCGACGCCGGCCTTGTCGGCCTGCACCTGCTCGAAGGTCTCCGGCTGCATGAAGTGCCAGTACTCGCCGTCGTTGTACAGGTACTGCATGTCGACGTCGACCACGTCCGCGGCCTCGACCGAGTCGGTGGACTTCAGGGTGATTTCCTGCACGCGGCCGGTGCGGATCTGGCGGTACTTCACGCGGGTGAAGGCCTGGCCCTTGCCCGGCTTGACGTACTCGGTGTCGGTGATGATCGCGGGCTCGTTGTTGACCAGGATCTTCATCCCGTTCTTGACGTCATTCATGCCGTAAGAGGCCATGGGAACTCCTTGGGGTATGGCAAGGGCCGCCGCGTGGGGGCAGCCGGGCAGTTAGAATGGCAGGCTATCCAGATCGAGGGCCCGCCGCAGCCGGCGGGCGCGTCTTTCCAGCCCCCAATGATAAACGCAGCACCCCTTCCCATGCAGCCGGACGCGGCCGACGCGCCGGCCACCGACGCCCCCCGCTGGCAGCGGCTGTGGCGCGAGGCCGTGCGCGATCCCCGCCAGCTGCTGGCGCTGTTGGGGCTGGACGCGGCGGCCGCGGGCATTTCCGACGAGGCGGCCGCACAGTTTCCGTTGCGGGTGCCGCGCGGCTTCGTGGCGCGGATGCGCCCGGGCGATCCGCACGACCCCCTGCTGCGCCAGGTCCTGCCCCTGGACGAGGAGCTGCGCCCGGTGCCCGGCTTCACCCTGGACGCGGTGGGCGACGGCCTGGCGCGCAAGGCCCAGGGCGTGATCCAGAAGTACCGGGGCCGCGCCCTCCTGGTGGCCACCGGCAGCTGCGCGGTGCACTGCCGCTACTGCTTCCGCCGGCATTTCCCCTACGCCGAGGAGACCGCCGCGCGCGACGGCTGGCGCGGCGCGGCGGCGGCCATCGCCGCCGACCCGGGCATCGAGGAGGTGATCCTTTCCGGCGGCGATCCGCTGTCACTGGCCACGCCCAAGCTGGCCGAGCTGACTGCGCAGCTGGCCGCCATCCCGCACATCCGCCGCCTGCGCATCCACAGCCGCCTGCCGGTGGTCCTGCCCGAGCGGGTGGACGGTCCGCTGCTGCAATGGCTGTCCGCCCTGCCCTGGCCGGTGGCCTTCGTGATTCACGCCAACCACGCCAACGAGTTCGACGCCACGGTGGACCGCGCCCTGGCCGACCTGCGCGCGGCCGGGGCCACCCTGCTCAACCAGGCCGTGCTCCTGCGCGGGGTCAACGACAGCGTCGAGGCCCTGGCCGGACTGTGCGAGCGCGGCTGGGCCGCCGGCGTGCTGCCCTACTACCTGCACCAGCTGGACCGGGTGGCCGGCGTGGCCCATTTCGAGGTGCCGGACGAGCGCGCCCGCGCGCTGCACGCGCAGCTGGCCGCGCGCCTGTCCGGCTACCTGGTGCCCAAGCTGGTGCGCGAGATCCCCGGCGACACCGGCAAGCGGCCGCTGTAACCGCAGCCTGCCTGGCCCGTACCGCCCGGCCGCGGTTCAGGCCCCGGCGCGGCAGGGCTGGATCCGCTCGAGCTCGTGCTCCAGCCTTTCCCGGGCCATCGCCATGTCGTAGTTCGCCTGCAGGTTGATCCAGAAGCCCTCGGTCGTGCCGAAGAAGCGGGCCAGGCGAAGCGCGGTGTCGGCGGTGATCGCACGCTCGCCCTTCACGATCTGGCTGATCCGGCGCTGCGGGACGCGGATCGCCTTGGCGAGCCTGTACTGGGTGATCCCCATCTCCTCGAGGAAGTCGTGGAGCAGGGGCTCTCCGGGGTGGGGAAAGCGGACCTTCCCGTCCATGGTGCTGTCTCCCTGGATTGGCGGCAGGCGCCAGTCCGGCATCTTCGGAAACCGGTGGCGCACCCGCGGGCGGGGAATCGGATCGGCGCCGCCAATACCATCCCCGCGCGCTAGTAACGCCAAGGGTCAGCAAGAGCAAAACCCGGGGGGCCGGCCCCGTGCCATCACCGCCCACCGCGGCGGCGGGACGGCATCAGCGCACGAACAGCGCGATGCTCTCCACGTGCGCGGTGTGCGGGAACATGTCCATCACCCCGGCCGAGACCAGCCGGTAGCCGCGCTCGTGCACCAGGAAACCGGCATCGCGCGCCAGCGAGCCCGGATGGCAGCTCACGTACACGATGCGGTCGATGTCCTGCAGCGGCAGCTGCTTGAGCACCTCGTCGGCGCCCGAGCGCGGCGGGGCCAGCAGCAGGCGGTCGAAACCCTGGCGCATCCACGGCGCGCCGCGCTGGTCCCGGGTCAGGTCGGCGGCGTGGAAGCGGGCGTTGTCCAGGCCGTTGCGCTCGGCGTTGGCGCGGGCGCGCGCCACCAGGCCCGGGTCGCCCTCCACGCCCACCACCTCGCGCACCTGGCGCGCCAGCGGCAGGGTGAAGTTGCCCAGGCCGCAGAACAGGTCCAGCACGCGGTGCTCCGGCGCGGTGTCCAGCATCTCCAGGGCACGGGCGATCATCAGCTCGTTGAGGCGGCCGTTGACCTGGATGAAGTCCAGCGGCTGGAAGGCCAGCTCCACGTTCCATTGCGGCAGGCGGAAGGCCAGCTCCGGCACGTGCCCCGGGTCCAGCGGATGCACGCTGTCCACGCCCCCGGGCTGCAGGAAGATGGCGAAGCCGTGCTCGCGCCCGAACGCCGCCAGCGCGGCGCGGTCGGATTCCTCCAGCGGCACCAGGTGGCGCACGGTCAGGGCCACCGGGCCGTCGCCGGCGATGAACTCGATCTGCGGGATGTGCTCGCGCGCCTGCAGCCGGTCCACCAGCGCCGCCAGCGCCTCGATCTTCATGCCCACCTGCGGGATGGTGGTGTGGCACTCGCGCAGGTCGGCGACGAAGCGCGGATCCTGCTCGCGGAAGCCGACCAGGGTCCGGTCCTTCCTGTTCACCCGGCGTACCGAGAAGCGGCCCTTGCGCCGGTAGCCCCAGCTGGAGGTGGTCAGCGGCGGCAGCACCTCGCCCGGCTGGACCCTGCCGATCCGCTCCAGGTTCTCCAGCAGCACGTGCTGCTTGGCCAGGATCTGCCTGCCCTCGTCCAGGTGCTGCAGCACGCAGCCGCCGCAGGTGCCGAAGTGCGGGCAGCGCGGCTCCACCCGGTCCGGCGAGGCCTCCAGCACCTGGAGGGTGCGGGCCTCGTCGAAGCGGCGGCTGCGGGCGGTGGCTTCGGCCAGCACCGTCTCGCCGGGCAGCGCGCCGGAGATGAACACGGTCTTGCCGTCCTCGCGGCGGGCGACGCCACGGCCGTCGTGGCTGAGGTCGAGGATGCGGGCCTGGAAGGGGGTACGGTCGAGTCGGGCCACGTGGCAGGGAACGGGGGAAACGGAACAGGCGGCCATTGTCTCAGATCGCCGCCGCCGTCCGCCCCCGCCTTCGGGGCTCATGTGGCGCCGGCCCTCGGCAGCGCTAAGATGCTTCCGCCGACAGGGAACCGTCCATGGAGACCGGCCGCATGGAACCGCGAGACGCGACTCGTCCGCCCCGCGTCCTCCTGGTGGAGGACGATGCGATCACCCAGACCTACCTGCGCGCGGTGGTCGAGGCACTGCCGGCGCAGGTGGACCCCGCCACGACCCGCACGCAGGCGCTGCAACAGGCCGCCAGGCGCCGCCACGACCTGTGGCTGATCGACCTGACCCTGCCCGACGGCAACGGCGCGCAGCTGCTGCAGGAGCTGCGCGGGCACTGCGGGGATGCGCCGCCGGCCCTGGCGCACACCGCCGACCGCGATCCGGCCGTGCGCGGCGCGGCGCTGGCGGCCGGCTTCCGCGACGTGCTGGTCAAGCCGATGTCCACGGCCGAGCTGTCCAACGCCCTGCGCGCGGCCCTGGCCGAGTCCATGGACCTGCCCGACTGGGACAACGCCGCCGCGTCCGCCGCGCTCAACCACAACCCGGGCAACGTGCAGGCCCTGCGCCGGCTGTTCCTGGACGAGCTGCCTGAGGCCCGCGCCGAAGTGCTGCGCAGCGCGCGCAGCGGCGCCCTGGCGACGCTGCGCGCGCGCCTGCACCGCCTGCAGGCCAGCTGCGGCCGGGTCGGCGCGCGCCGCCGGGGCGCGGGGGTGGAAAGCCTGCGCGCACGGCCGGATTGCAGGGACGCCCTGGAACATTCCGCCCGCGCCGCGCGCGACCTCACCGGCTGAAGCCCCGCGCCGCTTAAACTGGCGGGATGAACTACCGCCACGCCTTCCATGCCGGCAACCACGCCGACGTGCTCAAGCCCGTCGTCCTGCTGGCGCTGCTCGACGCCCTGCGGCGCAAGGACAGCCCCTTTTTCGTGCTGGACACCCATGCCGGCCGCGGCCGCTACCGGCTGCAGGGCGAAGAGGCCGGGCGCACCGGCGAGGCCGCCGGCGGCGTACTGCGCCTGGCCGGCGCCGTGGACCTGCCGCCGGCCGTGGCCCGCTACCTGGAGGCGGTGGCCGCGCTCAACCCGGATGGCGGGCTGCAGGTCTATCCGGGCTCGCCGCTGCTCGCCGCCCAGGCCCTGCGCGGCGAGGACCGGCTGGCCGCCTGCGAACTGCAGCCGGAGGAGGCCGCGGCGCTGAAGGCGCTGTTCGCCGGCGATGCGCGCGTGGCCGTGCACGCCCGCGACGGTTACGCCGCGGTGCGCGCCCTGCTGCCGCCCCGGCACCAGGGCCGGCGCTTCGGCCGCGGCTTGGTGCTGGTCGACCCGCCCTACGAGGCGCAGGAGGCCGAATACCCGCAGGTGACCGCGGCGGTGCGCGAGGCGCTGGAGCGCTGGCCGCAGGGGATGTGCGCGGTCTGGTACCCGATCAAGCAGCGCCGCCAGCTGGCGCCGTTCTTCCGCGCGTTGCGCGCCCTGCCGGCGCGGCAGGTGCTGCTGGCCGAGCTGCTGGTGCGCCCGGACGACTCGCCGCTGCGCCTGAACGGCAGCGGCATGGCCCTCGTCAATCCGCCATGGAAGTTCGACCAGGTGCTGGCCCCGGCCCTGCCGGCGTTGCGCGACCGGCTCGGCGGGGCCGGCGCCTCGACCCGGCTGGAATGGATCAAGCGCGAGGCCTGACGCTCGCCCCCCTCGTTTGTCCGCTGCAAGCGCCGTCCTCGGGAATCCGACAGACGCGTCCGGCCACGGCGCTGCAGCGCCACGGCGGAGGTGCGTTGGAGGCGCAGGTGGGACGTATCGCGGGGGCACCGCGTCGGACACGGGCTCCGGAAGGCGCCCCCGGGCGGCCGCGGACACGGCGCCTGCGGCAAGCGGTCAGGCGGCCCCGGACGGGCCGTCCTCGGGCTCGAAGAAGCTCCAGCGCACCACCGGGAACTGGCGCTTGAGCTCGCGCTCGATGCGGTCGATGTCGGCCAGCATGGCGCGGCCATCGTCCACCTGGCGCATGCGCGCGTGCACCGAGACCAGCACCTCGTTGCCCTGCTGCAGGGTGATCAGGTGCAGCAGCCGCTCCACTTCCGGGCGCTGCTCGAGGAAGGCACGGATGCGCTCCTGCAGGCGCGGGTCCACGCTCTGCCCGATCAGCATGGCCTTGACCTCGATGGCCACCAGCACGGCGACGACGATCAGCAGCAGGCCGATGCCGATGGTGCCCAGCGCGTCCCACAGCGGGTTGCCGGTGGCCACCGCGGCCAGCACCGCCGCCAGCGCCAGGGTCAGGCCCAGCAGCGCGGCCAGGTCCTCGCCGAAGATCACCACCAGCTCGGCCTGGCGGCTCTCGCGGAACCACTGCCACAGCGTACGCCCGCCGCGCACCTTGGCCACTTCGTGCAGGCAGGCGCGCATGGACACGCCCTCGGCGGCGATGGCGAACGCCAGCACGCCCACCGCCCAGCCCCAGTTGTCCAGCGGTTCGGGGTGGCGCAGCTTGTGCACGCCCTCGTAGACCGAGAACATGCCGCCGACGCTGAACAGCATCACCGCCACCAGGAACGACCAGAAGTAGATGGCGCGGCCGTAGCCCAGCGGGTACTCCGGCGACACCGGCCGTCGCGCCTGGCGCATGCCCAGCAGCAGGAGCAGCTGGTTGCCGCAGTCGGCGAGCGAGTGCACCGTCTCGGCCAGCATCGCGCCCGAACCGGTGACGAAGGCAGCCACCCCCTTGGACGCGGCGATGGCCAGGTTCGCCCCGAGGGCGAAGAAGATGGCCCGGGTGGAATCACCGCCGCCGGACATGCATGCTTCCCCGTGTGGATGACGCGGGGGAGTCTAGCAGCCCCCCGGTGCACATCCGCCGCGAACATGGGAACATCCGGACCATGCCACGCAACCGGCTTCCACCCTGGCACGAGCAGTTCGTGCTGCCCACCCGGCGGACCCTGCTGATCCGCCCGATCAGGCCCGAGGACGCGCCGCCGCTCCAGGCCATCTTCCCCCTGCTCGGCCCCGAGGAGGTCAGGGCCGGCTTCGCCACCGGCGACCTGGACGACGCGGCCGCCGCCCGCCTGGTCCGCCCGGACCCGCGGCAGGAGCTGGTCCTGGTCGGTGCCTCGCCGCGGCCGGCGGGCGAGGCGGGGATCGCCGGCCTGGCCCGGGTCCGGATCGTGCCGGGCACCCGCCAGGCGGAGCTGGCCACCGTCCTGGCCCGCCACGTGATGGGACTGGGGCTGGGCCGCCACCTGCTGCAGAAGCTGGGGAAGTGGGCCCGCACCCACCGCCTCGAGCGGGTCTACGGCGACATCCCTGCCGGCAACCAGCCGATGCTGGACCTGGCCGCTTCGATGGGCTTCAGCCCGGAGCCCGGGGCCGAGGGCGTCCCGGCCGGGCTGGTGCGCCAGGTGCTGGAGCTGAGCGGGCACTGAGTCCCGGCGTGCGCGCCACCCCGCAGGTCCGTCCATTTCCAAACTGGCGGGTACAATAGGGGGTTCATGCCATCCCCCCAGCATTCCCCCGCCGTTCCCCCGCTGCCCCGGCGCGGCCAGCCGCGCGCCTGGTGGCGTGCGCCCGCTTCCCCGTCCGCGCTGGCCTGGCACCTGGTGCAGGCCGCCCGCGCCCATGCCGGACCGCTGCTGTACGTGGCCCGCGACAACCAGGGCGCGCACCAGGTCGAATCCGACCTGGCCACCCTGCTGGACGGGGACGGATCGCTGCCGGTGCTGGCCTTCCCGGACTGGGAGACCCTGCCCTACGACCGCTTCAGCCCGCACCCGGACATCGTCAGCCAGCGCCTGGCGGCGCTGCAGCGCATGCCCGGCCTGCAGCACGGCATCGTGGTGGTGCCGGTGCAGACCCTGCTGCAGCGGCTGCCGCCGACCAGCTACATCGCCGGCCACAGCTTCGACCTGAAGGTCGGCCAGCGCCTGGACCTGGACGCGGAGAAGCGCCGCCTGGAGGCGGCCGGCTACCGCAACGTCCCGCAGGTGCTGGACCCGGGCGACTTCGCCGTGCGCGGCGGCCTGCTGGACGTGTTCCCGATGGGCGCCGACGCGCCGCTGCGCATCGAGCTGCTGGACGACGAGATCGACTCGATCCGCCGCTTCGACCCGGAGACCCAGCGCTCGCTGGAGCGCACCGAGGCCGTGCGCATGCTGCCCGGCCGCGAGCTGCCGATGGACGAGGCCAGCATCGCCCGGGTGCTGGAGGCGCTGCGCGAGCGCTTCGACCTGGACACCCGGCGCAGCGCCCTGTACCAGGACCTGAAGGCGGGCATCGCCCCGGCCGGCATCGAGTACTACCTGCCGCTGTTCTTCCCGCCGCGCCGCGACGGCGCGGAGGGCACCGCCACCCTGTTCGACTACCTGCCCGGGAACGTGCTGCCGGTGCTGGCCGACGGCGCCGGCGCCAATGCCGACGCGTTCTGGCAGCAGACCCGCCACCGCTACGAGCAGCGCCGCCACGACGTCGAGCATCCGGTGCTGCCGCCGGAGGCCCTGTACCTGCCGCCGGACGCGCTGCGCGAGCGCCTCAACCAGGGTGGACGCGTGGAGGGGTGCGGCCCCGGACACGCGCGCCACGCCGACGCCGTGGCCCTGGGCGACCAGCCCGCGCCCACGCTGCCGGTGGCCGGCCCCGACCACCCGCGGGCCGGCGGGGCGCTGCGCGGCTTCCTTTCCAGCTATCCGGGCCGTGTGCTGGTGGCCGCCGACTCGCCCGGCCGCCGCGAGGCGCTGCTGGAGGTGCTGCAGGCCGCCGACCTGAGGCCGGAGGTGCTGCCGGGCTTCCGTGCCTTCCTGGAAAGCCAGGCGCGCTTTGCCCTGGCGGTGGCGCCGCTGGAGGACGGCTTCGCCCTGGACGCGCCGCAGCTGGCGGTGCTGACCGAGCGCCAGCTCTTCCCCGAGCGCGCGCCGCGCCCGCGCCGCGGCCGCCGCGCCGGCCGCGAGCCGGAGGCGATCATCCGCGACCTGGGCGAGCTGACCGAGGGCGCGCCCATCGTCCACGAGGACCACGGCGTCGGCCGCTACCGCGGTCTGGTCGCCATGGACATCGGCGGCATGCCCGGCGAGTTTCTCGAGATCGAGTACGCCAAGGGCGACCGGCTGTACGTGCCGGTCACCCAGCTGCACCTGGTCAGCCGCTACACCGGCGCTTCGCCGGAGACCGCCCCGCTGCACTCGCTCGGCGGCGAGCAGTGGACGCGCGCCAAGCGCAAGGCCATGGAGAAGGTCCGCGACGTGGCCGCCGAGCTGCTGGAGATCCAGGCCCGGCGCAAGGCCCGCGCCGGCCTGGCCCTGGACATCGACCGGGCCATGTACGAGGGCTTCGCCGCCGGCTTCCCGTTCGAGGAGACTCCCGACCAGCTGGCCGCCATCGAGGCGGTGCTGCGCGACCTGCAGTCCAGCCAGCCGATGGACCGGGTGGTGTGCGGCGACGTCGGCTTCGGCAAGACCGAGGTGGCGGTGCGCGCCGCCTTCGCCGCGGCCAGCGCCGGCCGCCAGGTGGCGGTGCTGGTGCCCACCACCCTGCTGGCCGAGCAGCACTACCGCAACTTCCGCGACCGCTTCGCCGACTGGCCGATCCGGGTCGAGGTGCTCTCGCGCTTCAAGAGCAGGAAGGAGATCGAGGCCGAGCTGCAGAAGGTGGCGCGCGGGGAGATCGACGTGATCGTCGGCACCCACCGCCTGCTGCAGCCGGACGTGAAGTTCAAGGACCTGGGTCTGGTCATCGTGGACGAGGAGCAGCGCTTCGGCGTGCGCCAGAAGGAGGCGCTGAAGGCGCTGCGCGCCAACGTGCACCTGCTGACCCTCACCGCGACCCCGATCCCGCGCACGCTCAACATGGCCATGTCCGGCCTGCGCGACCTGAGCATCATCGCCACCCCGCCGCCGAACCGGCTGGCGGTGCAGACCTTCATCATGCCGTGGGACGACGACCAGCTGCGCGAGGCCTTCCAGCGCGAACTGTCGCGCGGCGGCCAGCTGTATTTCCTGCACAACGACGTGGACACGATCGAGCGCATGCGCAGGCAGCTGCAGGAGCTGGTGCCGGAGGCACGTATCGGCGTGGCCCACGGGCAGATGCCCGAGCGCGAGCTGGAGCGGGTGATGCTCGACTTCCAGAAGCAGCGCTTCAACGTGCTGCTGGCCACGACCATCATCGAGTCTGGCATCGACATCCCCAACGCCAACACCATCATCATCAACCGCGCCGACCGCTTCGGCCTGGCCCAGCTGCACCAGCTGCGCGGCCGCGTCGGCCGCTCGCACCACCGCGCCTACGCCTACCTGCTGGTGCCGCCGGACCGGCGCGCCATGACCGCGGACGCGGAGAAGCGCCTGGAGGCGATCGCCTCGATGGACGAGCTCGGCGCCGGCTTCACCCTGGCCACCCACGACCTGGAGATCCGCGGCGCCGGCGAGCTGCTGGGCGAGGAACAGAGCGGGCAGATGGCCGAGGTCGGCTTCACCCTGTACACCGAACTGCTGGAGCGGGCGGTGCGCTCGATCCGCCAGGGCACTCTTCCGGACCTGGACGCCGGCGAGGAGCGCCGTGGGGCCGAGGTGGTGCTCAACGTGCCGGCGCTGATCCCGGACGACTACCTGCCGGATGTGCACACCCGCCTGACCCTGTACAAGCGCATCTCCAGTGCGCGCGACGCCGCGGCGCTGCGCGAGCTGCAGGTGGAGATGATCGACCGCTTCGGCCTGCTGCCGGACGCGGTCAGGAACATGTTCGCCATCGCCGAGCTGAAGCGGCAGTGCGACGCCCTGGGCATCCGCAAGCTGGAGCTGGGGGAGTCCGGCGGACGGATCGTGTTCGAGTCCAGGCCCAACGTGGACCCGATCACGGTGATCCAGCTGATCCAGCAGCAACCCCGCCACTACGCCATGGAAGGCCCGGACAAGCTCCGCATCCGGCTGCCCCTGCCGGAGGCGGCCGACCGCTTCAACGCCGCCCGTGGACTGCCGGTCCCTTATACACCCCTGCGGCTGCCGTCGG
>NZ_PDWK01000027.1 GCF_010093135.1 Pseudoxanthomonas taiwanensis | reverse complement strand
GACCTGCGGATGGGGGCGGGCTCGGGAGCGGCGATGTTAATCCCGGCGCTGTGGCCGCGCCGGGAACGGCAGGCGCGCGGCGGCGGCCGCGGTTACCGCCCCCCGGCACGCCCGGGTCGCGCTTACCAGCGCGGTGCCCGGGTCAGCGGCGGCGCTTCGTGCTGGCGGGCGTAGGCGCGCAGCTCGTCGCGGATGTGGGCGATGCGCTGGCGGCCCAGCGCATTGCGGTTCTCGTCCAGGACCACGCCGTCCAGCAGCTCGGCCACGCGCTGCACGGTCGGCAGCATCTTCTCCCAGGCGTCCAGCGCGGGCACCGGGGCCGGCAGGGTCAGGAAGAAGGCGATGGCCGGCGTCTCCATCTGGTGGATGTTGGCCATGTCGAAGCTGCCGGGCTTGATGATGCTGGCCATGCTGAACACCGGACCGCGCTCCGGGTGGCCTTCCACCAGGCGGTGGAACACGTTCATGTGGCCGAACACCATGCCGGTCTTCTCCGCGGCCACCACGATGTCCTCGCCGCGCAGCACGCGGCCGGCGCGCGCGGCCACGTACAGCGACACGATCTTGTCGAAGTCCGGGTTCTCGCGCTTGCCAAGGGTGCTGGTGGAAGGTGCCGGCGCCGGTTCCTGCAGGCCCAGCTCCGGCTGCGCCGGTTCGGCGCCTTCCTCTGCGGCGGCTTCGTCCTCCAGCGCGGGCTCGCGGCGCTGGCGCGCAGGCCCGGGCGCCGCGGCCGGCGACTCGCGGCGGCGCACCGGGGCCTCCTTGCGCGGGCGGCCGAACCAGAAGATCGCGGCCATCAGCAGCACGCCGACCACGAGGATGCCGATGCGCAGCAGGGCGATGTCGGACATGGAACCGGTCTCCGCCTCAATACATGGGCGGCAAGCATGGCAAAAAACGAGGCGGCGCGGAAAGGGGCCGTGCCCTTCCCCGCGCCGCCGCGCGCGTGCCGGGGTCAGGCCGCGCCGGCCAGGCGCGCGGCCTCCTCCAGATCCACGCTCACCAGGCGCGACACGCCCGGCTCGCGCATGGTCACACCGCAGAGCTGGTCGGCCGCCTCCATCGTCGCCTTGTTGTGGCTGACGAACAGGAACTGCACCTTCTCGCTCATCTCCTTGACCATGTGGGTGAAGCGCCCGACGTTGGCCTCGTCCAGCGGCGCGTCCACCTCGTCCAACAGGCAGAACGGCGCGGGGTTGAGCTGGAAGATGGCGAACACCAGCGCCACCGCGGTCATCGCCTTCTCGCCGCCGGACAGCAGCGAGATGTTGGACACGCGCTTGCCCGGCGGGCGGGCCATGATCGCCACGCCGGTGTCCAGCAGGTCCTCGCCGGTCAGCTCCAGATAGGCATGGCCGCCGCCGAACAGGCGCGGGTACAGCGCCTGCAGGCCGGAGTTGACCCGGTCGAAGGTATCCTTGAAGCGGCCGCGGGTCTCGCGGTCGATCTTGCGGATGGCCTCCTCCAGGGTCTCCAGCGCCGCGGTCAGGTCGGCGTGCTGCGAGTCCAGGTACTGCTTGCGCTGCTCGGCCTCGCCGCACTCGTGGATCGCGGCCAGGTTGACCGGCTCCAGGCGGCGCATGCGCGCGTCGATCTGGGCGACGGCCTGCTCCCACTGCGCAGGGTCGGCGACCTCGGGCAGCGTGTTCATCACATCCTCCAGCACCAGGCCGTCGGCGGTGATCGCCTCCACCAGCTGCTCGGCCTTCAGCTGCAGCGCCTGCTGCTCCAGGCGGCGCTGGGCGATGCGCTCGCGCTGGGCCAGGGCCTGCTCGTCGCGCTGGTGGCGGGTCTGCTCCAGCGCGCGCAGCTCGTTGTCGATCCCTTCCAGCACCGAGCGGGCCTCGGCCAGCACGCGGTCCACGCGCACGCGCTCGGCCAGCGCGGCCTGGTGCTCGGCCTCCAGGGCCTGGATCGGCGAGTCGCCGGTGCTCAGCTGCGCGGCCAGCTCGCCCAGGCGTGAGTCCAGCTGCCCGCGCTGGGCGGCCATGCGCTGCAGTGCCTGGGTCAGCGAGGCGATCTGGGCGCGCTGCGACTCCAGGCTCAGGGCCAGGGCGTGGGTGGCCTCGCGGCTGGCGCGGGCGGCGTCGCGGGCCAGGTCGCGCGCCTCGGTGAGCCGGCGGCGCTCGGCCTCCAGGGCCTGGCGCGTGGTCTCCAGCTCGGCCATGCGGGTGACCGCCTCCTCCAGGCGCGAGCGCGCCTGGCGGGCCTGTTCGCGGCTGGTGTCCAGGGTCTCGGCCAGCTGCGCCAGCTCGGCCTCGATGCGCTCGATGCGCTGGCGGGCGGTGTCCAGGCGGCCCTGCTGGCTCTGCAGCTGGCCGGCCAGCTCGGACACGCCGCGGTGCGCCAGGTACAGCTGGCGCTGCGCGTCCTCGCGCTGCTGCCCGGCGGCCAGCAGCTGGTCGCGCAGGCCGGCCAGGCGATCCTCCAGCTCCGCCTCGCGCTGCTGCAGCTCCTCGATGGAGGCGCGCAGGGCCTGGATCTCGCGCTCGCGCAGCAGCGCGCCCTGGCGGGCCGCGCCCTGGCGGGACACGCGCACCCAGCCCTCGCCCAGGCGTTCACCGTTGCGGGTGATGACCGAGTCGCCCTCGGGCAGCTGGGCCAGCAGCGCGCGCGCGGCGGCCAGGTCCTCGGCAGCGTGCAGGCGCGCCAGCAGGCGGCGGATCGCCAGCGGGCCGCGCACCCTGGCCGCCAGCGAGGCCGGCGCGAAGGCACCCTCGCCCTCGCCGTCGGCCACCAGCGCGATGCGGCCCTCGCCCAGGTCGGCCAGGGCCTCCACCAGCGTCTCCGGCGCCTCCACCAGCACGCCCTCGATCAGCTGGCCCAGCGCGCTTTCGACGGCGTTCTCCCAGCCTTCCTCAACCTGCAGGCGCTCGCCCACGCGCGCGGCCGAATCCAGCCCGCGCGCCTTCAGCCAGGCCATGGCCGCGCCCTGCTCCTGGCCCAGCGCGGCCTGCTGCAGGGCTTCCAGCGAGGACAGGCGGCCACGCGCGGCCTGGGCCTGCTTGCGCACCTCGGCCAGCTCGGCCTGGGTGGTCCGCTGCTGCTCCTGCAGCCCGGCCACGGCCTGCTTGCGCGATTCGACTTGCTCGTTCAGGCCCTCCAGCGCAGTGCGCCGGGTCTCGTGCTCGATCTGCGCCTGCTCGTAGGCCTGGGCCAGCGCCTCCAGGTCCAGGCCGGCGCGTTCGGCGGCCAGCGCCTCGCGGCGGCGCTCGGCCTCCATCGCCTGGCGGTCCAAGTAGTCCACGCGGGTGCGCTCGACCTCGCCGGCGCGCGCGGCCTCGGCGGCCTCGCGGCCATGCGCCTCCCAGCGCTGCTGCCAGTCGGCCAGCGCGGCCTCGGCCTCGCGCAGGGCCTCCTGCCTGAGCTCGTCGTCCTCGCGCAGCTGCTCCAGGCGCGGCTCGGCCTCGGCCACCGCGGCGGTCAGGGCCTCGAGCCTGGCCTGGTCGTCCTGGATCATGCGGTCCAGTTCCTCCAGCGCGGAGGCGGTCTCGTCGCGGGCCTTGTGCAAGCGGTCGGCCAGCTCGCGCTGGTGCTGGATCTGCTGCTCGATCCGGGCCAGCACGCCGCCGACCTGGTAGACCTCGGCCTGGGCGCGGTTGAGCGCCTCGGCGGCCTCCTCGCGGCGCACGCGGCCGGTCTCGATCTCGCGCTCGGCCTCGCGCTGGCCGGCGATGATCTGCTCCAGCCTGGTCTCCTCCTGCGCCAGGCGCTCGCGCAGGGCCTGCAGCTGCCGGTCCAGTTCGCGGTACTGCAGCGCCTTCCACTCGGCGTCCCTGGCCTTGCGCTCGGCCGCAAGCGCCTGGTACTGCTCGGCCTGGCGCGCCTGCCGGCGCAGGTGCTCCAGCTGCTTGTCCACCTCCTCGCGCAGGTCGTTGAGGCGGTCCAGGTTCTCGCGGGTGTGGCGGATGCGGTTCTCGGTCTCGCGGCGCCGCTCCTTGTACTTGGAGATGCCGGCCGCCTCCTCCAGGTACACGCGCAGCTCCTCAGGCCGGGCCTCGATGATCTGGCTGATCATGCCCTGCTCGATGATCGAGTAGCTGCGCGGGCCCAGGCCGGTGCCGAGGAACAGGTCGGTGATGTCGCGGCGGCGGCACTTGGTGCCGTTGAGGTAGTAGCTGCTCTGGCCGTCGCGGCTGACCGTGCGCTTGACCGAGATCTCGTTGTAGGCGGCGTACTCGCCGGTGATGGTGTGGTCGGAGTTGTCGAAGATCAGCTCGACCGTGGCCTGCGACACCGGCTTGCGCGTGGCCGAACCGGAGAAGATCACGTCGGTCAGCGAGTCGCCGCGCAGGCGGCTGGCCGAGCTCTCGCCCATCACCCAGCGCACCGCGTCGATGATGTTGGACTTGCCGCAGCCGTTGGGACCGACGATGCCGGTCATGTTGGTCGGCAGGTGCAACGTGGTCGGGTCGACGAAGGACTTGAAACCGGACAGCTTGATCGTGGAAAGGCGCATGCGTCGGTCGGTTCCCGGGGTGTCGCGGCGCTGGGCGCCACCGGAAGTGATGCGGATTGTGCGGAATGCGCTGCAAGTGCCTGATTCGCAATGGCAGCCCGCTCCGCCGTGCAGGGTCGGACGGTGCAGTATAGCCGCCGGGCCGCCCGGCCGGCCGGACTGCGCCGGGCGCGGCTTGACCAGGATCAGGGGACGACCACGCGCCGCGGCCTAGACTGGCCCGGTCCGTACCAGCGAGGAGCGTCCGATGCACCACGACATCGCCATCGTCGGCGCCGGTCCGGTCGGCCTGTGCCTGGCCCGTGCCCTGGCCCTGCAGGGGCTGCGCGTGGCCCTGGTCGAACGCCAGCCGCCGGCCGCCCTGGCCGAGCCGGCCTTCGACGGCCGCGAGATCGCCCTGACCCACGCCTCGGTCCGGCTGCTGGAGGAACTGGGCGTGTGGCAGCACATCCCCGCCGCCGAGGTCCATCCGCTGCGCACCGCCCGGGTCATGGACCGCGACCTGCCGCACGAGCTGCGCGTGGCCGCCGACGGCGGCGATCGGCTGGGCAACCTGGTGGCCAACCACCTGATCCGCCGCGCGGCCTGGCTGGCGGTGCAGGAGACCCCGGGGATCGAACTGCTGGCCCCGGCCAGGGTCCGCTCGGTGCACGCCGACGCGCACGCCGCCAGCGTGGAGCTGGAGGATGGCCTGTGCCTGCAGGCGCGGCTGCTGGTGGCCGCCGACAGCCGCTTCTCCGAGACCCGGCGCGCCATGGGCATCCCGGCCGATCTGCATGACTTCGGCCGCAGCATGCTGGTGTGCCGGATCCGCCACACCCTGCCCCACAACCACGCGGCCTGGGAGTGGTTCGGCCTGGGTCAGACCCTGGCCCTGCTGCCCCTGTCGGAGTACGTGGCCGGCGCGGTGGTGACCCTGCCCGGCGAGGAGGCCCGGCGCCTGGCCACGACCGACGAGGCCAGCTTCGCCGCCGAGCTGGAGCGCCGCTACGACGGCCGCCTGGGGGTGGTCGAGCTGGCCAGCACCCGCCACCTCTATCCGCTGGTGGCCACCTGGGCGCGGCGCTTCGTGGGCACCCGCTTCGCCCTGGCCGGCGACGCCGCGGTGGGCATGCACCCGGTGACCGCGCACGGCTTCAATCTGGGCCTGGCCAGCGTGGAGAGGCTCGCCGACCTGGCCGCCACCGCCCTGGCCCAGGGCCGCGACCCGGGCGACCCGGCACTGCTGGAGCGCTACGAGCGCCGCCACCGCCTGGGCTGCTGGCCGCTGTTCCAGGCCACCCGCGCCGTGGTCGGGCTGTACACCAACGACGCGCTGCCGGCACGCTGGCTGCGCGGTGCGGTGCTGCGCGCCAGCGGCGGCCTGCCGCCGTTCCGCCGCGCCCTGGCCGCGGTGCTGACCGATGCCGGCCCGGTGGATCCCTCGCCGCTGGAGCGCCTGCGTGCCGGCCTGGCCCAGCTGCGGCCGGGCTGAGCGTCCTCAGCCGCGCTGCAGGCTGATCCAGTTGACGAAGCGGTCCACGAAGTCCTCGAGGAACTCGCGGGTGTCCTGGCGGGTGACGCGGCCGTCGGCATCCACCAGCCCGTCCTCGAACTGGATGTACGCCTCCGGCTGCGGCATCACCGCCATGTCCAGGTAGGACAGGATGTTGCGCAGGTGCTGCTGGGCCAGGGCGGTGCCGATGGCCCCGGGGGAGGCGCCGATCACCGCCGCCGGCAGGCCGGCGAAGGCGCTGTCCCCGTACGGGCGCGAGGCCAGGTCGATGGCGTTCTTGAGCACGCCCGGCACCGAGCGGTTGTATTCCGGGGTGACGAACAGCACCGCGTCGGCGCCGCGGACCTGCCGCTTCAGCGCCACGCCCCCGGGCGGGTAATCGCCGTCGAGGTCCTGGTTGTAGAAGGGCAGCCGGCCGATGTCGACGTAGTCGAACCGCAGCCGGTCCTCGGCCAGCCGTTCCAGCGCGCGCGCCAGCTGGCGGTTGTACGAATCCTTGCGGAGGCTGCCGACGAATACGGCGATGGTGCGCTTGTCCATGATCCTGCTCCCTTGGGAACCGAGCCATGGAGGCTAGGCGGGCGGGCGCGGGCGCCGGGTGAAGGCGGCCCGCCGCGGCGGGGAGGCGCGCCCGCTCCGCCCGGCCGGCGTCAGCCGGTCAGCCCGTCGGCGGCGGCGACGATGTCGTCCTCGCCCGGGATCACCAGGAAGGCGGCCCCGGCCAGCGGGGTGTAGGTGTCGGCGCCGACCACGCGGCGGAACGGGCGGGCGCCGAAGCCGCCCTCGATGATCGCGGTGATCACGCCCTCGCCCACGCCGGCGCTGCGGCGGCCCTCGTCCACGATCAGCAGGCGCCTGGCACTGGCCGCCTGCTGGTGGATGAACTTCTCGTTCAGCGGCACCAGCCAGCGCAGGTCCACCACCCGCACCTTCCAGCCGTGCCGGGCCTCGATGCGGCGCGCGGCGCGCAGGCTCATCGGCACGCCGTTGCCGTAGGTGATGATGACCAGGTCATCGTTGCCCTCGCCGTACACCCGACCCTCGCCCAGCGGCATGGCCTGGTCCGGCGCCGGATACGGGAACAGCCACTGCCCGTCGCCGGCTTCGTACAGATCCTTGGTCATGTACAGGGCGATCGGCTCGAGGAACACGGTCACACGGCCGTCCACCCTGGCCAGCGCGGCCAGCGTGCGCAGCATGGTGGCCGCGTCGTCGCCGCGGCTGGGGCAGCCGACCACCAGGCCGGGGATGTCGCGCAGGGCGGTGATCGAGTTGTCGTTGTGGAAGTGGCCGCCGAAGCCGCGCTGGTAGCCCAGGCCGGCGATGCGCACCACCATCGGGTTGGCGTACTGGTTGTTGCTGAAGAACTGCAGCGAGCAGGCCTCGCCGCGGATCTGGTCGCAGGCGTTGTGGAAGTACGCCAGGTACTGGATCTCCGGGATCGGCAGCATGCCCATGTTGGCGTAGCCCTGCGCCAGGCCCAGGATCATGGTCTCGTCCAGCAGCGTGTTGAACACGCGGTTGCCCTTGAAGGCCTTGTACAGGCCCTTGGTCACCGTGTAGACGCCGCCCTTCTGCGCCACGTCCTCGCCGAACAGCAGCATCTCCGGGTACTTGGCCATCAGGTCGTGCAGGGCCTGGTTGATCTGGATGGCCAGGTGGCGGGGGGGCAGCTTCTCCGGCAGGCGGTCCTCGCCCCCGAACACCTGCAGGCGGCGTTCGGCGTAGTCGGCGCGCTCGGCCTCGGCCTTGACCTTGTCCGGGGTGTACGGCGCCAGCGGCGCCATCACCTGCTCCAGGGTGGTCAGCTTGGGTCGGCGGTCGGCCTCCTCGGCCGCGGCGAAGCAGCGGCGGCGGATGGCCTCGTACTGCTCCAGCAGCTCGTCCCGGGTGTACAGGCCGGACTCCAGGGCGATGGCCGCGCTGCGCAGCAGCGGGTCGGTGGCCTCCACCGCCAGCAGCTCCTCCAGCGGGCGCCACTCGATCTCGAAGTCGGTGCCGGCGTGGCCCATGATGCGGGTGGTGCGCAGGTGCAGGAAGGTCGGCCGGCGGGTGTTGCGGCAATGTTCCACCGCCGCCTGCACCTGGGCGTAGCCTTCGGCCAGGTCCAGGCCGTCGGCGAAGAAGTAGTCCAGGCCCGGCATGTTGCGGAAGCGGTTGGCGATCCAGCCGTCGGGGGTCTTGACCGAGATGCCGATGCCGTTGTCCTCGCACACGAACAGCACCGGCGCCGGCAGCTTCTGGTAGGCGGTCCAGGCCGCGGCGTTGAACGCGGTCTGCGCGGTGGCGTGGTTGGCCGAGGCGTCGCCGAAGGAGCAGATGACGATGCTGTCGGCCGGCACCGGCAGGGCGTGGCCGATGCGCCGCGCCTGCTCGATGGCGATGGCCGTGCCCAGCGCCTTGGGCAGGTGCGAGGCGATGGTCGAGGTCTGCGGCAGCACCCACAGCGGCCTGCTGCCCCAGACCTTGTGGCGGCCGCCGGAGGCCGGGTCCTCGGCGCTGGCGGCGAAGCTCAGCGCCGAATCCATCACCGGGTCCATCCCCGGCAGCTTGCGGAAGCGCTCGGCCATGAAGCCGCCGCTGCGGTAGTGCAGGAACGCCGGGTCGGTGTGGCGGGTCAGCCGCGCCACCATGGCGTTGCCCTCGTGGCCGCTGGAGCCGATGGTGTAGAAGACCTTGTTCTGCACGCGCAGCACGCGTGCCATCAGGTCCAGGTGGCGGCTGATCAGCTGCGACTCGAACAGCTCCCGGAAGCCGCGCGCGTCCAGGGCGCTGCCCGGCAGCACCGGCGCCTCGTCGCGCGGGCGCGGGCGCGGGGTACCGTCCCAGGCGCGCACCGCCTCGATGAAGTTGCGGTCGCAGATTTCGGCGCGGTTGACGCCTTTCTTCCAGGCGGGGATGGCGGGAGCGTTCATGCGTTGGTTCCGGGATTCACGGGTTCTGGGCGAAGCGGGCCGCCGCTTCGGGATCGTTGGCGGCATCGGCACGAAGCCGGGCGTGGCGCGCACGCGCGCCAGCCAGGCGCCGATGCGCGGCCATGCGGACAGGTCGAAGCCGCCGTCGGCCGCGCAGTGGATGCAGGCGAACAGGGACGATGTCGGCCACGCCGCAGGCCCGGCCGGTGAACCAGTCGGTGTCCTGCAGGTGGCATTCCATCAGGCCCAGCGCCTGCCGGCCGCGCTCGTGCAGGCGCGGCAGTCCGGCGCGGCGAGGCGGACCGGGCGGCGTCCAGCCGCGGATGAAGCGGGCCACGGCGATGTACGGCTCGTGGCTGTACTGCTCGAAGAACAGCCAGCGCAGCGCCTGCGCGCCCTGCCAGGAATCGGCCGGCAGCAGCGGCGTTCCTCCGGCCAGCCAGCACAGGATGGCGTTGGACTCCGCCGGCAGGCGGCCGTCGTCCAGCTGCAGCAGCAGCGGCACCTTGCCGCCGGGGTCGAGGGCGAGGAACTCCGGGCTGCGGGCGCCGCCGCGGGCGGCGTCCACCTCGACCCAGCGGTACGGCCGGCCCGGCTGCTCCAGTGCCAGGCGCACCTTGTGGCAGTTGCCGGACATGGACATGCCGTGGACGGTGATCATGCGCCCTGCTCCCGGCGTGCGCGCCACTGCGCGCGGGTCTGTCCCCACAGCTCCACCGGCCGCCCGTGCAGCGGCCCGGGCAGCCGGCCCCTGCGCAGGAAGCGCGAGCCCCGCCGCGCGGCCACCCGCATGGAACGTTCGTTGCCCGGGCCGATGACGTGGAGGACCTCGTCCCAGCCGAGCACGTCGAAGACCCAGTCCAGGCAGGCCGTGGCCGCTTCCGTGGCGTAACCCCGGCCCCAGCGGCTGCGCACGATGCCCCAGCCCACCTCGGCCCCGGGCCAGCCTTCCGGCTGCCAGGGGCCGACCCGGCCGACCCATTCACCGGTGGCCTTCTCGACCACCGAGAACATCGCGTAGCCGCGCAGCTGCCAGGCCCCGACCACCGTCGCCAGGCCGCGCCAGGCCTGCGCGCGCGGCTGGACGCCGCCGATGTGCGCGGTGGCCTCCGCGTCGGCCATGAACGCGGCCCACGCCTCGAAGTCCTCCTGCCGCGGCAGGCACAGCAGAAGGCGCGGCGCCTCCAGTTGCGGTGCGGTCACGTCCATTCCTGCCTCCCCCACAGGTCGTCCGCCGCGCCGGCGGCCTGCCGGCCGTCCGTCGCGACGGAAGCGGGCCCGGACCGCGTCAGAAGGCGTTGATGCCGGTCAGCTCGCGGCCGATCACCAGCTGGTGCACGGTCTCGGTGCCCTCGTAGGTGATCACCGACTCCATGTTCAGCGCGTGGCGGATGGCCACGTGCTCGGTGGTGATGCCGGCGCCGCCCAGCAGGTCGCGGCACTCGCGGGCGATGTCGATGGCCATGCGGCAGTTGTTCCACTTGGCCAGCGAGACCTGCTGCGGCTGCATGGTGCCGGCGTCCTTCAGCCGGCCCAGCTGCAGGCTCAGCAGCTGCGCCAGGGTGATGCGGCGGGCCATGTCGGCCAGCCTGATCTGCGCGCTCTGCGTGGCGGCCACCGGGCGGCCGAACAGCACGCGCTCCTTGCTGTAGTTCAGGGCCTCGTCCAGGCAGGCGATGGCCGCGCCGATCGGGCCCCAGGTGATGCCGTAGCGGGCCTGGGTCAGGCAGCCCAGCGGACCCTTGAGGCCCTTGACGTTGGGCAGGCGATTGGCCTCGGGCACGCGCACGTTGTCGAAGTACAGGGCGCTGGTCACCGAGGCGCGCAGGCTCATCTTGTGCTTGATCTCCTGGGCGGTGAAGCCGGGCGTGCCCTTCTCCACGATGAAGCCCTGGATGCCCTCGTCGGTCTGCGCCCAGACGATGGCGATGTCGGCCAGGTTGCCGTTGGTGATCCACATCTTGGAGCCGTTGATCACCCAGTCGCCGCCGTCCTTGCGGGCGTGCGTCTTCATGTTGGCCGGGTCGGAACCACCGTGCGGCTCGGTCAGGCCGAAGCAGCCGATCACCTCGCCGGCGGCCATGCGCGGCAGCCACTGCCGGCGCTGCTCCTCCGAGCCGTAGGCGTAGATCGGGTACATGCACAGCGAGGACTGCACGCTGACGAAGCTGCGCAGGCCGCTGTCGCCGCGCTCCAGCTCCTGGCAGATCAGGCCGTAGCTGACCGCGTTGAGGCCGGCGCAGCCGTACTCCTCAGGCAGCGAGGAACCCAGCAGGCCCAGCGAGGCGATCTCCGGGACCAGCTCCTTCGGGAAGCGGCCCTGGTCGAAGCACTCGCCGATGATCGGCAGCACCCGTTCGTTGGTGAACCGCGCCACGGTCTCCTGCACGGCTCGCTCCTCCTCGCTGAGCTGGGAGCGGATGTCGAACAGGTCGTACGGGGACAGGGCCATGGCGCTCGGTTCACAGGTTGGAAGGAAGCGGCGATTGTATCGGCCCGTGCGGCGATTTAGGCAGTGCCCATCGGCCTGCGCAGGACGGGCAAAAAGAAGGCCGGCTGGGGGCCGGCCTTCCATTCCGTGGCGTACTGCCGGGCCTACTGCCGGCTGCCGCTTCCGGCGTCCACCACCGCGGCGGCGGGGACGACCTTGCCGTCCACCACCGGCAGGCGGTCCGAATCCGGCTTCTCGGCCAGACGCACCCTGCCCTCCTGGCCCTGGTAACGGTAGGTCACGTCCCAGGCCACCACCTTGTCCTGGGTGCCCATGGCGATGCGCTCGCCGGGCTTGCTGGCCATGCGCATGGTGCCGGTGGTGCCGTCGGCGTTGCGGTAGGTCACGTTGTAGCCGGTCACGCGGGTGGACTCGGACACCTCGCTGACCGTGTGACACTGCCGCTCGGTGCGGGTGACCACCCGGCCGCCCTCGTGGCGCTTGTCCACCTGGTTGCCGATCACGCCACCGGCGATGGCGCCGGCCGCGGTGGCGACCTTCTTGCCCTTGCCGCCGCCGATCTGGTTGCCCAGCACACCGCCGATCACGGCGCCGGCCACGGTGCCGCCGACGTTGCCGTCGCGCTCGGGCAGGCGCTCCTGCACCACCACGTCCTCGCAGACCTCGCGCGGCACGGTGGTCTGGGTGGTCTCGCGCACCGGCTCGCTGCCGATCACGGTGGCATAGACCTTCTCCTTCTCGGTCACCGGCTCGACGGCGAGGATCTCCGCGTAGTCCAGGCCGCCCGGACGCAGCTCGTCGCCGCTGGCGGCATCGTCCACGGCCAGGCCGGCCTCGGCCGAAGGCGGCGCCAGCGCGGCCGGTTCGGTGCCCTTGTCGCGGTTGTTGATGAAGGCCGCAGTGGCGATACCGCCTACCAGCAGCGCGCCTACCGCAACCAGGGCAGTCGTGGCTTGTTTCATGGCCGTGCTCCTTGCGGGACCCTCCCGCTCCGTCAATTTTCCGGCGTGATTCCACCACGGCGAAGCTGAACGCGGGCATGACTCCGCGCACGGCCTGCGCACACCCGCCACGTGGTAGCTTTTCCGTCGGTTTTCCGGCGAGGCCCGACATGGCCAATCCCCTGCTGCTGCCGTTCCTGGAATGGGCGCGCGGCCTGCGTTATCCGACCCTGTTCAAGCTGACCGCGGTGGCCTTCGCCATCAGCGTGCTGTGGCCGTTCGATCCCCTGCCGTTCGTGGACGAAATCGTGCTGGGCCTGGGCACGCTGCTGCTGGCCAACTGGAAGCAGCGCAAGGCGCCGCCGCCCCTGCCCGAACGCCGCTGAGCCATGCTGCTGGTGGACAGCCACTGCCACCTCGACGCGGCCGAGTTCGACCCGGACCGGGACGAGGTGGTGCGGCGCGCGGTCGAGGCCGGGGTGGTCCGCCAGGTGGTGCCGGCGGTGGACGCGGCCGGCTGGCCGAAGCTGCGCGGGGTCTGCCGCGCGCATCCGGGCCTGTACCCGGCCTACGGCCTGCACCCGATGTACCTGGACGCGCACCGCCCGGAACACCTGGACGAACTGGCCACGTGGATCGAACGCGAGAAGCCGGTGGCGGTGGGGGAATGCGGCCTGGACTACCACGTGGAAGGCCTGGACCCGGAGGCACAGCAGCGCTATTTCGAAGGCCAGTTGCGCCTGGCGCGCGAGACCGGGTTGCCGGTGATCGTGCACGCGCGCCGCGCGGTGGACGCGGTGATCGCCACCATCCGCCGCGTGGACGGCCACAGCGGCCGCCTGCGCGGCGTGGTGCACAGCTTCTCCGGCAGTCCCGAGCAGGCCCGGCAGCTGTGGCGGCTCGGCTTCCTGATCGGCCTGGGCGGGCCGCTGACCTACGAGCGCGCCAGACGCCTGCGCGGCCTGGTGGCGGCCATGCCGCTGGAGTTCCTGCTGCTGGAGACCGACGCCCCGGACCAGCCGGACAGCGCCATCCGCGGCCGGCGCAACGAACCGGCGCGGCTGCGCTTCGTGCTGGAGACGGTGGCGGCGCTGCGCGGCCAGGCGCCGGAGGACATCGCGCGGGCGACCTCCGCCAACGCCGAGCGCCTGTTCGGCCTGCCGCCGCCGGCGGCCTGAGCGGTCAGGCGGCCTGGCGCCCGCGCAGCAGCATCTCCAGGGCCTTGCCCACCGCGGCGAAGGCGAAGGTGCCGGTGATGTGGGTGGCCGCGCCCAGGCCGGTGCCGCAGTCCAGCTTCAGCGCCGCGTCCGCGCCCAGCTGCGGGCGCAGGCCGCACACGCTGCCGTCCGGCTGCGGGTACTTGACGTTCTCCAGCGAGTACACCGCCGGCACACCGAAATAGCGCTGCGGGTTCTTCGGGAAATTGAACTCTCCGCGCAGTTTCTTGCGCACCAGGGCGAGCATGGCGTCGTGCTCGGTGCGCGAAAGGTCGCGCACGCGCACCAGGGTCGGGTCGGTGCGTCCGCCGGCCGAGCCGATGGTCAGGACCGGCTGCTTGCGCCGCCGGCACCAGGCGATGGCCTCCACCTTGGTGCGGAAGCTGTCGCAGGCGTCGATCACCAGGTCCGGGCGGCCGCCCAGCAGCTCCTCCAGGTTGGAAGCGGTGAGGAAGGCCTGCACCGGCCTCACCTGGACGGTGGGATTGATGGCGCGGCAACGCTCGGCCATGGCCTCGGCCTTGTTGCGCCCGTACTGCCCGTCCAGCGCCGGCAGCTGGCGGTTGGTGTTGGACAGGCACAGATCGTCGGCGTCCACCAGTTCCAGCGCGCCCACCGCCGAGCGCGCCAGCGCCTCGGCGATCCACGAGCCGACCCCGCCCAGGCCGACCACCACCACCCGGCACCGGGCCAGGGCCTCCACCGCACCGCGCCCGTACAGCCGGTCGATGCCGGAGAAGCGTTCGGCGCGCAGCGCCACCGCGGCGGGGGCACTCATGGGCGGCGCTCCGGCGGACGGGAACAGGCGTGCGCGGACGGGAATGCGGCGGCGCGCGCCGCGGATGCGGGACGGACTGCGGGCATGGCGCGCAATGGTACCCGGCGCGCGGCCCCGGCGCAGCCGCCGCGCCATCGGTGCGGCCCGGACTCCATCGCCCCCGCCGCCCCACTATCATGTGCATCCCTTCACCCATGGAGTCCGTTCGATGGCCAGCCCGGAAGCCGCCCGCCGCCCCTCTTCCGCCTCCCGCTACCTCGTGGTGTTCGTCGTCGGCCTGGTGGTCGGCGTGGTGGCGGCAGTGATGCTGCTGCGTGCGCTGCAGGCCCGCACGGATCCGTTCCCGGAGGCGCTGATGCAGGTGATGGCGCGCCAGAGCGGCCAGCTGCGCGACGCCGCCCAGGCCAACCGCTGCACCACCGCCGACACCCTGCCGCGGCTGCAGACCCTGCGCCTGCTGGCCAACGACCTGGAGCCGGCCTTCCCGGGCCTGCGCGACGACGCCCGCTTCGCCGGCGCCGCCAGCAGCATGCGCGCCACCCTGGACCAGGCGCTGGCCGCGCCGCCGGCCGATTGCGCGCAGCTGAACGACACGGTCAAGCGCATCGGCGAAGGCTGCAAGGCCTGCCACGCCGACTTCAGGTAACCCCGGGACGGGTTTCCCGCCGCGCGCCGCCACGGCGCGCGGTTGGCGCGCCATTCACGCGCCACGCCGGACGATGCGTCCCATGGATCCGCTGCCCGAGCGCACCGGCTTCCATCGGCATCATCCAACGAGGAGAAACGCCATGAAGTCCCGCCTGCTCTGCGTCGCCGCCATCGGCACCCTGGCCCTGGCCGGCTGCAGCACCACTTCCCCGAACTACGGCGGCTACGGCAACTACGGAACGTCCTATCCGTCCGCGCCGACCGCCTGCGCCGACTGCGGCATCGTCACCCGCATCGAGACCGTGGCCTCGGGCCGCACCGCACCCTCGGCGACCGGCGCCGTGCTGGGCGGCATCGTCGGCGCGGTCGCCGGCCGCGAGATCTCCGACCGCACCGGCGGCAGCAGGGGCAACCAGAACATCGCCACCGTGGCCGGCGCCGCCGCCGGCGCCGCGGCCGGCAACGCCATCCAGAACCGGGTGACGGACGACACCTACAACATCCACGTGCGCATGGATGACGGCCGCACCGTGGTGATCAACCAGCGCGATCTGGGCGGCATCCGCGAGAACACCTACGTGCGCGTGGTCAACGGCCGCGTGGTCCTGCGCTGAGCAGGCGTGCAAAAGGGAACGGCCCGCTTGCGCGGGCCGTTCCGGTACACCGGTTCGACGGGAATCAGGCGGTCTGCACGGCGTCGGCCTGCAGGCCCTTCTGGCCCTGGACGACGGTGAAGGTCACCTTCTGGCCTTCCTTGAGGCTCTTGAAACCCTGCATCTGGATGGCACGGAAGTGGACGAACACGTCCTCGCCGTTCTCACGGCTGATGAAGCCGAATCCCTTGGCGTCGTTGAACCACTTGACGGTGCCGGTCTCGCGCTCTGCCATTACTGCTACTCCTCGAACTGTTGCTGGGTGGTGGTTACGCCGCTGCCGCGGCGGCTGGTTGCAAGGAGTACGCGAGGTGTAACGATGTAGCGGACCGTCTCTGGGACCTGCCGCATCAGGCCACGGTTCACGGTGACCTTGCCAAGCGCAGCGAGCCCAAACTTACCCCTCGTTCAGGTCAAATGCAAACGTGGCCGGCAAGCCCCCGGACGGGGCCGTACGGCCCCTTTCCCGGAGGCCCGATGGACCCGACCACCCTGCTCTACATCCTGGCCGCCCTGCTGGTGGCCGTCGGCCTGGCCGGAGTCATCCTGCCCGCCCTGCCGGGGCTGCCGCTGGTGTTCGGGGGGATGCTGCTGGCCGCCTGGGCCGGGGACTTCCAGCGCATCGGCGCCGGCACACTGGTGGTGCTGGGCCTGCTGACCGCGCTGTCGCTGGCCGTGGACCTCCTGGCCGCCGCCCTCGGCGCCCGCCGCGTCGGCGCCGGACCGCTGGCGGTATGGGGTGCGGCCCTGGGTGCCCTGGTCGGCCTGGCCTTCGGCCTGCCCGGACTGGTGCTGGGCCCGTTCATCGGCGCCCTGCTCGGCGAGCTGTGGCACGTGCGCGACCTGCCGCGGGCCGCGCGGGTGGGCCTGGGCACCTGGCTGGGCCTGCTGCTCGGGGCAGCCTTGAAGCTGGCGCTGGCCTTCGCCATGCTCGGCCTGTTCATCCTGGCCTGGTTCTTCTGAAACCCAGCCCGTCGGAGTTCGCATGGACAACCGCACCCTGCTTCCGCGGGCGCTGCTGCTGGCGCCCGCCCTCCTCGCCCCGCCGCTGGCGGCGCAGGAGATCACCGCCCGCCCGGCCACCGCCGAGGCCTGCCTGGCCATCGCCTCCGGGCCGCAGCGCCTGGCCTGCTACGACGCCGCGCTCGGCTACCAGGCGCCCCGGGCGCAGGAGGCCGACCAGATCGCCGAGCAGGCCAGCCAGCTGCAGGAGCTGGCCGAGCGCGAGCGCGCGGAGGCCGCCGCGCAGGCCCCGGACCCGGCCTCGCCGCGCACCTACGAGCTGTTCCGCCAGGACCTGTACCGCGAGGCCATCGCCAACGCCGGGCGCGGCTCGCTGCTGGACAGCCGTTGGGAACTGGCCAAGGACTCCAAGCTCGGCATCTTCCAGCTGCGCGCCTACAAGCCGGTGTACGCGCTGCCGGCGTTCTGGACCAGCAAGCCGAACACGCGCCCGCATTCGCCCAACCCGAACAACACCGTCACCACGCCTGAGGAGCTGGACAGCGTCGAGGCCAAGTTCCAGATCAGCTTCAAGACCAAGCTGGCCGAGGACCTGTTCGGCGGCAACGGCGACATCTGGGCCGGCTACACCCAGAGCTCGCGCTGGCAGGCCTACAACGCCGAGTCCTCGCGCCCATTCCGCGAGACCAACTACGAACCGGAAGTGATGCTGGTGTTCCGCAACAACTACAGCCTGTTCGGCTGGAAGGGGCGGATGATGAGCGTGGGCATCAACCACCAGTCCAACGGCCGCAGCGACCCGCTCTCGCGCAGCTGGAACCGGGTGATCTTCACTGCCGGCCTGGACCGCGACAACTGGGCGCTGGTGCTGCGTCCCTGGTACCGGGTCAAGGAGAGCGCGCGCGACGACAACAACCCGGACATCGAGGACTACATCGGCCGCGGCGACGCCCTGCTGGTGTACAACCGCAACGGCCACGAGCTGAGCCTGACCGCGCGCCACTCGCTGCGCGGCGGCGACCGCGCGCACGGCTCGCTGCAGTTCGACTGGGGCTTCCCGATCAACAACCTCCTGCGCGGCCACGTGCAGGTGTTCGACGGTTACGGCGAGAGCATGATCGACTACAACCACAAGGCCACTTACGTGGGCATCGGTTTCGCCCTGCTGGAGTGGTTCTGATGCAGGTCACCATCTGGCACAACCCGCGCTGCTCCAACTCGCGCGGCGCGCTGCAGCTGCTGCGCGGACGCGGCATCGAACCGGCCGTGGTGGACTACCTGGCCCGGCCGCCGGACCGCGCCACCCTGGAGAAGGTGGCCGAGGCCTGCGGCGGCGCAACGCGCCCTGGTGCGCAGCAAGGAACCGCTCTACGCCGAGCTGGGCCTGGCCTGGGCCGACGACGCGGCCCTGCTGGAGGCCATGCTGGCCCATCCTGTGCTGATCAACCGCCCGGTGGTCATCACCCCGCGCGGCATCCGCCTGTGCCGGCCGCCGGAGACCGTGCTGGAACTGCTCGACTGAACGCCCACCCGGCCGCTCAGGTCCAGTCGGCCAGGCCTTCGCGCGCGTACAGCTCGCGGAACGACGGCAGCGCCTTCATCCGCTGCGCCAGCGCGTGCAGCGGCGGCCAGGTGTCGGTGGGCCGCGGCATGTTGCGCGACCAGCGCATCAGCACGGTGAGCACGAAGTCGGCGGCGCTGCGGCGCCCGCCCGGGAGGTACGGGCCACGGGCGGCCAGGTGGCCGGCGACCAGCTCCCAGGCCGCCTCGATCTCCGCGCGCACCCGTTCCTTCACCGCCGCCACGTGCGCCTCGCCGGCCGGCTCTTCCGGGTGGAACCAGCGGCGGTAGGCGGGATCAGCGTGCCGGCGCAGAACAGCATCCAGCGGCAGTAGTCGCCGCGCTCCGGCGTGCCCGGCGCCGGCGCCAGACCGGCCTGCGGATGCAGGTCGGCCCGGTGCATGGCGATGCCGACCGATTCGGTCAGCACCTGCCCGTCCAGCACCAGTGCCGGCACCCGCCCCTGCGGGTTGATGGCCAGGTATTCCGGCGAGCGCTGCTGGCCCTGCTCCAGGTCCAGCAGGCGCAGTTCGTGGGCGATGCCCAGCTCCAGCAGCAGCCAGTGCACGATGCTGGCGGCCGTGCTCGGCGCGCCGTACAGGATCGCCTGCATGCTCCGTCCTCCCTCGAAAGGCGAAGCCGGCGCCGGGCCGGCTTCGCTCGGGACCGCTTGGCTTATTCCACCACGACCGGGATCTTGCCGATCCGGGCCTGCCACTGGCGCGGGCCGGTCTGGTGCACCGACTCGCCGGTGGAGTCCACCGCCACGGTCACCGGCATGTCCTTGACCTCGAACTCGTAGATGGCCTCCATGCCCAGGTCCTCGAAGGCGACCACGCGCGCGGCCTTGATCGCCTTGGACACCAGGTAGGCGGCGCCGCCGACCGCGATCAGGTAGGCGGAGCGGTGCCTGCGGATGGCCTCGATCGCCGCCGGGCCGCGCTCGGCCTTGCCGATCATGCCCAGCAGGCCGGTCTGCGCCAGCACCTGCTCGGTGAACTTGTCCATGCGGGTGGCGGTGGTGGGGCCGGCCGGGCCGACCACCTCATCACGCACCGGATCCACCGGGCCGACGTAGTAGATGAAGCGGTTGGTGAAGTCCACCGGCAGCTTCTCGCCGCGGTTGAGCATGTCCACCATGCGCTTGTGCGCGGCGTCGCGGCCGGTGAGCAGCTTGCCGCTGAGCAGCAGCACCTCGCCCGGCTTCCAGCTGGCCACCTCCTCGCGGGTGACCGTGTCCAGGTTGACGCGGCGCCCCTTGGAGGCGTCGTAGGTGAGCTTGGGCCAGTCCTCCAGCGACGGCGGCTCCAGCGCCACCGGGCCGCTGCCGTCCAGGGTGAAGTGGGCGTGGCGGGTGGCGGCGCAGTTGGGGATCATCGCCACCGGCAGGTTGGCCGCGTGGGTCGGGTAGTCCTTGATCTTGACGTCCAGCACCGTGGTCAGGCCGCCCAGGCCCTGCGCGCCGATGCCCAGCGCGTTGACCTTCTCGTAGATCTCCAGGCGCAGCTCTTCGATGCGGTTGGACGGGCCGCGCGCGATCAGCTCCTGGATGTCGATCGGCTCCATCAGCGCTTCCTTGGCCAGCAGCATCGCCTTCTCGGCGGTGCCGCCGATGCCGATGCCCAGGATGCCCGGCGGGCACCAGCCGGCGCCCATGGTCGGCACGGTCCTGAGCACCCAGTCGACGATGGAGTCGGACGGGTTGAGCATGACGAACTTGCTCTTGGCCTCCGAGCCGCCGCCCTTGGCCGCGACGATCACATCCACCTTGTTGCCCGGCACGATCTTCACGTTGATCACCGCCGGGGTGTTGTCGCGGGTGTTCTGGCGCCTGCCGGCCGGATCGGCCAGCACGCTGGCGCGCAGCTTGTTGTCCGGGTGGTTGTAGGCGCGCCGCACGCCCTCGTTCACCGCGTCCTCGAGCGAGCCGGTGAAGCCCTCCCAGCGCACGTCCATGCCCACCTCCAGGAACACGGTGACGATGCCGGTGTCCTGGCAGATCGGGCGGTGGCCTTCGGCGCACATGCGCGAGTTGATCAGGATCTGCGCCATCGCGTCCCTGGCCGCGGGCGATTCCTCGCGCTCGTAGGCGGCGGCCAGGTTCCGGATGTAGTCCACCGGGTGGTAGTACGAGATGTACTGCAGCGCGTCGGCGATCGACTGGATCAGGTCCTCCTGGCGGATGGACACCGGGGCGTTGGAGGTCTGGTTCTGGGCGGAAACGGTCACGGCTGGCTCTCGGCGGGCGGGAAAACCCGCCCATTTTAGGCCAAAGTGGCCCGGTGGCCGGGGATGGCTGTCACACCGGCGCACGCCGTTCCGTCCTGGTGCCAATGGAACCGATCGACATCTTCCATCGCCACCGCCCGCACCTGCTGGCCCTGGCCTACCGGCTGCTGGGCACCCGCGCCGACGCCGAGGACGTGGTCCAGGACACCTGGCTGCGCTGGCAGGGCGCCGACCACGCCGCCATCGCCGATCCGGCCGCATGGCCGGTGACCACCGCCACGCGCCTGGGCATCGACCGGCTGCGCGCCGCGCGCCGGCAGCGCGAGGCCTATCCCGGTCCCTGGCTGCCGGAGCCGGCGCGGATCGACGCCGACGCAGCCCCACCACCCGACGACGCCCCCGGGCCCGGCCAGCTGCTGGAGCGCGCCGAGCAGGTCTCGCTGGCCTTCCTCGCCGTGCTGGAGCGCCTCGGCCCGGAGGAGCGGGCCGCATTCCTGCTGCGCGAGGTGTTCGACCACGACTACGCCGCCATCGCCGCCCTGCTCGGCCGCAGCCAGGCCGCGTGCCGGCAGATGGTGCGGCGCGCGCGCATGCGCGTCGCCGCGGCCCGGCCCCGCTTCACGGTGGACCCGCGCCGGCACCGCGTACTGCTGGAAAGGTTCATGCACGCCGCCCGCACCGGCGACCGCGAGGCCGTGCAGGCCCTGCTGCATGCCGACGCGCAACTGCTGTCCGACGGCGGCGGCAAGGCGCTGGCCGCGATCCGGCCGCTGCACGGGGCCGAGCGCATCGTGCGCCTGTACTGGGTGCTGGCGCGGCGGCATCCGCCGGAGGAATGCTGGGACCTGGGGCGGGCCAACGGCCAGCCGGCGATCCTGCGCCGCCATGGCGGCCGCCTGACCGGCCTCACCGTGGCCGCCAGCGCCAGCGGCCGGATCACCGCGCTGTACACCATCACCAATCCGGACAAGCTGTCTGTCACGGCGGCGGCGGCATGCGTGTCCTGGGGGTGAAGCCGGCCATGGTGGCCGGCATGGAGCCCGTTGCCCATGCGCTATCGCCGCGTCGAATACCCGCGCCACGTTCCCGCCGCCGTGGAGGCACTGCGTGCCGCCGCCACCGCCGTGCATGCCGGGGTGCTGGAACCGGACCTGGTGGACCTGGTGTTCCTGCGTGTGTCCCAGATCAACGGCTGCGCCTTCTGCATGGACCTGCACAGCGCCGCCCTGCGCCGCGCCGGCGTGGATCCGCACAAGCTGGACACCCTGCCCGGCTGGCGCCATGGCCACCTGTTCGACGCGCGCGAACGCGCCGCCCTGGCGTGGGCCGAGGCGCTGACCGCCCTGCCCTCGCGCGCGCCGGACGAGGCGGACTACGAGGCGCTGAAGCCGCACTTCGACGATGCCGGCATCGCCACCCTGACCATGGCGGTGGCGGTGGTCAACGCACTCAACCGACTGGGGGTGGGGCTGCTGCCGGAACTGCCGTAGCCGTGCTCCCCTGGCCCTCGATGCGCTCGCGCAGGGCCTGGCGGTAGCGCCGGGTGCACGGCAGCACGCTGCCGTCCTCCAGGGCCACGCGCGCGTCGCCGCTGTCACGCTGGGCCTGCTGCTGTGGCCGGGGCTGGCGCTGGGCCTGGCGCGGCGGCTGCTCGTCGGCCGCTTCGCTTCGACCCATGCCCTGGTGGACGACTGGTACGACCACGCGCAGTACTTCGGCGTGTTCCTGCTCGGCTTCCTGGTGGCGCGCCGCGACGGCTTCCGGGATGCGGCCGTGCGCCTGCGCCGGCCGGCGCTGCTGCTGTGGCTGCCGAGCTGGGCGGGCCTGGCCGCGTACATGGCGCACTTCGCCCGGGGCGAGCCGCCGGACGGGCTGCGCCTGGCCATGCGCGTGGCATGGGGCGTGGACCAGTGGTGCGCGATCGTGGCGGTGCCGGGCCTGGCCCGGCGCCTGGCCCCGGGCGACTCGCCGCTGCTGCACTACCTGGCGGCGGCGGTGTTCCCGGTCCACATCCTGCACCAGACCGTGATCGTGGTGCTGGCACACCGGCTCAAGCCGCTGGACCTGCCGCCGCTGGCGGAAGGCCCGCTGCTGGTGCTGGCCACCTTCGCCCTGTGCCTGGCCCGGTACGAGCTGGTCCGCCGCGTGCCCCTGCTGCGGCCGCTGTTCGGCCTGAAGCGGGAGGCCGCCGCGCGCGGCGCGCGGACACGGGCGGCGGAACCGGCCGGCTGAGGGACCTACGCCGGCTCGAAATGCTCGATGGTCAGCTGCACCGCCCGGGCGCCGCGGTAGTCGTCCGGCACCAGACGGTAGGCCAGGTGCAGGCGCCGCGGCGGCTCCCGGCCCTGCCAGCCGCCGAAGCGGATCGCCGACAGCGGCTCGCGCCCGCCGGGATGGCGCAGGCGCAGGCGCAGGTGGCGCTCGCCGACCACGCGCCAGTCCAGCACCTCGAACTGGCCGTCGAACAGCGGCTCGGGGAAGCCCTGCCCCCACGGCCCGCCGTCGCGCAGCGCCTCGGCGTGGAAGCGGTCCAGTTCCTGCGGCAGCAGCTCGCCGTCGCTGAGCAGCTCGGCCTGGAGCATGGCCCGGTCCAGCACGCGCGCGGCATGCGCCTGCCAGGCCTGCTCGAAGGCCGGCAGCTTCTCCAGCTCCAGGGTCAGGCCGGCGGCCATGGCGTGGCCGCCGAAGCGCTGCACCAGCCCCGGATGGGCGGTGTCCACCGCCGCCAGCGCGTCGCGGATGTGGAAGCCGGGGATCGAACGCGCCGAGCCGCGCAGCACGGCCGCGCCCGGTTCGGCCGGGGCGAAGGCGATCACCGGCCGGTACAGCCGCTCCTTGATCTTCGAGGCGACCAGGCCGACCACGCCCGGGTGCCAGTCCGGGTCGAACAGGCACGGCGCCAGCGCCGCCGCGTCCAGGCGCGCGCGCGCCAGCGCCGCCTCGGCGTCGTCGGTCATGGCCTGCTGCACCGCGCGGCGCTCGGCATTGATCCCGTCGAGGATGGCGGCCAGCTCGCGCGCCCGCTCCGGGTCGTCGGTCAGCAGGCATTCGATGCCCAGCGCCATGTCCTCCAGGCGGCCGGCGGCGTTCAGGCGCGGGCCGATGGCGAAACCGATGTCGGCGGCGGTCAGGCAGGCCGGCTGGCGGCCGCAGACTTCGATCAGCGCGCGCAGTCCGGCGCAGCCGCGGCCGGCGCGCAGCTGGCGCAGGCCGGCGGCGACCAGGGCGCGGTTGTTGGTGTCCAGCGGCACCAGGTCCGCCACCGTGCCCACCGCCACCAGGTCCAGCAGGGTGGTCAGGTCCGGCTGCACGCCGCCGGGGAAGCGCCCGGCCTCGCGCATGCGCCGGCGCAGGGCCAGCAGCACGTAGAAGATCACGCCCACGCCGGCCAGCGCCTTGCTCGGGAAGGCGTCGCCGGGCAGGTTCGGATTGACGATGGCGTCGGCCGGCGGCAGCTGCTGCCCCGGCAGGTGGTGGTCGGTGACCAGCACCTGCCAGCCGCGCGCACGCGCCGCCGCCACGCCGGCATGGCAGGCGATGCCGTGGTCCACGGTCAGCAGCAGCTCCGGGCGCAGCGCCGCCAGCTCCTCGACCAGCGCCGGCGACAGGCCGTAGCCATGGACCATGCGGTTGGGCACCGCGTGCGAGACGCGGCGGGCGCCGAGCATGCGCAGGCCGCGCACGCCCACCGCGCAGGCGGTGGCGCCATCGCAGTCGAAGTCGCCCACCACCACGATGTGGCGGTCTTCGAGGATGGCCGCCTCCAGCAGCGCGGCGGCCGCGTCGATGCCGGTGAGGGTGTCCGGCGGCGCCAGCGCGGCCAGGCGCGGCTGCGCCAGCTCCCAGGCACTGGCGCCGCGCGCGGCGTAGATGCGGCGCAGCAGCGGCGGCACCGTGTCCGGCCAGCCGCCGCCGCAGGGCACCGGGTCGCGGCGCCGGATCCTGGGCATCGCCGGGGTCATGCGGCCGGCCGCGCCATGCTCATTCCGCCAGTGCGGCCAGCGGCCGCCGCCACCAGCGCCAGCGCTGCCCGCGGGTCAGGCGGAAGCGCGTGCCGTCCTCGAAGTCCAGCAGCAGCGCGTCGTATTCGCCCCGCGCCATGGACCGCAGCAGCGGCGGCAGCGCCTGCAAGGCGAACACCTCCAGCGTGCGCAGGT
This sequence comes from Pseudoxanthomonas taiwanensis, assembly GCF_010093135.1. Classification (GTDB taxonomy): domain Bacteria; phylum Pseudomonadota; class Gammaproteobacteria; order Xanthomonadales; family Xanthomonadaceae; genus Pseudoxanthomonas; species Pseudoxanthomonas taiwanensis. The sequence continues at coordinate 15,518 of NZ_PDWK01000027.1, read as the reverse complement.
GGCGCAGGTCCACCAGGCTGTCGCCGACCACCCCCGTACCGGGATCGGCGGGCGTGGCGATGGAGGCGCCGGCGGCACGGGCCAGCGCCTGCAGCAGCGGGTCGCGGCTGCGCACGTTCATGTACGGGCCGCGCACCTGCTCCGGCACGGTGCCGCCGCCCCAGAACCACAGCGCGTTGATCGCCGGCCGGCCCTGCGCGGCGCGCTCGCGGTTCCAGGGATGGTGGTGCAGCAGCACCTGCACCTCGGTGATCAGGGCACGCCAGCGCCGCGCTTCGTCCGAGCTGCCCTGCGGCAGCACGGCGAACAGGTCCTCGCCGGCGGCCTCCTCCGGCGCGGTGAACTCCGGCAGGCGGATGCCATGCGGCAGGCGCAGGTACCAGCGCGCCGGATGCGGCGCGTCCAGTTGCAGGCCGGCGTCGCCGAACAGCGGACGCAGGGTGGGCAGCAGCGCGTCGGTGTCGGCCTGGTCCACGCCCAGGCCCTCGCCCCAGCCCAGCAGGCGTGCGCCGTTGATGTCCGGGGCCACGTGCGCCGGGTCGGCGCGCAGCCACAGGGCGCCGGCGGCGTCGCCGCAGTCCAGCTGGCGGGTCAGCGCCGCCGCCGACCACTGCTCGGGCAGGAGGAAGTGGCGGCGCAGCTGCGCGTCGCTGCCCGCCTGCCCCTGCTCGCGGTCGGCGCGGCCCAGGGCGCGCGCGGCTGCCGCCGGGAGCGCGCCCGGCAGGCGCGACCGCTCCGGCAGCAGCAGCGTGATGGAGGCCATGGCTCAGCCGATGTAGGCCACGCCCGCGATCTCGTACTCGCGCTTGCCGCCGGGCGCCTCGATCACCACGGTGTCACCCTCCTCCTTGCCGATCAGCGCGCGGGCCACCGGCGAGGAAATGGCGATCAGGCCCTGTTTGATGTCGGCCTCCAGGTCGCCGACGATCTGGTAGCGCACCTCCTCGTCGGTCTCCACGTCGGCCAGGGTCACGGTGGCGCCGAACACCACCCGGCTGCCGGCGTTGAGCTTGCTCACGTCGATGATGTCGGCGTGCGAAAGCTCGCTCTCCAGCTGCTTGATGCGGCCCTCGATGAAGCCCTGCTGCTCGCGCGCGGCGTGGTACTCGGCGTTCTCGCGCAGGTCGCCGTGGGCGCGGGCCTCGGCGATGGCGGCGATGATCTCCGGCCGCTTGACGGACTTGAGGTATTCCAGCTCCTCACGCAGGCGCTGGGCGCCTTTCAGCGTCATGGGGGCTCTCACGATTGCAACTCCTTGTGCAGTTCCTGCAGCGACCACACCGGGCCGGTGCCGCGGAACTCCAGCGAATGGACCAGCGCGCGGGCGCCGGCCACGGTGGTGGAATACGTCACCCGGTGCTGCAAGGCCTCACGCCGGATCGAGAACGAGTCGGCGATGGCCTGCCGCCCCTCGGTGGTGTTGACGATGTAGGCGATCTCGCCGTTCTTGATCGCGTCCACGATGTGCGGGCGGCCCTCGGTCACCTTGTTGACCACCTCGCACTCCAGGCCGTTCTCCTGCAGCCAGGCCGCGGTGCCGCGGGTGGCCACCAGGGTGAAGCCGCGGCCGACCAGGGCCCGGGCCACCGGCAGCACGCGCTGCTTGTCCGGGTCGCGCACCGAGACGAAGGCCTTGCCCGGCTTCGGCTCGCGGATGCCGCCGGCCTCCTGGGCCCGGGCGAAGGCGGCGCCGAAGCTGCGGCCCACGCCCATCACCTCGCCGGTGGAGCGCATCTCCGGGCCCAGGATCGGGTCCACGCCCTGGAACTTGGCGAACGGGAAGATCGCCTCCTTGACCGAGTAGTAGGTCGGCACCACCTCGCGGGTGGCACCCTGCTCGGCCAGGGTGCGGCCGGCCATGCAGCGCGCGGCGATCTTGGCCAGCGGCACGCCGGTGGCCTTGGACACGAACGGCACGGTGCGCGAGGCGCGCGGGTTGACCTCCAGCAGGTACACCGTGTCGGTGCCGTCGCCATTGGCCTGGATGGCGAACTGGGTGTTCATCAGACCGACCACCTTCAGCGCCCTGGCCAGCTCGCGCACCTGCCGGCGCAGCTCGTCCTGGGTGGCCTGCGAGAGCGAGTACGGCGGCAGCGAGCAGGACGAGTCGCCCGAGTGCACGCCGGCCTCCTCGATGTGCTCCATCACACCGCCGATCAGGGTGTTGCCGTCGGCGTCGGCGATCAGGTCCACGTCCACCTCGACGGCGTTGTCGAGGAAGCGGTCCAGCAGCACCGGCGAGTCGTTGGACACCTTCACCGCGTCGCGCACGTAGCGGGCCAGGTCGGCCTCGCCGTACACGATCTCCATGGCGCGGCCGCCCAGCACGTAGGACGGGCGCACCACCAGAGGGTAGCCGATCTCGCGCGCCAGGGTCAGCGCCTCCTCGGCGGTGCGCGCGGTGCGGTTCGGCGGCTGCTTCAGGCCCAGCCGGTCCACCAGCTGCTGGAAGCGCTCGCGGTCCTCGGCCAGGTCGATCGAATCCGGGGTGGTGCCGATCACCGGCACGCCGTTGGCCTCCAGCGCGCGGGCGAGCTTGAGCGGGGTCTGGCCGCCGAACTGCACGATCACGCCCTTGGGCTGCTCGACCTCGACGATCTCCAGCACGTCCTCGAGCGTGAGCGGCTCGAAGTACAGGCGGTCGGAGGTGTCGTAGTCGGTGGAGACCGTCTCCGGGTTGCAGTTGACCATGATGGTCTCGTACCCGTCCTCGCGCAGGGCGAGGGCGGCGTGGACGCAGCAGTAGTCGAACTCGATGCCCTGGCCGATGCGGTTGGGGCCGCCGCCCAGGATCATGATCTTGTCACGGTTGGACGGGTTGGCTTCGCACTCGTCCTCGTAGGTCGAGTACAGGTAGGCGGTGGTGGTGGCGAACTCGGCCGCGCAGGAGTCGACGCGCTTGTACACCGGGCGCACGTTGAGCGCCCGGCGCAGGGCGCGCACCGCCGCCTCGTTGGTGCCGGTCAGCTGCGCCAGGCGCGCGTCGGAGAAGCCGTCGCGCTTGAGCTTGCGCAGGCGCCGGGCGTCCAGCGCCTCCAGGCCCTCGGCGGCCACCCGCTTCTCCTCCAGGACGATCTCCTCGATCTGGTCCAGGAACCACGGATCGATCGCCGACAGCGCGTGCACCTCCTCCACGCTCATGCCGGCGCGGAAGGCGTCGGCCACGTAGAACAGACGGTCCGGGCCGGGCGCCTTGAGCTCGTGGCGCAGGCGGGCCAGGTCCTCGGCGCAGCCCAGGTCCAGGCCGGTCGGATCGAAGCCGACCTTGCCGGTCTCCAGGCCGCGCAGGGCCTTCTGCACCGACTCGCGGAAGGTGCGGCCGATGGCCATGACCTCGCCCACCGACTTCATCTGCGTGGTCAGGCGCGCGTCGGCCTGCGGGAACTTCTCGAAGGCGAAGCGCGGGACCTTGGTCACCACGTAGTCGATGGCCGGTTCGAACGAGGCCGGGGTCCTGCCGCCGGTGATCTCGTTCTTCAGCTCGTCCAGGGTGTAGCCCACCGCCAGCTTGGCCGCGACCTTGGCGATCGGGAAGCCGGTGGCCTTGGAGGCCAGCGCCGAGGAGCGCGACACGCGCGGGTTCATCTCGATCACCACCACGCGGCCGGTGCGCGGGTTGATGCCGAACTGCACGTTCGAACCGCCGGTGTCCACGCCGATCTTGCGCAGCACCGCGATCGAGACGTCGCGCAGGCGCTGGTATTCCTTGTCGGTCAGGGTCTGGGCCGGGGCCACCGTGATCGAGTCGCCGGTGTGCACGCCCATCGGGTCCAGGTTCTCGATGGAGCAGACGATGATGCAGTTGTCCGCCTTGTCGCGGACCACCTCCATCTCGAACTCCTTCCAGCCCAGCACCGACTCCTCGATGAGGACCTCGTGCACCGGCGACAGCTCCAGGCCGCGCTTGACGATCTCCTCGAACTCCTCGCGGTTGTAGGCGATGCCGCCGCCGCTGCCGCCCAGGGTGAAGGACGGGCGGATGATGGTCGGGAAGCCGACCCTGGCCTGGATCTCCAGGGCCTGCTCGAAGCTGCGGGCGACCTCGGCCTTGGGGCACTCCAGGCCGATCTCCTGCATGGCCACGCGGAACAGCTCGCGGTCCTCGGCCATGCGGATGGCCTCGCGCGAGGCGCCGATCAGCTCGACGCCGTACTTATCCAGTACACCATTGTCGGCCAGGTCCAGGGCGCAGTTGAGTGCGGTCTGGCCGCCCATGGTCGGCAGCAGCGCGTCCGGGCGCTCCTTGGCGATGATCTTCTCGACCGTCTGCCAGTTGATCGGCTCGATGTAGACCGCATCCGCCATCTCGGGGTCGGTCATGATGGTGGCCGGGTTGCTGTTGACCAGCACCACCCGGTAGCCCTCCTCGCGCAGCGCCTTGCACGCCTGCGCGCCCGAGTAGTCGAACTCGCAGGCCTGGCCGATGACGATCGGGCCGGCGCCGATGATGAGGATGGTCTGGATGTCGGTGCGCTTGGGCATCTGGTTCCCTGCTTGGTTCCTGGCGCCGTGGGCGCCGCGGTCCGGGCCTGGGCGGCGCCGGACCGGTGTGTCTGGACTCCGGCGGCCGCCTCAGGCGGCCATGGAGGCGACGAAGCGGTCGAACAGCGGCGCCACGTCGTGCGGGCCCGGGGATGCCTCCGGATGTCCCTGGAACGAGAACGCCGGCGCGTCGGTCAGCTCGATGCCCTGGTTGGTGCCGTCGAACAGCGAGCGGTGGGTGACGCGCACGTTGGCCGGCAGGGTGGACTCGTCCACCGCGAAGCCGTGGTTCTGCGAGGTGATCATCACCCGGCCGCTGGCCAGGTCGATCACCGGGTGGTTGGCGCCGTGGTGGCCGTGGCCCATCTTGACGGTGCGCGCGCCGGCGGCCAGCGCCAGCAGCTGGTGGCCCAGGCAGATGCCGAACAGCGGCACCTTGCGGGCGATGAACTCGCGGATGGCGGCGATGGCGTAGTCGCACGGCTCCGGGTCGCCCGGGCCGTTGGACAGGAACACGCCGTCCGGCCGCATGGCCAGCACTTCGGCCGCCGGGGTCTGCGCCGGCACCACCGTCACCTCGCAGCCACGCTCGGCCAGCATGCGCAGGATGTTGGTCTTCACGCCGAAGTCGTAGGCCACCACCCGGAACTTCCTCTCCGCCTGGACGAAGGCGTTGCGGTCCAGGTCCAGCTGGCCCTCGGTCCAGGTGTAGCGCCCGCTGGTGCTGACCACCTTGGCTAGGTCCATGCCCTTCAGCCCCGGGAACTTGCGCGCGGCCTCCAGCGCCTTGTCCACGTCCGGCATTTCGCCGGGAGCGGCGGCCAGCAGCGCGCCGTTCTGGGCGCCGCGCTCGCGCAGGAGGCGGGTCAGCTTGCGGGTGTCGATGCCGGCGATGGCCACCACGCCGCGCTGGGCCAGCCAGTCCTGCAGGCGGGCCTGGCTGCGCCAGTTGCTCGGCCGGCGCGGCACGTCGCGCACGATCAGGCCGGCGGCCCACACCCGGTTGGCCTCGTCGTCCTGGTCGTTGCAGCCGGTGTTGCCGATGTGCGGATAGGTCAGCGTGACCAGCTGGCGGGCATACGAGGGGTCGGTGAGGATCTCCTGGTAGCCGGTCATGGCGGTGTTGAACACCACTTCGCCGACCGACAGGCCGCTGGCGCCTACGGATTCGCCCTCGAACACGGTGCCGTCTTCGAGGACGAGGATTGCGGGTTGGGTCACGTCGTTCGCCTTGAGATGGGGGAGCCCTGCTTGCCGCCGCCGGCCGGAGCCGGGCTGCAAAAAACCGCGGACTCGGCGTCTCTCCGGTCCGGGTTTGAGTCAACAGGCGAGTCGGAATTGTACTGGCGGCGGCGTGAAAAGGGAACGCCGCGGCGGCACGCGGGTGATGGTTTCAGCCTTCACCGAACAGCAGGCCGCGCATCGTGTACAGCCCGGGCGGGCGGCCGGCCAGGCGCGCGGCCGCGTCCAGCGCGCCACGGGCGAAGATGTCGCGGTCGGTGGCGCGGTGCACCAGCTCCAGGCGCTCGCCCTGCCCGGCCAGCTGCACCAGGTGCTCGCCGACGATGTCGCCGGCACGCAGGCTGGCGTAGCGCGGCCGGGCGCCGCCGGCCTCCGCCGCCGCGCCCAGGCTCAGCGCCGTGCCCGAGGGCGCGTCCTTCTTGTGCACGTGGTGGGCCTCGACGATGTCGCAGTCCCAGCCCGGCAGCGCGCGCGCGGCCCGCTCCACCAGCTCGGCCAGCACCGCCACGCCGACGCTGAAGTTGGAGGCCCAGAGCACTGGGATCTCCGTGGCGGCGGCGGCGATGGCCCCGTGCTGGGCCGGCGCCAGGCCGGTGGTGCCGGACACCAGCAGCGCGCGGCGGGCGCGGCACAGGGCCAGCAGCGGCTCCAGCCCGTCCGGCTGACTGAAATCCACGGCCGCGTCGAACGCGGGCACGCCGCCCAGCTCGGCGGCGGCGAAGAACGGCACGCCGTCCACCACCCGCTGCGCGGGGGCGCGGCCGGTCACCGCGGCCACCACCCGCCAGCGCGCCGGCTCGGCCGCGGCCAGGCGCAGCAGGGCCTGGCCCATGCGGCCAGAGGCACCGTGGATGAGGAGTCGGATCGGCGTGTCCATGGTCCGGGCAGGCTAGCCGCGCCGGCGGCGCGGGGGCAAGCGGCCGCGCGCCCTCACCAGACCAGGTCGTCGGGCACCTGGTAGCGCGGGTCGGCGCAGGGGTCGTCCTCGGCCGGCGCGTCCGGGTCCACCTTCAGGGCGATGGCCGCCGGGAAGATGGCCTCGGCCTGGGCCAGCACCCCGGCGTCCACCAGCAGGTAGCGGCCGTTGAGCTGGACCACGCCCAGCTGGCCGGCGTTGAGCGCCTTCAGCTGCTCGGGGGTGACGTAGACGCGCTTGATCTTGCCGCCGTACTCGAAGTGGCGGGCGATCTCGGCCTCCGGGTGGTTGAGCGCCTTGCCCTCCAGCAGCGCCTCGAGCCTGGCCCGGGCCTCGCGGCGCTGGCGCGCCTCCTCCTGCTTGCGGCGCTCGGCCTCCAGGCGCTCGCGCTTCTCCGCCTCGGCGCGCAGCGCCCAGGCCTTGCCCAGGTCGATCTCGGCCTCCTCGGCGGGCGTGCGCTGGCCCTGCGGGCCGGCGCCCTGGGCGCCCTGCCCCTTGCGCGCGCCCTTGCCCGCGTCCGGACCGCCCTTGCGGCCCTGCCCCCTGGGCCCACCGGGCCTGCGTTCGGGCCGGGGCGCGGGCTTGAAACCGAGACTGAGCAACTGGTCGCGAAGGCTTTCGGTCATCGTGTCGTGCGGGTTGGCGCCGGCAACGGCGCGTGGAACGGAAAGCGGCGCGGCCCGGCGGCGGGCCGCGTGGAATCCTCAGTAATGCGGGGGCGGCGGCTCGCTGGCCGGGTCGGCGTACAGCGCGCCGCGCAGGCCGCGCAGGTCGGCCAGCACCGCGTGCAGCAGTTCGTCCGTGCGGGCGCGCTCCAGGCGCATCTCGGCCAGGGCCTGGCTCAGCTCGGCCAGGGCCTGTTCCTGGAAGGCCAGGCGCGTTTCCAGCTCCACCAGACGCTGTTCCAGGGCGTCCTCGTCCATGCCTGCCACCATAGCCGTCACCTCACGAAGGGATGCGTACCGAGCGGCCGCGGCCGATGCCGTAGTAGGCCAGGCCGGCGGCCTCGACCTCCTGCGGGTCGTACAGGTTGCGCCCGTCGAACACCACCGCGTCGCCGAGGGCTGCCTGCAGCCGGGCGAAGTCCGGACTGCGGAACTCCTTCCACTCGGTGACGATCACCAGCGCGTCGGCGCCCTCCAGCGCCGCCTGGGCCGACGGGCACAGCTCCAGGTCCGGGCGCTGGCCGAAGATGCGCATGGCCTCGTCCATCGCTTCCGGGTCGTAGGCGCGCACGCGCGCGCCGGCCTCCCACAGCTGCGCCAGCAGGCGGCGGCTGGAGGCCTCGCGCATATCGTCGGTGTCGGGCTTGAAGGCCAGGCCCCACACCGCGAACACCTTGCCACGCACGCCCTCGTCCTCGCCACGGTCGTAGTGGCGCTGGATCAGCTCGAACAGGTGGCCCTTCTGGCGGTCGTTGACCGCCTCCACCGCCTCCAGCAGCTGCGGCACGTAGCCGTGCTGCCGGGCGGTGCGGGCCAGCGCCTGCACGTCCTTGGGGAAGCACGAGCCGCCGTAGCCGGCGCCGGCGTAGATGAAATGCCAGCCGATGCGCGGATCCGAGCCGATGCCCTTGCGCACCATCTCCACGTCCGCGCCCACGCGCTCGGCGATGTTGGCGATCTCGTTCATGAAGCTGATCTTGGTCGCCAGCATGGCGTTGGCCGCGTACTTGGTCAGCTCGGCCGAGCGCACGTCCATGAACACGAAGCGGTCGTGGTTGCGGCTGAACGGCGCGTACAGGCGGCGCAGGCGCGCCGCCGCCTCCGGGTTGTCGGCGCCGATGACGATGCGGTCCGGGCGCATGCAGTCGTTGACCGCGTCGCCCTCCTTCAGGAACTCCGGGTTGGAGACCACGTCGAACGGCATCTCCACACCGCGCGCGGCCAGCTCCGCGGCGATCACCTCGCGCACCCGGTCGGCGGTGCCGACCGGGACGGTGGACTTGTCCACCACCACCACCGGCCGCTCGATGTGGCGACCGATGGTGCGCGCCACCGCCAGCACGTACTGCAGGTCGGCGCTGCCGTCCTCGTCCGGCGGCGTGCCCACGGCGATGAAAAGCACCTCGCCGTGGGCGACCGCCCGGGCCGCGTCGGTGGTGAAACGCAGCCGGCCGGCGGCGTGGTTGGCCTGCACCATCGGCTCCAGCCCGGGTTCGTAGATCGGAACGACGCCCTGCTCCAGGCCGCGGATCTTGGCCTCGTCCACGTCCACGCACACCACCTCGTGGCCGACCTCGGCCAGGCAGGTGCCGGTGACCAGGCCGACGTAGCCGGTGCCGAAGATCGCGACGCGCATCGTGCCTCCAGGGCCGCCGTCTTACGGGGCGATGCCCAGCAGCTCGACGTCGAAGGTCAGGGTGGCGTTCGGGCCGATCTTGCCGCCCGGCGCGCCGTTGGCACCGTAGGCCAGGTCCGACGGGATCCAGAAGCGGTACTTGGCGCCGACCGGCATCAGGGCCACGCCCTCGGTCCAGCCCGCGATCACCGCGGTCAGCGGAAACTCGGCCGGCTGGCCGCGCTGGTAGGAGCTGTCGAACACGGTGCCGTCCAGCAGCCTGCCCTCGTAGTTGACGCGCACGGTGTCGGTGGGCGCCGGACGCGGGCCGCTGCCCTCGCGCAGCACCATGTACTGCAGGCCGGAGGCGGTGGTGATCACGCCCTTCTGCTTGCGGTTCTCGGCCAGGAAGGCCTCGCCCTCGGCGCGGTTGCGCTCGGCCTCGGCCTGGCGCTTGCGGGTCATGAAGTCCTGCAGGGTGGCGGCCGCCTCCTGCTCGGTCAGCAGCGGCGTGCCCTGGGCGAACGCGGTGCGCACGGCCTGGAACATCACGTCCAGGTCGATCTCGTCCTTCAGCGGCACCAGCGACGGGCCGACCGCGCGGTCGCCCAGCATCAGGCCCACCTTCTCCTTGGCCGGCACCGGCGGCTCGGCGCCCGGCGGCATGCCCGGCACGCGCTGGCCGGAACGCACGGCCAGCGCGGTGCGCAGGGCCGCGTCGGTGGCCATGGCCTCCTCCTCGGACTGCAGCGGCTGGCCGCCGGCGAAGGCGTTGGCCACCGCGCGCTGCATGGCCGCCACGTCGACGTCCTGGGCGATCGGCTGGAACGCACGGGCCACGTCCAGGCCGATCGCGTAGCTGACCTTGTCCTTTTCGGTGGCCAGCACCGCCTTGTCCTGCGCCAGGGCGGTGCCCGCCGTCAGACTCGCTCCGATCACCAGCGACGCCAGGGCGCCGCGCATGCGGTTGTTCATTCTCAGGTTCCGTTGGTTGGTTCGAAACACCGGCCAGGTGCCGGCACCACGGCATTGTCGCATGGGCCGGCGGCTGCGGTCAGCGCGCCGGCACCGGCGCCTGCAGCTCGCGCTCGATGGCGGCCACCAGCTCCGGATCGTCGGGCGTGACCTTGCTCGGCCACTGTCCGACCACCCGGCCGTCGCGCGAGACCAGATACTTGTGGAAGTTCCAGCCCGGCGCGGTCCCCGTGGCCTCGGCCAGGCGCCGGTACAGTGGCGTGGCCTCTTCGCCGGTGACGCGCACCTTCTCGTACATGGGGAACTTCACCCCGTAGGTGAGCGTGCAGAACTGCTGGATCTCCTCCTCGCTGCCCGGTTCCTGCCCACGGAAGTCGTTGGACGGGAAGCCGAGCACCGCGAAGCCGCGCGCGGCGTAGCGCTGGTGCAGCGCCTCCAGCCCCTCGTACTGGGGCGTGTAGCCGCACTTGCTGGCGGTGTTGACCACCAGCAGCACCTGGCCGTGGTGGCGTTCGGCCAGGTTCACCTTCTCCCGGCCGGCCAGCGGGCGGTACTCCAGGTCCAGCAGGGCCGGGCCGGCGGCCGCCGCCGCACCCGCGGCGCCGGCAAGGAAAACCGAAAGAATCAGGGACTTGGGGTTCATTTCCGGATCTCCGGACGGGGCGTCCTGAACGGATCGCCGTTGGCGTGGGACAGGGGGTTGACGCTCCGTGTTTCGGTGTTATAGTTGAATACAACACCAGTCGCCCAGAGCAGGAAGCCCATGAAGCGCATTCCCTCCGCAAGCCGAGCCTGGCTCGTCGCGACGGGCGCGGCCGTGGCGCTGGCCGCCCTGGCCGGCTGCCTGCCGGCCGCCGGGCGGCCACACCCCGGCGATTATGGACCCGACGCGGCCGCGGCGACGCAAGCCCGGCCGGCGGCGGAGGCGCAGGAAGCGCGGCGGCCGGCACGGCGGGTGTGGGCCTCGACCGCCATGCCCTACTTTTCCTTCGCGCAGTCACTGCGCCCACAGGGTTGACCCAATGAGCGACATCCAATGGAGCGACGGCGCTCCAATCTACCGCCAGCTGAAGGAGCGCGTGATCGCGATGATGCTGGACGGCCTGCTCAAGCCGGGTGAGGCCTTGCCCTCGGTCCGGCAGGTGGCGGCCGAGTACCAGCTCAACCCGATCACCGTCTCCCGCGCCTACCAGGAACTGGCCGACGAGGGCCTGGTGGAGAAGCGGCGCGGCCTGGGCATGTTCGTCACCGAGGAGGCCGCCAGGAAGCTGCGCAGCACCGAGCGCGAGCGCTTCCTGAAGGAGGAATGGCCCGCGGTGGTGGAGCGCATCCAGCGCCTGGGCCTTTCCGTCGAAGAACTGCTGGCATCCCTGGGGAACGACCGATGAATGCGATCACGACCGACACCGTGGTGTCCGCCCGTGGCCTGCGCAAGGCCTACAAGCACAAGCTCGCGGTGGCCGGTGCCGACTTCGACATCGGCGCCGGGCGCATCGTCGGCCTGATCGGCCCCAACGGCGCGGGCAAGACCACCGCACTGAAGGCCATCCTTGGCCTGACCCCGTTCGAGGGCCAGCTGCGCGTGCTGGGCATGGATCCGCGCACCCAGCGCGACGAACTGATGAGACAGGTGTGCTTCATCGCCGACGTGGCGGTGCTGCCGCGCTGGATGCGGGTGCGCGAGGCGATCGACTTCGTCGCCGGCGTGCATCCCCGCTTCGACCGTGCCAAGTGCGAGCGCTTCCTGGCCAACACCCAGCTGCACCCGAAGCTGCGGGTGCGCGAGATGTCCAAGGGCATGATCGTGCAGCTGCACCTGGCCCTGGTGATGGCCATCGATGCCCGCCTGCTGGTGCTGGACGAGCCGACCCTGGGCCTGGACATCCTGTACCGCAAGCAGTTCTACCAGCGCCTGCTGGAGGACTACTTCGACGAGCAGAAGACCATCCTGGTCACCACCCACCAGGTCGAGGAGATCGAACACATCCTCACCGACGTGCTGTTCATCCGCGACGGCCGGATCGTGCTCTCGGCCGACATGGACCACCTGGCCGAGCGCTTCAGCGAGGTGCTGGTCGGCGCCGACCGCCTCGAGGAGGCCCGTGCCCTGGGTCCGATCGACGAGCGTGCCCTGCCCTTCGGCAAGAGCGTGCTGCTGTACGACGGGCTGGCGCCGGAACGCGCCGCCGCCCTCGGCGAGGTCCGCCCCCCCGGCCTGGCCGACCTGTTCGTCGCCATCATGAAAGGAACCTACGCATGAATGCCATCGCCACCCCCGTGACCGGCAACCGCTGGTTCCGGACCTTCCACTGGCTGCTCCGGCGCGAATACTGGGAGAACCGCGGCGGCTTCCTCTGGGCCCCGGCCATCACCGGCGGCATCTGCGTGCTGGTCGCGCTGCTGCTGGCGGTGCTGGGCGTGGTCCAGACTCGCGGCGCCGACCCGGCGCTGCGCCAGGTGGACGACACCGCCTCCTACATGAACAGCGTTGGCGCGGCCGGTGACGCCCTGCTGCTGGCCGGCTGCACGGTGACCGCCATGGTGCTGGCCTTCGTGGTGTTCTTCTACGCCCTGGGCAGCCTGTACGACGACCGCCGCGACCGCAGCGCGCTGTTCTGGAAGTCCATGCCGGTGTCCGACGCGCAGACCGTGCTCTCCAAGGCCGCCTGGGCCCTGCTGCTGGCGCCGCTGCTGGCGCTGGCGATCGGCCTGCTGGTCGGCCTGGTGCTGTGGCTGGTGGCGATGGTCGCCATGGCCGCCGGCGGCATGCCGCACCCGCTGGCCATCATCACCCACGCCCATCCCTTCGCCGTGACCGGCCGCCTGCTGGCGTCCCTGCCGCTGCAGCTGCTGTGGTCGCTGCCGACGGTGGGCTGGCTGATGTTCTGCTCGGCCTTCGTGCGCAGCAAGCCGTTCCTGTGGGCGGTGCTGGTGCCGATCCTGGCCTGCACCATCGTCAGCGTGCTGGGCCTGGTCACCGGCCTGGGCGTGCCCCATGGGCTGCTGTGGTACGTGGCGGTGTTCCGCGGCCTGATGAGCGTGATCCCGGGCAGCTGGGCGCTGCAGGGCCTGGGCATCCGTCTGGACGAGGCCAGGGATCCGGGCGAGATGGTGCTGGCCGTGCTCGACCAGGCCAACGGCCTGGAGGTGTACGGCGGCATCGACATCTGGATCGGCGCCGCCGTGGGCGCGGCCCTCCTGGCCGCAGCCGTGCAGCTGCGCCGCTGGCGCGACGAAGCCTGATCCCGGAGGAAGCCCATGCGTACCCTGCTGATCCTGCCCTTGCTGCTGCTGGCCCCGCTGTCCGTGGCCGCCGCCGATCCCTGCGCCGGCGCCAACGTCCAGCGCATCGAGCTGACCCTGGACCTGGACGGCGTGGAGCGGATCCGGTTCGAGACCAACCAGTTCGACGTGCGCCTGCGCGCCACCGCCGCCGCGCAGCACGTGCTGCGCGGCCGCGCCTGCGCCCGCGACGCCAAGTGGCTGCCGGGCGTGAGCGTCACCCAGGAGAAGCGCGACGGCACCCTGGTGGTGCGCCTGTGGCGCGAGCCGGCCTCCGGCCTGATCGGCCTGTTCGGCAGCCGCGACGCGGTGCTGGAGGTGGAAGGCACCGTGCCCGCCGACCGGCTGGTGCAGCTGGTGGTCGGCTCCGGCGACGCCTACCTGGAAGGCGCCGCCTCGGCCAGCGCCGACGTGGGCTCGGGCGATGTCGGGCTGCATCGCATCCGCGGCCCGGTCACGGTCAAGCTCGGCTCCGGCGACGTGAAGATCGACGGCGCCGGCCCGCTGCGGGTGCTGGCGATCGGCTCCGGCGACCTCAAGGCGCGCGAAATCGCCGGCGCCGTTTCGGTCGGCCCCATCGGCTCGGGCGACCTGGTCCTGGACGGCGTGCGCGGCGACGTGCAGATCGGTTCCATCGGCTCGGGCGATGCACGCCTGCGCCGGGTGGACGGCGCGGTCCGGATCGACCGCGTGGGTTCGGGCGATGTGGACGTCAACGGTGCGGCCGGCCTGTCGGTCGGCTCGGTCGGCAGCGGCGACGTCCGCCACCAGGGTGTCCGCGGCACGGTCGACGTGCCCCGGCGCAACTGACACAGGGAGACGAACATGAAATCCAAGAGCACCCCCCGGTTCCTGCCGCTGCTGCTGGCCGGCCTCCTGCCCGCGGCGTACGCGGCACCCGCCCTGGCCGGCAACGACGGCGTGCTGGCCTCCGAACTGGCCGAGGCGCGCAAGGAAGTGCAGCGCGAACTGGCCAAGGCCCGCACCGAGCTGGAAACCGGCAACCTGGAGGTGGGCCGCAGCCTGCGCTTCGGCAGCCAGGACAGGCGCGCCCGCAACGACCTGCCGCGGGCGGAGATCACCCCGGAGGGCGACTTCCTGATCGAGGGCGAGGCGGTGGCCATCAATGCCGACCAGCGCCGGCAGCTGCTCGACTACCGCAGCCAGGTGGTGCAGCTGGCCCTGGCCGGCATCGAGCTGGGCGAGGTCTCGGCCCAGGCCGCGCTGGAGGTGGTGGACCGCAACATGTTCAGCCTGCTGGTCGGCGCGATGACCGGCAGCCTGGAACGCAAGATCGAGAAGACCGTGATGGCCAGCCTGCAGCCGGGCCTGGAAAGCCTGTGCCGCAGCCTGCCGGCGCTGCTGGACACCCAGGACCGCCTGGCCGCCTCGCTGCCGGAGTTCAGGCCCTATGCCACCCTGCGGGCGGAGGACGTGGACGACTGCGAGGAAGAGGTACGTCGCCAGTTCGCCCGGCGCTGAGCCACAGGAGGATCCGATGCGCGCATTGCATGTGCTGGCCCTGGCCCTGCTGCTGCCCCTGGCCGCCTGCGGCCGCAGCGATCCCCCGGCCGACGCGGACCGCGCGCCGGCCGGGCTCAGCCGGACCTCGCAGAAGGCCTGGCAACTGGCCCGCGACAACCTGGCCCGCCGCAACATCGGCATCGGCGGCAAGTCGGGCCTGACCGTCCAGATGGGCCGGATCGAGGACCTGCCCGAGGCGGAGATCACCCCGCAGGGTGACCTGCTGATCGAAGGCAGGCCGGTGGAGCTGGACGAGACCCAGCGCGGCCAGCTGCTGGCCTACCGCGAACAGCTGGTGGACCTGGCCGCCGAGGGCGCGGCGCTGGGCGCGGAAGGCGCCCGCCTGGGCATGAAGGCGGCCACCGGCGCGGTGATGGCCATGCTCACCGGCAACCGCGAGCAGTACAAACACAGGCTCAAGGCCGAGGGCAGCCGCATCGAGGAGCAGGCCGGGCGCCTGGTGTGCGCGCGCCTGCCGGACCTGATGGCCCGGCAGCAGGCGCTGGCCGCGGCGATCCCGGAGTTCGGCCCCTACGCCACCCTCACCCGGGCCGACATCGACGACTGCGGGAAGAGGGGGCGCAAGTGGCAGATGGCCGTGAATGACGACCGGGCGGACGGAACCCCGCAGGAAGGCGGCTGGGATCCGGCCGCCGAGGCCGACGCGGCGGCCGCGCGGGTGGACGACGCGCGCTAGCAGCCTGTTGAAATTCGACCCGGCGAAGCCCCCGACTCGGTCGGCAGCGCGGATTTCTCGCTGCTCAAGCGCTCCGCAAGCGCGTCCCGCGCTCTGAAACAAGCCCGCTTTCGGACTTCC
>NZ_PDWK01000026.1 GCF_010093135.1 Pseudoxanthomonas taiwanensis | reverse complement strand
ACGTTCCAACAGCAGCCCTAGCCGCCATGAGCGAGAAGACCAGCGAAATCGCCGAACTCCTGCGTCCGACCGTCGAGTCGCTGGGGCTGGACCTGCTCGGCATCGAGTACCTGCCGGCCCCGGGCAACGCCACGCTGCGCCTGTACATCGACGTGCCGGCAGGCGGCGAAGGCGGGGAGGGGGAGCCGCGCACGGTGACCATCGACGATTGCGAGACGGTCAGCCGCGAGGTCTCGGCCCAGCTGGACGTGGCCGATCCGATCCCGGGCAACTACACCCTCGAGGTGTCCTCGCCGGGCCTGGACCGCCCCCTGTTCACGCTGGAGCACTTCGCACGCTTCCAGGGCCAGGAGGCCAAGGTCGGCCTGAAACTGCCCCAGGAGGGACGCCGGCGCCTGCAGGGTCGTATCCTGCGCGTCGAGGGGCAGACCGTGGTGTTCGAGCTGGACGGCAACGAGTTCCCGGTGGCGGCCGACAACATCGACCGGGCGCGCCTGGTACCCGACTGGGCCGCGCTGGGCCTGGCGCCGGGCAGGAACCCGTCCCAGAAGGGGCGGGGCGCCGCTCCCGGCAGGGGCAGGACTGGCAAGTAAACCCTCCAACAAGCCGGCGGCCGGGGTGCCGCACGCGGAGTTAACACAGATGAGCAAGGAACTTCTGCTGGTTGTGGACGCGGTCGCCAACGAGAAGGGCGTCCCGCGCGAGGTCATCTTCGAGGCGCTGGAGGCCGCGCTGGCCTCGGCGGCCAAGAAGCGCTACGTCGACCAGGACGTGCTGACCCGCGTGTCCATCAACCGCAAGGACGGCAGCTACGAGACCTTCCGCCGCTGGGAGGTGGTGGCCGACGACGCGGTGATGGAGTCCCCGGACCGCCAGATCCGCCTGATGGACGCCATCGAGGAGGTCGAGGGCGTCGAGGTCGGCGACTACATCGAGGAGCAGATCGAGAACCCCGAGTTCGGCCGCATCGCCGCCCAGGCCGCCAAGCAGGTGATCGTCCAGCGCGTGCGCGAGGCCGAGCGCCAGCAGGTGGTGGACGCGTGGAAGCACCGGGTCGGCGAGCTGGTCACCGGCGTGGTCAAGCGCGTGGAGCGCGGCAACGTCTACGTGGACCTGGGCGGCAACGCCGAGGGCTTCATCCCCAAGGACAAGTCCATCCCGCGCGACGTGCTGCGTGCCGGCGACCGCGTGCGCGGCTACCTGTACGACGTGCGCAGCGAGCCCCGCGGCCCGCAGCTGTTCATCAGCCGCACCGCGCCGGAGTTCATGATCGAGCTGTTCAAGCTCGAGGTGCCGGAGGTCGGCCAGGGCCTGGTCGAGATCAAGGCCTGCGCCCGAGACCCGGGCGACCGCGCCAAGATCGCCGTGGTCGCCCACGACAACCGCACCGACCCGATCGGCGCGTGCATCGGCATGCGCGGCTCGCGCGTGCAGGCCGTGTCCAACGAGCTCAACGGCGAGCGCGTGGACATCGTGCTGTGGGACGAGAACCCGGCCAGCTTCGTCATCAACGCGATGGCGCCGGCCGAGGTGCAGTCCATCATCGTGGACGAGGAGAAGCACTCGATGGACCTGGCCGTGGCCGAGGACCGCCTGGCCCAGGCCATCGGCAAGGGCGGCCAGAACGTGCGCCTGGCCAGCCGCCTGACCGGCTGGCAGCTCAACGTGATGACCGCCGAGCAGGTCCAGGCCAAGAGCGAGGCCGAGCAGGCCGCCGCCCGCCAGCTGTTCATGGACAAGCTGGAGGTGGACGAGGAGATCGCCGCCATCCTGGTCAGCGAGGGCTTCAGCACCGTCGAGGAGATCGCCTACGTGCCGGTGGGCGAGCTGCTGGCCATCGAGGGCTTCGACGAGGACATCGTCGAGGAGCTGCGCGCCCGCGCCCGCGACGCCCTGCTGAACGAGGCCCTGGCCGCCGAGGAGCAGCTGGACGAGAACGCCCCGGCCGAGGACCTGCTGGCCCTGGAGGGCATGGACGAGGCCACCGCCTACGCCCTGGCCGCCAAGGGCGTGCGCACGGCCGAGGACCTGTCGGACCTGGCCGTCGACGAGCTGGTCGAGCTTGGCATCGAGGGGCTGGACGAGGAGCGCGCCGGCGCCCTGATCCTGGCCGCGCGTGCCGAGGAGATCGCCCGTCTGGAGCGCGGCGCATGAGCCGGCGATGAACGCCGCCCTGACCCGCTCAGGGCTTAGAATCCGCGACTCCCTTGCTGTTGGCGGGGAGGCGCCAAACAGAGCATAGGATCCGAATGTCGCAGCAAACCACCATTCGCAAGCTCGCCGAGCTGGTCAACACCCCGGTCGAGAAGCTGCTGGAGCAGCTGGCCGAGGCCGGCATGCCCTTCAGCGGCCCCGACCAGGTCGTGACCAGTGCCGAGAAGATCAAGCTGCTCGGCTTCCTGCGCCGCATGCATGGCAAGGACTCCTCGGCCGAGGAGGTGGCCGTGCCCAAGAAGATCACGCTGGCCCGGCGCAAGGTGCAGGAACTGACCGTCGGCGGTGGTCGCAGCAAGACCACGGTGGCCGTCGAGGTGCGGCAGAAGCGGACCTACGTGAAGCCCGACGCGGTCGCGGCCTCCAGGCCCGGCGACGCGATCGACCCGCTGGAGGCCGAGCGCCTGGAGGCCCTGCGCAAGCTCGAGGAGTCGCGCCAGCGCAACCTCGCCGAGCAGCAGCGCCTGGCCGAGCTGGACCGCCAGCGCGCCGAGGAGGCTGAGCGCAAGCGCCGCGAGGAAGAGGAAGCCCGCCGCAGGGCCGAGGAGGAGGCCCGCCGCAAGGCCGAGGAGGAGGAGCGCGCCAAGGCCGCTGCCGCCGCCCCGGCGGACGGGCAGGAGAAGCCCGCCCAGGCCGCGCGCCCGGCGCCGCGCCCGGCGCCGCCGCACCGCGCCGCGCCCGAGCGCGACGACGGCCGCGGTTCCAAGCCCAAGCGCGGCTCCAACGTCATGGTCGCCGGCCTGGACGACGACGACACCACCAGCCGCTTCGCCGGCCAGCTGCATCTGTCGGCGGCCGAGCGCGCGCGCCGTTCCAGCACCCGCCCGGGCGGCAGGCCCAAGCCGCGCCGCCAGGAGTCGCGCGGGTCCGGCGTGGGCGGTTTCGAGCGCCCGACCGCGCCGGTCGTGCGCGAGGTCGCCATCGGCGACTCGATCACCGTGGCCGACCTGGCGCAGAAGCTGGCCATGAAGGGCAGCGACGTGGTCAAGGCGCTGTTCAAGATGGGCGTCATGGCCACCATCAACCAGACCATCGACCACGACACCGCGGTCCTGGTCACCGAGGAGCTGGGCCACAAGGCCGTGCGCGCCGAGACCGACGACGCCGAGAGCGAGCTGCTGGCCAGCCTGGAGCAGGTGCAGGGCGAGCCGGTGCCCCGTCCGCCGGTGGTCACCATCATGGGCCACGTGGACCACGGCAAGACCTCGCTGCTGGACTACATCCGCCGCACCAAGGTCGCCTCGGCCGAGGCCGGCGGCATCACCCAGCACATCGGCGCCTACCACGTCGAGACGCCCAAGGGCGTGATCAGCTTCCTGGACACCCCGGGCCACGCCGCCTTCACCTCGATGCGCGCGCGCGGCGCCAAGCTGACCGACATCGTGGTGCTGGTCGTGGCCGCGGACGACGGCGTCATGCCGCAGACCAAGGAGGCCATCCAGCACGCCAAGGCTGCCGGCGTGCCGATCATCGTGGCCATCAACAAGATCGACAAGTCCGACGCCGACCCGCTGCGCGTGAAGAACGAGCTGCTGGCCGAGGAGGTCGTGGCCGAGGAGTTCGGCGGCGACACCCAGATGGTGGCCATCTCCGCCAAGACCGGCCAGGGCATCGACGACCTGCTGGACGCCATCATCCTGCAGGCCGAGCTGCTGGAGCTGAAGGCCGTGGCCGAGGGCCGCGCCCGCGGCACCGTCATCGAGTCCTCGCTGGACAAGGGCCGCGGTCCGGTGGCCACGGTGCTGGTGCAGGAGGGCCGTCTGCGCAAGGGCGACTACATGGTCTGCGGCGTGCAGTACGGCCGCGTCCGCGCCCTGTTCGACGAGACCGGCGGCCAGCCGGAGAGCGCCGGCCCCTCGATCCCGGTCCAGGTGCTGGGCCTGTCCGGCGTGCCCGATGCCGGCGACGACTTCGTCGTGGTCAAGGACGAGCGCCTGGCCAAGGACGTGGCGCAGCAGCGCGAGGCCAAGCGCCGCGAGTCGCGCCTGGTCAAGCAGGCCGGCAACCGCATGGAGGACATCATGGCCCAGATGGGCCAGGGCGAGGGCCAGCAGGTCCTCAACCTGGTCGTCAAGGCCGACGTCCAGGGCTCGGTGGAGGCGCTGAAGCAGTCGCTGACCGCGCTGTCCAACGACCTGATCCGGATCAACGTGATCAGCTCCGGCGTGGGCGGCATCACCGAGTCCGACGCCAACGTCGCGGTCACCACCAAGGCCACGATCATCGGCTTCAACGTCCGTGCCGACGCCTCGGCGCGCAGGATCATCGAGGCCAACGGCGTGGACCTGCGCTACTTCTCGATCATCTACGACGTGATCGACCAGGTGAAGCAGGTGGCCTCCGGCCTGCTGGGCAAGGAGATCCGCGAGGAGATCATCGGCATCGCCGAGGTGCGCGAGGTGTTCCGCAGCTCCAAGTTCGGCGCCGTGGCCGGCTGCATGGTCGTCGAGGGCGTGGTCAAGCGCAGCAAGCCGATCCGCGTGCTGCGCGACAACACGGTCATCTTCGAGGGCGAGCTGGAGTCGCTGCGCCGGTTCAAGGAGAACGTGGACGAGGTCCGCTCGGGCATGGAGTGCGGCATCGGCGTGAAGGAGTACAACGACGTCAAGCCGGGCGACCAGATCGAGTGCTACGAGCGCATCGAGGTCCAGCGGACGCTGTAAGCCATGCCAGCCAGGTCGTTCCACCGCACCGATCGCGTTTCCGCCCAGCTCCGCCGGGAGCTGGGCGTGCTGGTCCATGAGGCCGTGCGTGAGCATGGCCTGCCGTCGGTCAGCGTGTCCGACGTGGAAGTGACCCGTGACCTGGCCCACGCCAAGGTCTTCGTGACCGCGCTGCTGCCCGACCGTTCGGCCGAGGCGGTGGCCGCGCTGCGCGGGATGGCGCGCGAGCTGCGCATGGAGCTGGGCCGGCGGATCCGCATGCGCCACGTGCCGGAGCTGCACTTCCACTACGACGACTCGGTGGACCGCGGCGAGCGCATCGAGGCGCTGCTGCGCGGCACCCGCCCGTCCGGCTCGGACGACTGACCGCGCCGGCCCGCCGGCGCCGGCGGGTGCGTGGCCCATGCCGCGCCCGGCCGCCGTCGGCCGGGCCGCGCCCACTCCCGACCCATGACCCGAGCCAAGACCCGCTACCGCCCGCTGGACGGCATCCTGCTGCTGGACAAGCCGGCGGGCATGAGTTCCAACGCCGCCCTGCAGGCGGTGCGCCGCCTGTACCGGGCGGAGAAGGGCGGCCACACCGGCAGCCTGGACCCGCTGGCCACCGGCCTGCTGCCGGTCTGCTTCGGCGAAGCGACCAAGATCGCTGGCCTGCTGCTGGGCTCGGACAAGGCCTACGAGGCCGGCATCGCCCTGGGCGCGACCACCGACCCCGACGACGCCGACGGGCAGGTGCTGCGCCGGCGCCCGGTGCCGCCACTGGACCGCGCCGCCGTGGAGGCGGTGCTGGCCGGCTTCACCGGTCTGCAGCGGCAGCGCGCCCCGGTGTACTCGGCGCTCAAGCAGGGCGGCGAGCCGCTGTACGCGCGCGCGCGCCGCGGCGAGGCCATCGAGGCGCCGGTGCGCGAGGTGGTGATCCACGCCATCGAGCTGCTGGAGCTGCAACCGGCCTTCCTGCGCCTGCGCGTGGCCTGCGGCTCGGGCACCTACATCCGCAGCCTGGCCCGCGATCTGGGCGAGGCCCTGGGCTGCGGCGCCCACATCGCCAGCCTGCGCCGGCTGTGGGTGGACCCGTTCAGGCAGCCGCGCATGCATACGCTGGAGGAGCTGCAGGCGCTGGAAGGCGACGAGGCCGCGCTGGAGGCCCGGCTGCTGCCGCTGGCCGAGGGCCTGCGCGGCTTCCCCCGGGTGGAGCTGGGCGCGGCCGAGGCCACGCGCTTCGCCCAGGGCCAGCGCCTGCGCGGCCCGTGGCCGCCGGCCGATCCGGCCGCGGTGTTCGGCCCCGGCGGGGTGCCACTGGGCCTGGGCCGGGTCGAGGCCGGCGGGCGGCTGGCGCCGCAGCGGCTGTTCAGGACCGGCGGGGCGGGCGCGGCCTGAGCGCCGTCTGTCCGGCCGCCGGGTTTGCCTTGTTGGGGCCGCCCCCGGCAGGTACAATTCCCGCGCCTTTTTCCCAAGGCATCACCTTCCGCCCACGGGCGGGCATCCACCACGGCGGGTCGGGCGGTGCGCATCGATGCGTTCCTGCCGGCCTCGCGACGAGAGAACGCACATGTCCATCGATACCCAGAAGATCATCCAGGAAAACCAGCGCAGCGCCAACGACACCGGTTCGCCGGAGGTCCAGATCGCCCTGCTGACCGCGCGCATCGAGCAGCTGACCGAGCACTTCAAGGTCCACAAGAAGGACCACCACAGCCGCCGCGGTCTGCTGCAGCTGGTCAACCGCCGCCGCAGCCTGCTGGACTACCTGAAGCGCAAGGACAGCGAGCGCTACAAGGGCCTGATCGAGAAGCTCGGCCTGCGTCGTTGATGCAAGACCCCGCCGCGGCGCAGAAATGCGCCGCGGTTTGCATTTCGGGCGGCGGCAGCGCCCGACCCCGCGACCCGCGCATCCACGGGGGCGTGTCCGGGGCGCAACATCTGCCACTGGCCGGAACCCCGGCCACCCGAATGCGGCAGGGGCCGCATCCGGTCAACAAGCTAGCAGCAGTATCCTAAGGAACCAACGTGGCAAAAATCACCAAAACCTTCCAGTACGGCAAGCACACCGTAACGCTGGAAACGGGCGAGGTCGCCCGCCAGGCCAGCGGCGCGGTGATCGTCAAGATGGACGACACCGTACTGCTGGTCACCTGCGTGGCCGCCAAGACCGCGCGCGAGGGCCAGGACTTCTTCCCGCTCACCGTGGACTACCAGGAGAAGTTCTACGCCGGCGGCCGCATCCCCGGCGGTTTCTTCAAGCGCGAGGGCCGCCCGACCGAGAAGGAAACGCTGATTTCCCGCCTGATCGACCGCCCGATCCGGCCGCTGTTCCCGGAGGACTACAAGAACGAGGTCCAGATCATCGCCACGGTGATGTCGCTCGATCCGGAGATCGACGGCGACATCCCGGCCATGATCGGCGCCTCCGCCGCCCTGGCCCTGGCCGGCACCCCGTTCAAGGGCCCGATCGGCGCCGCCAAGGTCGGCTACAAGGACGGCCAGTACCTGCTCAACCCGACCACCAGCGAGCTGAAGGAATCCAAGCTCGAGCTGGTGGTGGCCGGCACCTCCAACGCCGTGCTGATGGTGGAGTCCGAGGCCCAGCTGCTGAGCGAGGAAGTGATGCTCGGCGCGGTGATGTTCGGCCACCGCGAGATGCAGAAGGTCATCAACGCGATCAACGAGCTGACCGTCGAGGCCGGCGTCAAGCCCAGCGACTGGGTGCCGCCGCCGAAGAACGAGGCCCTGATCGCCGCGCTGAAGGAGGCCGTGGGCAACCGCCTGGCCGAGGCCTTCCAGATCCGCGACAAGCTGCAGCGCCGCGACGCCATCGCCGAGATCAAGAAGGACGTCACCGAGCAGCTGGCCGGCCGCATCGCCGCCGAGGGATGGGACCCGGCCGAGCTGAACAAGGAGTTCGGCGAGCTCGAATACCGCACCATGCGCGACGCCGTGCTGACCACCAAGGTCCGCATCGACGGCCGCGCCCTGGACGCCGTCCGCCCGATCACCGTGAAGACCGGCGTGCTGCCGCGCACCCACGGCTCGGCCATGTTCACCCGCGGCGAGACCCAGGCCATCGTGGTCACCACCCTGGGCACCGCGCGCGACGGCCAGATCATCGACGCGGTCACCGGCGAGTACCGCGAGAACTTCCTGTTCCACTACAACTTCCCGCCGTACTCGGTGGGCGAGTGCGGCCGCTTCGGCGCACCCAAGCGCCGCGAGATCGGCCACGGCCGCTTGGCCAAGCGCGGCGTGATGGCGGTGATGCCGACCATCGAGGAGTTCCCGTACACCGTGCGCGTGGTCTCGGAGATCACCGAGTCCAACGGTTCCTCGTCCATGGCCTCGGTCTGCGGCAGCTCGCTGGCGCTGATGGATGCCGGCGTGCCGGTGAAGGCGCCGGTGGCCGGCATCGCCATGGGCCTGGTCAAGGAAGGCGACCAGTTCGTGGTGCTGTCCGACATCCTCGGCGACGAGGACCACCTAGGCGACATGGACTTCAAGGTCGCCGGTACCGCCGACGGCGTGTCCGCCCTGCAGATGGACATCAAGATCGAGGGCATCACCGAGGAGATCATGCGCAAGGCGCTGGAGCAGGCCAAGGCCGGCCGCCTGCACATCCTCGACGAGATGGCCAAGGCCATCAGCGCCCCGCGCGCCGAGCTGTCCGAGTACGCCCCGCGCCTGCTGACCATCAAGATCCACCCGGACAAGATCCGCGAGGTGATCGGCAAGGGCGGCGCGACCATCCAGAGCATCACCAAGGAAACCGGCACCCAGATCGACATCCAGGACGACGGCACCGTGGTCATCGCCTCGGTCAACGCCGCCGCGGCCCAGGCCGCCAGGGCGCGCATCGAGCAGATCACCTCTGACGTCGAACCGGGCCGGATCTACGAGGGCAAGATCGTCAAGATCATGGACTTCGGCGCCTTCGTGACCATCCTGCCGGGCAAGGACGGCCTGGTGCACGTCTCGCAGATCTCCAGCGAGCGCGTGGAGAAGGTCTCCGACAAGCTCAAGGAAGGCGACGTGGTCAAGGTCAAGGTGCTGGAAGTCGACAAGCAGGGCCGTATCCGCCTGTCGATCAAGGCTGTCGAGGAAGGCGAGGGCGTGGCCGGCTGACCGGCCCCGCCAGCACCGGAATCACCAGGGAGCAGGCTTCGGCCTGCTTTCTGCGTTTCCGGGGCATGGAGAACGCGTCCGGCGGCGCGGGCGCGCGGATGCGCGCCGCGGGAGCGGGCGGACGGGGTGGGGGAAAGGCGGTGCCGGGCCGCCGGGCTCAGCCGCCGTTGAGCGCTTCCAGGCCGGCGAAGTCGAGGATCTCCACCCGGTAGGTCTCCGGCATGGCGATCAGGCCGCGGTTGCGCAGGCTGGTCAGGCAGCGGCTGACCGTCTCCACGGTCAGGCCCAGGTGGTCGGCGATGTCCGCGCGCGGCATCGGCAGGGCCACCATCGGCCCAGGGTTGCCGGCACGGGCTTCGCGCGCGGCCAGCTTCAGCAGGAAGTCGGCCAGGCGTTCGGTGGGGTTCATGCGCGCCAGCGACATCATCTGCTCGCGCGCCGAGTCCAGCTCGATGCAGGCCCGCTCCAGCAGCTTGGCCTGCAGGGCCGGATAGCGCTCGGCCAGGCGGCGCATGGCCTCCACGCCGAAGCTGCACAGCTGGGTCTCGCCCAGGGTCTCGATGTCGTGCTGGTGGGTCGGCGACCCGCTCAGGCCCACGAAGTCGCCGGGCAGGGCGAAGCCGGCGACCTGGCGGCGGCCGTCGGCGGTCAGGCGCACCAGGCGCAGCGCGCCGCGCACCACGGTGTAGACGTGCTTGCGCGGGTCGCCCTGGCGGGCCAGGACCACGCCCGGGCCGAGCAGTTGGCTGCTGGCGGCCGCGTACAGGGCATGCGCCTCCTCCTGGTCCAGCGCCGAGCACACGGCCAGGTGCCGCACCTCGCAATGCGCGCAGGGGGCCAGCAGACCCGTCTCCTGGGGGGGAGGGGTCAGGCAGGGGTTGTCGAACGGAGGCCAGGCCATGGCGGGCACACGGGACAGGACCCTTACATCATACCGGTTGGCTGCGCCGCGTGCCGTGACGGGGGGCGGGAGGCGGTAGAATTCCGCATCCCGTCCATGCGTTCCCCCGCAGGAGTCTTTCGTTGATCAGGCCCCGTACCCCACCTGGCGTCCTGGAACTGCTGCCGCGCGAGCAGATCGCCTTCCAGCGCATGCTCGACGTCATCCGGCGCAACTACGAGCGCTTCGGCTTCCTGCCGGTGGAAACCCCCGTCTTCGAGCTGTCCGAGGTGCTGCTGACCAAGTCGGGCGGTGAAACCGAACGGCAGGTCTATTTCGTCCAGTCCACCGGCGCGCTGGCCAACGCCGCCTCCGGTGCCTCCGCCGGGCTGCCGGAGCTGGCCCTGCGCTTCGACCTGACCGTGCCGCTGGCCCGCTACGTGGCCGAGCACGAGCACGAGCTGAGCTTCCCGTTCCGCCGCTACCAGATGCAGCGCGTGTACCGCGGCGAGCGCGCCCAGCGCGGCCGCTTCCGCGAGTTCTACCAGTGCGACATCGACGTCATCGGCAAGGACACCCTGTCCATCCGCTACGACGCCGAGGTGGTGGCGGTGATCCACGCGGTGTTCGCCGAGCTGGGCATCGGCGCCTTCCGTGTGCAGCTGAACAACCGCAAGCTGATGCGCGGGTTCTTCGAGTCGCTGGGCGTGGCCGATCCGCAGCAGCAGGCGCTGGTCCTGCGCGAGGTGGACAAGCTGGACAAGCGCGGCGCCGAGTACGTGCGCCAGACCCTCACCGGCCCGGACTTCAACCTGCCGGCCGAGGCGGTGGCGCGGATCCTGGCCTTCGTCGAGGTGCGCTCCGGTTCGCACGCCGACGCCCTGGCGAAGATCGACCAGGTGCTGGCCGAGGCCGGCGGGGCCGGCGGCCAGGCGCTGCGCGAGGGCGCGGAGGAGCTGCGCCAGGTGCTGGAGCTGGTGCGCGCCATGGGCGTGCCGGAGTCGGCCTACTGCCTGAACTTCTCCATCGCCCGTGGCCTGGACTACTACACCGGCACCGTCTACGAGACCCAGCTGGTGGACCACCCGGAGATCGGCTCGATCTGCTCCGGCGGCCGCTACGAGGACCTGGCCAGCCACTACACCAAGTCGAAGCTGCCCGGCGTGGGCATCTCCATCGGCCTGACCCGGCTGTTCTGGCAGCTGCGCGAGGCCGGCCTGATCGAGGGCATCGCCGAGAGCAGCGTGCAGGCCATGGTGGCGCTGATGGACGAGGCGCAGCTGGCCGACGTGCTGGACATCGCCCGGCGCCTGCGCGCAGGCGGCATCAACGCCGAGGTGCAGATGGAGGCGCGCAAGCTGGGCAGGCAGTTCCAGTACGCCGCGCGTGCCGGGATCCGCTTCGTGGTCCTGGCCGGCGAGGACGAGCTGGCGCGCGGCGTGGTCGCGGTCAAGGACCTGCTGCGCGAGCAGCAGTTCGAGGTGCCGCGCGACGAGCTGGCCGACACGCTGCGCGTGGAGCTGGAACAGGCACGGGCGCTGGCCGGGCGCTGAGCGCGCCCGCGACATGAGGAGGGGGAGCCCATGAAGCCCATTCGCCTGGACGGGCATTCGCTGACCCGCGACCGCCTGGTCGCGGTCGCCTACGGCGCACCGGTGGAGCTGGACCCGGACGCGTTGCGTGACGTGGCCCGCGCCGCCGATTTCCTGGCAGAGCAGGTGCGGCGCGAGGAGCCGATCTACGGCGTGTCCACCGGCTTCGGCAGCAACGCGGACAAGCTGCTGGGCGCGCACCCGCTGCGCGACGAACTGCCGGGCGCGGCGCCGTCTGGCCGTTCCCTGCACGAGGAGCTGCAGCGCAACCTGATCGTCACCCACGCCGTGTGCGTGGGCGAGCCGATGTCCCCGGAAGTGGTGCGGGCCATGCTCTGCATCCGCCTCAACACCCTGCTCAAGGGCCACTCTGGCATCCGCGTGCAGACCCTGCAGGCGATGGCGGCCATGCTCAACGCCGGCATCGTGCCGGTGGTGCCGCAGCTGGGCTCGGTGGGCGCCTCCGGCGACCTGGCCCCGCTCTCGCACCTGGCCATCGTCCTGCTCGGCGGCGGCGAGGCCTTCTTCCAGGGGCAGCGCCTGCCCGGCGCCGAGGCGCTGCGCCGTGCCGGCCTGGAGCCGGTCACCCTGTCCTACAAGGAAGGCCTGGCGCTGAACAACGGCACCGCGCAGATGCTGGCCATGGGCGTGCTGGCGCTGCACCGCCTGGAGCTGATGCTGGACACGGCCGACCTGGCCGCAGCCATGACCATCGACGCCTTCGCCGGCCGCCTGGGCGCCTTCGCCGAGGAGGTCCACGCGCTGCGCCCGCACCCGGGGCAGGTCCAGGTGGCGGCCAACCTGCGCCGCCTGCTGGCCGGCTCGACCCTGGCCGACATTCCCTACCACCTGGTGCCGCGCTTCCGCCCTTGGTTGCCGGGCAGCTGGGACACCGACGAGGCCCGCCGGCTGCACTTCGACATCGGCTGGGATTGGGTGCCGGCCGACCAGCGCCATGGCCGCGAGCGCTTCTACCAGCGCTTTCTGCCGTTCCGCGGCGGCAAGAAGCACCAGCCGCAGGACAGCTACTCGCTGCGGTGCATCCCGCAGGTGCACGGCGCGGTGCGCGACGCGGTGGCCCACGCCCGCCGCGTGCTGGAGATCGAGCTCAACGCCGTCACCGACAACCCGCTGGTCTTCCCCGACAGGCAGGGCGCGGCCCACGTCGAGGAGCAGGTGATCTCGGCCGGCCACTTCCACGGCATGCCGCTGGCCCTGGCGATGAGCGCAGTCAAGGCGGCGATCCCGGTGCTGGCCTCGATCAGCGAGCGCCGCCTCAACAAGCTGGTGGACCCGGCCACCAACGACGGTCTGCCGGCCTTCCTGATCGGCAACGAGGATGCCACCGAGTCCGGCCACATGATCGTGCAGTACACCGCCGCGGCCATTGTCAACGACCTGGCCAGCCGCGCGCACCCGGCCTCGGTGTACTCGGTGCCGACCAGCGCCAACGCCGAGGACCACGTGTCCATGGGCGCCAACGAGGCGCGCCACGTGCTGGCCATGGTCGAGGACCTGGGCAAGGTGCTGGCCCTGGAGCTGTACACCGCGGCCCAGGCACTGGACCTGCGCCGCGACATGATCAACGCCGCCCGCGCCCTGGCCCGCCGCGCCGACGCCGTCGGCCTGGCGGCCAAGGTGCAGGGCGCGCCGGCGCCGGACAGCCCGTTCCATGCGCAGTTCATGGACGAGGTCGAGGCCCTGCGCCGGCAGCTGGCCCAGGCCGAGGCCTTCCATCCCGGCGCCGCGGTGGCCGCCGCGCACGCGCACATCCGCCAGGTGGTGCCCTTCCTGGAGCGCGACCGCGCGCTGGACGGCGAGGTCGCAGCGATGGTGCGCCTGGTCGCCTCCGGCGAACTGCTGCAGGTGGTGCGCCAGGCCCTCGACGCCTGAGGCCGTTGCCGGCGCCTCAGCCGGCGACGGTGATGATCGGCCCGGCGCTGTGGAAGTAGTCCAGCGCGTAGGCCAGCTCGCCCGGGCTCTGCGCATGCAGCTGCAGCAGCGGCTGCCCGGCGCGCACCGCATCGCCCAGCCGCACCTGCAGACGCACGCCGGCCGCCGGGCTCTGCGGCGCACCGGCCAGCTTGGCCAGCCGCGACAGCCTGCGGTTGTCGATCACGGTGACCGTGCCGGGGATGGGCGCCGCCAGGGTCTCCACGTACGTGGCGCGGGGCGGGGTGAACAGCCCGCCCTGGGCCAGGCAGATGGCCTGGAAACGCGCCCAGGCGCGACCGTCCTCAAGGGTGTGCAGGGCCAGGGCCTGACCCTGGCCGGGCCCGGCGGCGCCGCCGATCTCCAGCACCGCGCCGGCCACCAGGGTGGCGCGCTCGCGCAGGTCGGCGGGGGGCGTCGGCCGCGCCCTGCAGTACCGCCAGCACGTCGCGCGCCTCCAGCGCCGGGCCGATGCCGCGCCCGACCGGCTGGCTGCCGTCGGTGAACAGGCAGCGCAGGTGCAGCCCGAAGTGGTCGGCGACCTGTTCCATGCATGCGGCCAGGTGCGCGGCCTCGTCGTGGTTGCGCACCTTGGCGGTCGGCCCCACCGGGATGTCGATCACCACGTGGGTGGCGCCGGCGGCGATCTTCTTCGACAGGATCGAGGCGATCATCTGGCCCTCGGTGTCGATGTCCAGCTCGCGCCCGATGCGCACGAACAGATCGTCGGCCGGCGACAGCCGCATGGCCCCGCCCCAGGCCAGGCAGCCGCCGTGGCGCTCGACCACGCGGTGCAGGGTGTCCGCGTCCAGCGCCACCGGGGTGAGTGTGGCCATGGTGTCGGCGGTGCCGGCCGGCGAGGTGATCGCGCGCGAGGAGGTCTTGGGCATCACCAGGCCGTTGGCCGCGGCGATGGCCACCACGATCGGGGTGGTGCGGTTGCCGGGCAGGCCGCCGACGCAGTGCTTGTCCACCACCGGGCGGCCGGGCCAGGACAGCCTCCGGCCCGCCTCCACCATCGCCCGGGTCAGGTGGATGATCTCCTGCACGTCCAGCGGCAGGGGCGCGGTGGCGGCCAGGAACGCCGCCAGCTGCACGTCGGTATAGCGGCCGCGGACGGCGTCGCCAACGATGGCGGTGAAGTCCGCGGCGTCCAGGCGCTGCCCGCGCAGGCGCCGGCGCACGTGGCCCAGCGAGGCGGGCAGGGGCGCGTGGCGCACCCGCACCGGCGCGCCTTCCTCGATGCCCAGCGCCTCCCAGGCCGCCTCGGACAGCGCCACCTGGTCCAGCGGCGCGCGCGGATCGTCGGTCTGGTACAGCAGGGCGTAGACCTCGCGGCCGTTGGCGCTGACCAGCACCTGGCTGCGCGGGGCCAGGCCTTCGGCACGGCAGATGTGGCAGTCGGTGCGCATCACCGCCACCGCCTGGTGCTGGGCGTGCAGGCGCAGGCGCGTGGCGCGCAGGACGGGGGCTTGCGGCGTGGTCGCGTGGCTCAAGGCGGGCAACTCCGGCTGGCGGCGGAACGGTGGCCTCCGGGCCATGTCCGAAGGCGGCGGCCTCACTCCGTCGCCGGGCCGTGCCCGGCGCCGGCCAGCGCCCGTGCGACCAGCGGCGCCAGCCCGATGCGGTTGCTCGGGTGCGGCACCGAATCGGTGGAGGTGAAGCGGGTGAAGACCCGGCACAGCGCCGCGTGGGCGTCCGCGTCGGCCAGGGCGTGGACCACGACGCATTCGGGCCGCTCCAGGCCCTGCTCCCGCAGCAGGCGGCCGGCGGCCAGCAGGGTGTGCCCGGAGGAGGCGATGTCGTCCACCAGCACCGGGGTGTGGCCGCGGTAGCGGCCCAGGTCGGCCGGCGCGATGTCCACCTCGCGGTCGCCGTGGCGGGTCTTGCGCAGCACCACGCAGGGCGCGCCGATCCGGGCGGCGACCGCCCCGGCCCACTGTCCGCTTTCCTCGTCCGGACCGACGATGAGCGGCCGCGCGACGTTGCCCGCGATCCAGTCGGCCAGCAGTGGCGCCGCGTGCAGGGCGGTGGCGGGAATGGTGTACACGGCGTCCAGCGCCGGATGGCGGTGCAGGTGCGGATCCACGGTCACCAGGGCGTCGAAGTGCGCCGACAGCACCCGCGCGAAGGTCCGCGAGCTGACCGCCTCGCCGGGGTGGAAGCGCGCGTCCTGGCGCATGTAGGCCAGGTACGGCGCGACCAGGTTGACCTGCGCGGCGCCGAGCTCGCGCGCGCAGTCGGCGGCGAACAGCAGCATGGCCAGTTGGCCGTCCGGGTGCGCCAGGGTGCACACCAGGTCCACCGTGCGCCCGGCGACCTCGTCGAGCAGGCGCACGTAGCTCTCGCCGTCGGGAAAGCGGCGGGTCTGGATGCGGCCGCGGGCGCCGCCGCAGGCGGCGGCCAGCCGGTCGGCGAAGGGTTCGTTGCCGGGCAGAGCGAGGATCAGGCGTTGCATGCGTGGAAGTCCGGTTCGGGATGCGGGAGCGTCATGCCATCCTCCTGGGCGTGTCGCGCAGGCGGGCCGGCGCCGGGCGCGGAGAAGGCTTGCATACCACTTCCGGCCGCGACGATGGACAACGGCGCGCCGGTGGCGGACCTGGGGGCGTGCCGGCCCGGACGGCGGGATGGGGCAGGGGGGCATCTCCGTGCGGCAGCAAGGGGCGTTGCAGTATCGGGCCATCCACGCCCGGTCCTGTGCATGGACCGGACGTGCCGCCGCGTGCGTCCGGCCGGGCGATCCCGAATGCCCGGCGCCCGGCGCGGCATCGGGGATTGACCCATGCTGCGTCGCGGCGTAATGTATTAGCGCGTTAATACATTGGTACGCGCATGAAGCCCCGTCCCATTCCCGCCGCCGCGCGCCCCTCCGACGAATCCCTGCAGGCCTTGGCCGAGGCCATCGCCAGCCTGCAGGACGCCGGCGAGGTGGTGGCGTTCCTGCGCGACCTGTGCACTCCGGCCGAGCTGGAGGCCATGGTCGACCGCTGGGCGGTGGTGCCGCTGCTGCTGCGGGGCGTGCCGTATCGCGAGATCTACGAGCTGACCGGGGTCAGCGTCACCACCATCGGCCGGGTCGCGCGCACGCTGGAGCGCGGCGCCGGCGGTTATGCGCTGGCCATCGGCCGGTGCGCCCGTCCCAGCGCGAGAAACACACGATGACTCCCCCCCTCGGATCGGCTTCCCGCGACCGGTTGCGGATCGCCATCCAGAAGAGCGGCCGCCTGGCCGAGCCCGCGCGTTCGCTGCTGGCCGCCTGCGGCCTGAGCTGGCGCGAGAGCCGCGACAGGCTGTTCTGCTACGGCGAATCCCTGCCGGTGGACCTGCTGCTGGTCCGCGACGACGACATCCCCGGCCTGATCGCCGACGGCGTGTGCGATCTGGGCATCGTCGGCCGCAACGAGCTGGACGAGCAGGCGGCCGGGCGCGCGCGTATCGGCCTGGCCCCCGCCTACCGCGAGCTGCGCGGCCTCGGCTTCGGCCAGTGCCGGCTGATGCTGGCCGTGCCCGAGGACTGGGACTGGCAGGGGCCCCGGCAGCTGCAGGGCCTGCGCATCGCCACCAGCTACCCGGCGATCCTGGCCGCCTGGCTGGAGCGGCAGGGCATCCAGGCGCAGGTGGTGGAGCTGTCCGGTTCGGTCGAGATCGCCCCGCGCCTGGGCACCGCCGACCTGATCTGCGACCTGGTCTCCAGCGGCGCGACCCTGCGCGCCAACCAGCTCAAGCCGGTGGAGACGCTGCTGGAGAGCGAGGCGGTGCTGGCCGGGCCGGCACAGGGCTTCGACGATGCCCGCGCCGGGCTGGCGCAGATGCTGCTGCGGCGGATGGACGGCGTGCTCCAGCTCAAGGACCGCAAGCTGCTGATGTTCAACGCCCCGCGCGAATCGCTGCCGGCACTGCAGCGGCTGCTGCGCGATGCCGGCCCGCTCATCGAGCTGCCGGCGGAGAACGGCGAGGTGGCGCTGCAGACCATGTGCGAAAGCGCGGCGGTGTCCTGGCAGCGCCTGGAGGAACTGGAGCGCGCCGGCGCGCGCGGGCTGATGGTGCTGGCCGTGGAGAGGACGCTGTCATGAGCGTGCGGGTGCAGGCGGGCGGGCGGCCGTGGAACCGTCTGGAATGGACCGCGCTGGACGAACCCGCGCGCCGGCGCGCGCTCACCCGGCCGGTGCAGGTGGTGGCCGAGACCACCCGCCAGGCCGTGGCCGGCGTGCTGGAGACGGTGCGCGCGCGCGGTGACGAGGCGCTGCGCGAGCTGACCGCGCGCTTCGACCGGGTGGAGCTGGAGCGCTTCGAGGTGGACACGGCCGAGTTCGCCGCCGCCGAGGCGGCGGTGGGCGCGGAGCTGCGCCGGGCCATGGCCGAGGCGGCCGCGCGCATCGAGGCCTTCCACCGTGCCGGCATGGGCCGGGACTACGCCGTGGAGACCGCGCCGGGCGTGGTTTGCGAGCGCATCGTCCGGCCGGTGCCGCGGGTGGGCCTGTACGTGCCGGCCGGCAGCGCGCCGCTGCCGTCCACCGCGCTGATGCTGTGCGTGCCGGCGCGCCTGGCCGGTTGCCGCGAGGTGGTGCTGTGCACGCCGCCGCGCGCCGACGGCACGGCCGATCCGGCGGTGCTGGTGGCCGCGCGCCTGGCCGGCGTGGGACGGGTGTTCAAGCTCGGTGGCGCCCAGGCCATCGCCGCGCTGGCCTTCGGCACGGCCAGCGTGCCCAAGGTGGACAAGATCTTCGGCCCCGGCAACAGCTACGTGGACGAGGCCAAGCGCCAGGTGGCGCAGAGCGGGGCCGCCGCCATCGACATGCCGGCCGGCCCGTCCGAGGTGCTGGTAATCGCCGATGCAGGCGCCGATCCGGCCTTCGTCGCCGCCGACCTGCTCTCGCAGGCCGAGCACGGCCCGGATTCGCAGGTGCTGCTGCTGACCGACAGCGCCGTGCTGCTGGACCGGGTGGAGGCCGAGTTGGAGGCACAGCTTTCCGCGCTGCCGCGCGCGGACATCGCCGCCCGCGCGCTGTCGGCCTCGCGCCTGGTGCTCGTGGAATCGCTGGAGCAGGCCTTCGCCATCAGCAACGCCTACGCACCCGAGCACCTGATCCTGGCCCTGCGCGAGCCGCGCGCCTGGCTGGACCGGGTCGAGGCCGCCGGTTCGGTGTTCCTCGGCGACTGGACGCCGGAGGCGCTCGGCGACTACTGCAGCGGCACCAACCACGTCCTGCCCACCAGCGGCGCCGCGCGCGCCTGGAGCGGGGTGAGCGTGGCCAGCTTCCAGAACTTCGTCAGCGTGCAGGCCGCCAGCCGCGAGGGCATCGCCGCCATCGGCCCGTGCGCGGTGACCCTGGCCCGCGCCGAGCGCCTGAACGCGCACGCCAACGCCGTGGCCCTGCGCCTGCGGAGGGCCGGGGCATGAGCGCGCTGCCGGCGACGGACGGCGAGGCCGCGCTGCTGGCGCTGGTGCGCGAGGACCTGCGCGGCTTCGGCGGCTATTCCTCGGCGCGCAGCGCCGACCTGCGCGGCGAGATCTGGCTCAACGCCAACGAAAGCCCCTGGCCGAACCCGGCCGACGCCGAAGGCGGCAGCCGCCGCTACCCGGACCCGCAGCCGGCCGCGCTGCGCGAGGCGCTCGCCCGCCTGTACGGCGTGGACGCGGCGCGCGTGCTGATCGGCCGCGGCAGCGACGAGGCCATCGACCTGCTGGTACGCGCGCTGTGCGAGCCGCGCCGCGACGCGGTGCTGGTCACCCCGCCGGTGTTCGGCATGTACGCGGTCAGCGCGCGCCTGCAGAACGCGCCGCTGCTGGAGGTGCCGCTGGTCGAGGACGGTGCGGGCTTCCGCACCGACCTGGAGGCGGTGGCCACGGTGGCCGAGCGCGGCAACGCCCGCATCGTGTTCCTGTGTTCGCCCTCCAATCCCACCGGCGGCGTGGTGCCGCTGGAGGGGATCGCCGGGCTCGCGCGGCGCCTGCGGGGCAGGGCGCTGGTGGTGGTGGACGAGGCCTATGGCGAGTTCGCCGACCAGCCTTCGGCCACCACCCTGATGGACGCGCACCCGAACATCGCCGTGCTGCGCACCCTGTCCAAGGCCCACGCCCTGGCCGCGGCGCGGATCGGCGCGCTGGTCGCCGCGCCCACGCTCGTCCGCGTGCTGCGTGCCTGCCAGGCCCCGTATCCGGTGCCGGCGCCGTGCGCCGCCCTGGCCCTGGCCGCACTGGCGCCGGAGGCGCTGCAACGCACCGCCGCGCGCGTGGCCCGGGTGCGCGGGGAACGCGAACGCCTGCGGCAGGCCCTGGCCGCGCTGCCGGGCGTGCGCAGGGTCTATCCCTCGCAGGGCAACTACCTGCTGGTGCGCTTCGCCGACGCCCAGGCGGCGTTCGACCGGCTGCTTGCCGCCGGCGTGGTGGTGCGCGACCAGCGCGCCGCGCCCGGCCTGGGCGACGCCCTGCGCATCAGCATCGGCACCCCCGAACAGAACCAGCGCGTCCTGGACACGCTCCGGGCCGCGGAGAAGGCCGCATGAGCACCGCCATCCTGTTCGTCGATCGCGACGGCACCCTGATCGAGGAGCCGGACGACTTCCAGATCGACGCCTACGAGAAGCTGCGCTTCGTGCGCGGCGTGGTCCCGGCGCTGCTGAAGCTGCGCGACGCCGGCTGGCAGTTCGTCATGGTCTCCAACCAGGACGGGCTGGGCAGCGGGGCCTTCCCGCGGTCCGCCTTCGACGGCCCGCACGACCTGATGATGCAGGTGTTCGAAAGCCAGGGCATCACCTTCCGCGACGTGCTGATCGACACCAGCTGGCCACACGAGAACCGGACCACGCGCAAGCCGGGCATCGGCCTGGTGCTGCCGTACCTGCAGGACCGCTCCATCGACTGGAAGCGCTCGGCCATGGTGGGCGACCGGCCCACCGACGTGGAGTTCGCCGCCAATCTGGGCATCCGCTGCTTCCAGCTGCGCACGCCGCGGTTCGGCGGCGAGTGGGACTGGGCCGGCATCGCCCACGAGCTGGTCGACGCGCCGCGCCGCGCCGTGGTCCAGCGCGACACGAAGGAAACGCAGATCCGGGTGGCCGTGGACCTGGACCTGGCCGCCGAGCCGAAAGTCCACACCGGCCTGCCGTTCTTCGACCACATGCTCGAGCAGATCGGCAAGCACGGCGGTTTCTCCCCGGGAATCCAGGCCGACGGCGACCTGCACATCGACGAGCACCACACCATCGAGGACACCGCCCTGGCCCTGGGCCAGGGCCTGCGCGAGGCACTGGGCGACAAGCGCGGCATCGGCCGCTACGGCTTCGTGCTGCCGATGGACGAGACCCTGGCGCAGGTGGCGCTGGACTTCTCCGGCCGCCCGTACCTGGTGTTCGAGGGAAGCTTCCGCCGCGAGCGGGTGGGCGACATGCCCACCGAGCTGGTGCCGCACTTCTTCCGCTCGCTGGCCGACGCGGCGGCGCTGACCCTGCACATCCGGGTCGAGGGCGAGAACGACCACCACAAGATCGAGGCCTGCTTCAAGGGCCTGGCCCGCGCCCTGCGCCAGGCGGTGCGGCGCGAGGGCGCGGAACTGCCGTCCACCAAGGGGGCACTGTGATGCGGGTGGTGCTGGTCGACGGTGGCGGCTCCAACATCGGCTCGGTGCGCTACGCCCTGCAGCGCCTGGGCGTGGACGCGGAGCTGACCGCCGATCCGGAGCGCATCCGTGCCGCCGACAGGGTGATCCTGCCCGGCGTGGGCGCGGCCGCCGAGGGCATGCGCCGGCTGCGCCGGTACGGCCTGGTGGAGGTGCTGCGCACCCTGCAGCGCCCGCTGCTGGGCGTGTGCCTGGGCATGCAGCTGCTGTTCGAACACTCGGAGGAGGAGGACGTGGACTGCCTGGGCCTGCTGCCCGGGCGCGTCACCCGCCTGCGGCCGGGCCCGGGCGTGCGCGTGCCGCACATGGGCTGGAACACCCTGGAGAAGAACCGCGACGCGCCGTTGCTGGAGGGCATCGAAAGCGGCGACCACGCCTACTTCGTGCACGGCTACGCCGCGCCGGTGGGCGAAGCGTGCCTGGCCAGCACCACCCACGGGCGCCGCTTCGCCGCCGTGGTCCAGCGCGGCAACGTGGCCGGCGCGCAGTTCCATCCCGAACGCTCGGCCCGGGTCGGCGCGCGGCTGCTGCGAAACTTCATCGAATACGGACTGGCATGAGCGGATTGACCTTGTACCCGGCCATCGACGTGCGCGGCGGCCGGGTGGTGCGCCTGGCCCAGGGCGACTACGCGCGCGAAACCCGCTACGGCGACGATCCGCTGGCCCTGGCCCGCGCCTACGCCGGGCAGGGCGCGCGCTGGCTGCACCTGGTGGACCTGGACGCGGCCCGCGCGGGAGGCTACACCCTGGCGCCGCTGCTGCGGCAGGTCGCCGATGCCGGCCTGCAGGTGCAGACCGGCGGCGGTGTGCGCTCGCGCGAGGACGTGCGGCGCATCCTCGAGGCCGGTGCGGCGCGGGTGGTGGTCGGCTCCCTGTCGGTGCGGCAGCCGGAGGCGGTCATGGACTGGATCGGAGAGTTCGGTGCCGAGCGCATCGTGGTGGCGCTGGACACCCGCCAGGCGGAGGACGACAGCTGGCGGCTGCCGGTGCACGGCTGGACCGAGGATTCGGGGCAGACGCTGGACGCGCTGGCCGGCCGCTACGCCGCGGCCGGCCTGCGCCAC
Source organism: Pseudoxanthomonas taiwanensis (assembly GCF_010093135.1). Lineage (GTDB taxonomy): Bacteria > Pseudomonadota > Gammaproteobacteria > Xanthomonadales > Xanthomonadaceae > Pseudoxanthomonas > Pseudoxanthomonas taiwanensis. The sequence continues at coordinate 19,374 of NZ_PDWK01000026.1, read as the reverse complement.
CTGCTGTGCACCGACATCGCCCGCGACGGCATGCTCTCCGGCCCCAACTTCGGGCTCTACGCGCACCTGCACACGGTCGCGCCGGGCCTGCAGGTGCAGGCCTCCGGCGGCGTCAGCGGCCTGGAGGACGTGCGCCGGGCCGCGGCCAGCGGCTGCGCCGGCATCGTGCTGGGCCGGGCGCTGCTGGAAGGACGCTTCACCCTGGCGGAGGCGCTGCGATGCTGAGCCGGCGCATCATTCCCTGCCTGGACGTGAAGGACGGGCGCGTGGTCAAGGGCGTGCGCTTCCGCGACCACGTGGACATGGGCGATATCGTCGAGCTGGCCCTGCGCTACCGCGACGAGGGCGCCGACGAGCTGGTGTTCTACGACATCGGTGCCAGCCCGGAAGGCCGCTCGGTGGACTATGCCTGGGTGGAGCGGGTGGCGCGGCTGATCGACATCCCGTTCTGCGTGGCCGGCGGCATCCGCAGCGTGGAGACCGCGCGAGCGGTGCTGCACGCCGGCGCCGACAAGATCTCGGTCAACACGCCGGCGCTGGAGCGGCCGGAGCTGATCTCCGAGCTGGCCGCGGCCTTCGGCGTGCAGTGCGTGGTGGTGGGCGTGGACTCGGTGCGGGAGGCCGACGGCCAGTGGCGGGTGCGCCAGTACACCGGTGATCCGGCGCGCATGCGCGCACCGGGCCTGCGCACCCTGGACTGGCTGGTGCAGGTGCAGCGCCTGGGCGCCGGCGAGATCGTGCTCAACTGCATGGACAGCGACGGCGTGCGCCGCGGCTACGACATCACGCAGCTCAGGCAGGCGCGCGCGCTCTGCCAGGTGCCGCTGGTGGCCTCCGGCGGGGCCGGAAGCATGGAGCACTTCGCCGAGGTGTTCGAGCAGGCCGACGTGGACGGCGCGCTGGCCGCCAGCGTGTTCCACGGCGGCGTGGTGGCCATTCCCGAACTCAAGCGCTTCCTGCGCGGACGCAACATCGAGGTGCGCGATGACCGGTAACACCCCGGCTCCGGGCCGCCGGCCCGGCCCGGTCCTGCCCGAGAGCCTGGACTGGGGCAAGGGCGACGGCCTGCTCCCGGCGATCGTGCAGGACGCCGACAGCCTGCGCGTGCTGATGCTCGGCTACATGGACGAGGAGGCGCTGCGGGTCACCCTCGACACCGGCCTGGTCACCTTCTACAGCCGCAGCCGCCAGGTGCTGTGGACCAAGGGCGAGACCTCCGGCCACGTGCTGGAGCTGCTGGACGTGCAGACCGATTGCGATGCCGACACACTGCTGGTGCTGGCGCGCCCGCGCGGGCCCACCTGCCACCTGCAGCGCCCCAGCTGCTTCCCGCGCGCGCCGGCGGCGGAACGGCCGCCCCTGCCGGCGGAGCTGGCCGCCGGCGGCGTCGGCTTCCTCGCCGAACTGGACGCGCTGGTGGCCGGACGCGCGCGCGAACGGCCGGAGGGCAGCTACACCACCCGCCTGTTCGAGGCCGGCGTGCGCCGCATCGCCCAGAAGGTGGGCGAGGAGGGCGTGGAGACCGCGCTGGCCGGCGTGGCGCAGAACGACGCCCAGCTGCTGGGCGAGGCCGCCGACCTGGTCTACCACCTGACCGTGCTGCTGCACGCGCGCGGGCTGTCTTTGCCCGACGTGGTGGAAGTGCTGGCCCAGCGTCACCGCGGCTGAAGGCACGGGCCGGACTGGAGGAGCGGCGCGTACAATCGCCGCACCCGTCCGGAGGTCCGCATGCGTGCCCGTTCCGCCCTGATCCTCGCCGCCCTGCTCGCCTGGCCGGGCGCGGCCCCGGCCGCGACCGCCACCATCGCCGAGGGCGTGGTCTATCTGGAAACCGACGGCAGGCCCGGGCGCGGCCCGGACGAGCCGGGCGTGGCCGGCGTGCTCGTCTCCAACGGCCGCGAGCTGGTGCGCACCGACGCGCAGGGCCGCTACCGCCTGGTGGTGGCGCAGGGCCAGACCGTGTTCGTGGTCAAGCCGGAGGGGTACCGCTTCCCGGCGCGCGCCAACGGCCTGCCGGACTTCTGGAAGCACTACTTCCCCGAAGGCTCGCCGCCGCTGCGCTACGGCGGCATCGCCCCGACCGTGCCGGAGCACTGGGACTTCGCCCTGGAACGGGCGCCGGCCACCCCGGCGCACGGCTTCGAGGTGCTGGTCTTCTCCGACACCCAGGTCAAGAACCTGCGCGAGGTGGACTACTACCTGCGCGACGTGGTCCTGCCGCTGGCCGGCCGCCATGCCGCCACGTTCGGCACCACCCTCGGCGACCTGGTCAACGACGACATGTCCCTGTACGGCGCCCTGGACGCGGTGACCGGCAGGCTGGGCGTGCCGTGGTTCCCCGTGCCCGGCAACCACGACGTGGACCAGGACGCCACGCGCGACGAGGACGCGGGTTTGAGCTGGCGCAATGCCTACGGCCCGGACACCTATGCGCTGGAGGAGGGCGGGGCCAGCTTCGTGTTCATGGACGACGTGGTCCACCTGCCGGGCCAGCGGCCTTCCTACATAGGCGGCCTGCGCGAGGACCAGTTCGCCTTCCTCGAGGCCTACCTGGCCACACTGCCTCCGGAGCGGCTGGTGGTGCTGGGCTTCCACATCCCGCTGTTCGACGAGGACGGGCGCGAGACCTTCCGGCACGCCGACCGCGAGCGCCTGTTCACGCTGCTGGCGCGCTTCCCCAGGGTGCTGGTGCTCAGCGGCCACAACCACACCCAGCGCCACTACTACCACGGCCCGGCCGAGGGCTGGCACGGTGCCGCGCCGCTGCACGAGTACAACGTCGGCGCGGTGTGCGGCGCGTTCTGGTCCGGCGCGCCGGACGCGGAGGGCATCCCGGACACGACCATGGCCGACGGCACGCCCAACGGCCACGCCCTGCTGCGCGTGGCGGCCGACGGCAGCTACGCGCTGGAATGGCACCCGGCGCGCGTGCCGCAGGACGATCCGGCCTTCACCCGGGCCATGGCCCTGCACGCGCCGCGCGCGCTGCGCCGCGGGGCGTACCCGTCCTACGGCGTGTACGCCAACGTGTTCATGGGCGATGACGGCACCGAGGTGGAGTACCGCATCGACGGCGGCCCGTGGCGGCCGATGCGCCGGGTGGAGAGACCGGACCCGCGCCTGGTGCTGGAGAACGTGGCCGACGACCTGGCCGAGACCCCGCGCGGCTACGACCGCTCGCCGGAGGCGCGGCCGTCCATGCACCTGTGGCGCGGCGTGCTGGCCACCGACCTGGCGCCGGGCGAGCACCACGTGGAGGTGCGGGCGCGCGGGCGTTGGGTGGGGCAGGCCGCCGCGTCCACCACCTACCGGCTGGTGGAGGTGGCGGCCGACTGAGGCCGCGCCCCCAGCCAGGCCCCGGCCAGCAGCAGGACCAGAGCCACGGCCTGCAGCGGGTGCGCCTGCACCCGCCCGGACAGCACCAGCAGCGCGGTGGACAGCACGGGCGCCAGGTAGGACAGGATTCCCAGCAGGGCGAGGTCGCCGTGCTTGGTGCCGGTGTCCCACAGGCGGAAGGCGATGCCCACCGGGCCCAGGCCCATCAGCAGCAGCCACAGCCACTGCGCCGGTGTCGGCGCCACGCTGTCCTCGAACAGCAGGGGGGCCAGCGCGCCCAGCAGCGCCACCAGCGCGCAGGCCGGCACGATCGCGCCGGCGGGCACCTGCGCATGGCGGCGGTTGAGCACCGAGTAGCCGGCCCACGCCACCGCCGCGCCGAGCGCCGCCCGGGAGCCGGTCAGGTGTGCGGCCTCGGCGTGCAGGCGGCGCCCGCCCGCCAGCACCATCACCGCCGCGGCCAGGCCCAGCAGGGCGCCCAGCCATTGCGCCGGGCGCCCGCGCGCGCCGGGCAGCAGGCCGGCGAAGACCACGATCAGCAGCGGCCACAGGTAGTTGAGCAGGTTGGCCTCCACCGCCGGGGCGCGCTTGAGCGCCATGAAGTACAGCGCGTGGTAGCCGAACAGGCCGGCGGTGGACAGTGCCAGCGCCGCCGGCGGCGCGTGCAGCCCGGCCAGGCCGGCGCGGCCGCGCCAGGCGGCCTGCAGCAGGCCGCTGGCCGCGGCCACGGCGAAGGCGGTGGCCAGCACCTGGAACGGCGGCAGGCCGGCGGTGGCGACGGTCAGCAGGGCCAGCGACGACCACAGCAGGATCGCCAGCACGCCGCTGGCGGTGGCCCGGCGCGCCGTACGCATGGCTACAGCGGCAGGTCGATCTCGATGAAGCTGGTGACCCGGGTATGGCCGTGCGCGGCGTCGCCATGGCGCGGCTCCGGGTAGTCCTGCGGCCGGTCCACCAGCACCGTGTGCAGGCCGGCGGCCCGCGCCGCGTCCAGTTCCTCGACCACGTCGGACAGGAACAGGATGGCCTTGGGCGGCTGGCCGATGGCCTCGGCGATGCGCAAGTAGCTGTCGCTCTCGCGCTTGCCGCCGGTCCGGGTGTCGAACCAGCCGGAGAACAGCCCGGTCAGGTCGCCGGCGTCGGTGTGGCCGAAGAACAGCTTCTGCGCCGGCACCGAGCCGGAGGAGTACACGTACAGCGGCAGCTCCAGCGCGTGCCAGCGGCGCAGGGTCTGCTCGGCGTCCGGGTACACCGGCGCGGTGAAGTCGCCGTTGCGGTAGCCGGCTTCCCAGATCATGCCCTGCAGCGCCTTCAGCGCGGTGTGCTTGCGGTCCTGGTCGATCCAGCCCTGCAGGGTCTCCACGATCACCTCGTCCTGGCAGATGCCGCCGGCCTCGGTGGCCACCGCGTCCAGCCAGTGCCGCACCTCCGGTTCGTGGCCGCGCGCGGCCACGAAGCCGGGCAGGGCGCGGCGCGCGTACGGGAACAGGACTTCGCGGACGAAGGAGATGCTGCTGGTGGTGCCTTCGATGTCGGTGACGATGGCTCGGATCATGTCGGCCCTTGCTGGGCGCCCGTGCGGGCGGGAAGGCGCGGCGTCAGGCCGCCGCGCCCGGCTCGTAGCGGGGGAACCGGCTGGCGATGTCGGTCCCGGTGAAATGGCCGACCCAGCCGTCCGGCTCGGTGAAGAAGCGGATGGCCACGAAGTTCGGCTCCGGCCCCATGTCGAACCAGTGGCGGGTGCCGTCGGGGACGCCGATCAGGTCGCCCTTGACGCACTCGACCTCGTAGACCTTGTCGTCCACGTGCAGGGTGAACAGGCCCGAGCCGGCGACGAAGAAGCGGACCTCGTCCTCCTTGTGGAAGTGTTCGTCCAGGAACTTGGCGCGCAGCGCCTCGCGCTGCGGGTTGTCCGGGGCGATGCTGATCACGTCCACGGTGCGGAAGCCGCGCTCGGCCACCAGGCGGTCGATGTCGGCGCGGTAGGCCGCCATCACCTCCTCGGGGGTGGCGCCGGGGGCGACCGGGCGGCTGGCTTCCCAGCGCTCGAAGGTCACGCCGATGCGCGACAGCTCCTCGGCGATGGCCTGGCCGTCGGTGGTGGCCAGCAGCGGAGTGGTGGGATCGTTCTCGTGGAAGATGCGCAGACGGCTCATCGTGGGGGGTCTCCTGCGCGGGCCTGCAGGTGCCGCGGGACCGCCTAGCGTAGCAGGCCGGCGGCCCCCCGCGGTCAACGGGGGCGGGGGCACCGTTCAGGCGCGGGCACCGAGCCGGCGCAGCTCCAGCTCGCAGGCCAGCAGGAACTCGAACGCCTCCAGGTGGCGGCGCGCCTCGGCCATGTCGCGGCCCCAGGCGTACAGGCCGTGGCCGTCGATCAGGTAGCCCCACAGCGGCCGGCGGTCCAGCTCGGCGTCCACCTGCGCGGCCAGCACCGTCATGTCCTGGCTGTTGGGGAACACCGGCACCTCGATCTCGGCTTCGTGGGTGCTGTTGCCGGGGAAGGCCTTGAGCAGCTCGTAGCCGACCAGGCGCACGCGGCCGGCGCCGGCGAACAGGCGCGAGGCCACGGTCTGCACCAGCGAATGGGTGTGCAGCACGCAGCCCACCTCGGGGAAACGGCGGTACAGGCGGGTGTGCAGCAGGGTCTCGGCCGAGGGGCGGTGGTCGCTGCCGACGGCGCGGCCGTCCAGGTCCACCACCATGATGTCGCCCTCGCCCAGGCGGCCCTTGTCGCGGCCGGAGACGGTGATGGCCGCATGGGCCGGGTCCATGCGCATGGAGAAGTTGGAGCTGGTGGCCGGGGTCCAGCCGCGCGCGGCCAGCTCGCGCACGTTGGCGATGATCTGCCCGGCGCACTCGGCCAGGCGCTGCGGGTCGTAGGGGAGGGCTTGGTTCATGGCGCCAGTTTACCGGAGGCGGAACGGATGCCGCCCCGCGCGCCGGCGGCGCGCGGGGCGGGCACGGTCCGGACGGGAGCGGTCAGCCGTTGCGCAGGCGGCTGTGCCGGTAGCCGTACAGGAAGTAGATGACGAAGCCGGCCGCGGTCCACAGCAGCATCAGCATCCAGTTGTGCGCGGTCATCGCCGACAGCAGCGCCAGGCAGCTGAGCACGCCGGCCGAGCACACGAACCAGGCGCCGCGGATGCGGAACGGACGCGGGAGGTCCGGCTGGGTACGGCGCAGGATCAGCACGCCCACGCACACCGAGGCGAAGGCGATCAGCGTGCCCATCGAGGTCAGCTCGCCGAGGATGTCCAGCGGGAACAGCGCCGCCAGCAGGGCGATGCCGATGCCGGTGATCACGGTGTTGATGTGCGGGGTGCGGTACTCGGGGTGGATGCGGGTGAACACCGGCGGCAACAGGCCGTCGCGGGCCATGATCATGAAGATGCGCGGCTGGCCGATGATCATCACCAGCACCACCGAGGACAGGCCGACCAGCGCGCCGATCTCCACCACCACGCGCAGCCAGCCCAGCTCCGGGTGCGCGGCCACCGCGGTCACCACCGGCTCGTCGGTGCCCAGGCGGGTGTAGGGCACCAGGCCGGTCATCACCGCGGCCATGCCGATGTACAGCACGGTGCACACCACCAGCGACAGCAGCATGCCGATGGGCATGTCGCGCTGCGGGCGCTTGGATTCCTGCGCCGCCACCGACACCGCCTCGAAGCCGATGTAGGCGAAGAACACCATCGCCGCGCCGCGCAGCACGCCGTCCCAGCCGTACTTGCCCGGGCCCTCGTTGGCCGGGATGAACGGCTCCCAGTTGGCCGGGTCCACGTACTTCCAGCCGGCGATGATCACCAGCACGATCAGGCCGGTCTTGAGCACGACCATGGCCATGTTCATGGCCGAGGACTTGCGGATGCCGATGTAGCACACCCAGGTCAGCAGCAGGACGATGGCCGCCGCCGGCACGTTCATGATCGAACCGGTGGGGCGCAGCTGCGCGTCCAGCGGCGCCGAGGTCAGCGCCTTGGGCAGGTAGATGTCGAAGTGCTGCAGCAGGCTGAGGAAGTAGCCGGTCCAGCTGACCGCCACCGCCGAGGCGGAGACGCCGTACTCCAGCACCAGCATCCAGCCGATGAACCAGGCCGCCAGCTCGCCGAGGGTGGCGTAAGTGTAAGTGTAGGCGCTGCCGGAGACCGGCACCATGGACGCGAACTCGGCGTAGGCCATGGCGCAGAAGCCGCAGCAGATGGCCGCCAGTACGAACGAGAGCATGATCGCCGGGCCGGCGTGGTCGGCCGCGGCCTGGCCGGTGATGACGAAGATGCCGCCGCCGATCACCGCGCCGATGCCCAGCGCGGTCAGGCCCCACGGGCCCAGGGCACGGGTCAGGTTCAGGCTCTGCGCGTCGGAGTGCGCGGCATGCGGGTGCTTGGTCGCGAACAGTCGCTTGAGCATGGGTATTGGTCCTGGCGCCCAGGACGGCCGGGGCGTGCGGGTTTTCTGGAAGCGGAAACGGGAAGGGCCGGCGAGTGGATCGTCGGCCCTTCCGGGCGGCTGCCTCAGTGCTGCCGCAGCTTGCTGTGCCGGTAACCGTAGCCGAAGTAGATGAGGAACCCGGCGAAGGTCCAGCACGCCAGCAGCAGCCAGTTGTACCAGCCCATGAAACCGACCAGCGACAGGCAGGACAGGGCGCCCAGGACGCAGACCACCGGCGCGAACGGCACGCGGAACGAGCGCTGCAGGTCCGGGCGGGTGCGGCGCAGGATCAGCACGCCCACGCACACCGTGGCGAAGGCCAGCAGGGTGCCCATGGACACCAGGTCGCCGAGCACGCCCAGCGGGAAGAACGCGGCCAGCACCGCCGCGACCACCGCCACCACCACGGTGGCCTTGTGCGGGGTGTGGTGGCGCGGGTGCACGGCGCCGAAGAAGCGCGGCATCAGGCCGTCGCGGGCCATGGCGTAGAAGATACGCGGCTGGCCCATCAGCATGACCAGGATCACCGAGGTCAGGCCGGCCACCGCACCGATCTCGATGGCGAACTTGAGCCAGCCCAGCGCCGGGTAACGCTCCAGCGCGGTGACCACCGGCTTGGCGGTGCCCAGCTCGGTGTACGGCAGCATGCCGGTCAACACCGCGGCCACGACCACGTACAGCAGGGTGCACACCACCAGCGAGCCGAGGATGCCGATGGGCATGTCGCGCTGCGGGTTCTTGGCCTCCTGCGCGGCGGTGGAGACCGCGTCGAAGCCGATGTAGGCGAAGAACACGATCGAGGCCGCGCGCAGCACGCCCGGCCAGCCGAAGCGGTCGCCGCCCTCGTGCTCGGGGATGAAGGGCACCCAGTTCTCCGGGTTGACGTAGGCGGCGCCGAAGCCGATCAGGGCCAGGATCACCGCCACCTTGACCGCCACGATGACCGCGTTGGCGGTGGCCGACTGGCGGATGCCGATGTAGCAGAGGTAGCCCACGCCGGCGACGATCAGCACCGCCGGCAGGTTGAACAGCGCGCCGGTGGCGGCGAACTTGCCGTTGGCATAGGTGACCGGGGCGGAGGCCAGCAGCGCGGGGAACTTCCAGTCGCTGCCGAACATGACGGCCACCGACTCCATCAGGCTGATGGTGTAGGCCGACCAGCCCACCGCCACCGCCGAGGCCGCGAACAGGTACTCCAGCACCAGGCTCCAGCCCACGAACCAGGCCACCGCCTCGCCGAGGGTGGCGTAGGTGTAGCTGTAGGCGCTGCCCGAGACCGGGATCATCGAGGCGAACTCGGCGTAGCACAGGCCGGCGAAGGCGCAGGCCACGCCGGCCAGGACGAAGCTGAGCATGATGGCCGGGCCGGCGTGGTTGGCCGCGGCCTGGCCCGGCATGACGAAAATGCCGGCGCCGATGATGGCGCCGATGCCCAGCAGCACCAGGTGCCGGGCGGTCAGTACGCGCTTGAGATTCCCTTCCCCCTGGAGCGAGCCTTCGACCGGCTCACCGGCATCGACATGGCCGGCAGGCTGCACCGGCTTGGTAACGAACAGGTCTTTGAACATCCGATTCCCCTGTGGGTGGCCGGCGCCGCTGGGCGACGGATCAGGCGTAATGGCCGTGCGGCGGGCCACATTAACCCACGCGGGAAATCACCGGCAAGCGCCATCGGGTGCCCGTGGCCGCATAATGCCGGCCGCCACGTCCCACGCAGGAAAAGCCGGCAAATGCCGCCAGACCACGCATCCGTCCATGCCGCACTGCGGCAAGCATTCGCGCGCTACGCCGCGCGCTGGCCGCGGGAGGAGGAAACCGCGCGGCTGTTCCTGGCGCTGCTGGACGATCCCCGCGAGCCCTTCCGCCGCGAGCGCCTGGCCGGGCACTTCACCGCCTCGTGCTGGCTGGTGGACGGCGCCGGCGCGCGCGTACTGCTGACCCACCACCGCAAGCTCGGCCGCTGGCTGCAGCTGGGCGGCCACGCCGACGGCGACCGCGACCTGGCGCGGGTGGCGCTGCGCGAGGCGGAGGAGGAATCGGGCCTGTCCGGCCTGCGGGTGGAGCCTGAGCCGTTCGACCTGGACCGGCACTGGATCCCGGAGCGCGGCGGCGTGCCCGGGCACTGGCACTACGACGTGCGCTACGTTGTCCGCGCCACCGGCTGCGAGCGCTACACCGTCAGCGCCGAATCGCTGGACCTGGCCTGGCGGCCGGTGGCGGAGGTGGCCGCCGACCCGGCGCTGGACGCCCCGCTGCGGCGCATGGCCGGCAAGTGGCTGGCGCGGCTGGCCGGCGGCGGGTGAGCGTAGCCGGCGCCGGCCTCAGTACAGCACGCGGGTACGCAGCGTGCCGGGGATGGCGGCCAGCTGCTCGCGCAGCGCGGCGGCCTGCATCTCGCCGGTGGCCACGTCGATGACCACGTAGCCGACCTTGGGGTCGGTGCGCAGGAACTGGCCGTCGATGTTGACCGCGTGGCGGCCGAAGATCGCGTTGACCTGCGACAGCACGCCCGGCACGTTGCGGTGGATGTGCAGCAGGCGGGTGCTGCCCTTGTGCTCGGGCAGGGTGACCTCGGGGAAATTGACCGCCGACAGGGTCGAGCCGTTGTCGCTGTAGCGCACCAGCTTGGCCGCCACCTCCACGCCGATGTTGTCCTGCGCCTCCAGCGTGCTGCCGCCGATGTGCGGGGTCAGGATCACGTTGTCGAAGCGGGTCAGCGGCGAGACGAAGGGCTCGTTGTTGCCCTTGGGCTCGACCGGGAACACGTCCACCGCCGCGCCGCCCAGGTGGCCGGACTCCAGCGCCGCGGCCAGCGCGTCGATGTCCACCACGGTGCCGCGCGAGGCGTTGATCAGGTGCGCGCCGGGCTTCATCGCGGCGATCTGCGCCGCACCGATCATGTTCTTCGTGGCCGGCGTCTCCGGCACGTGCAGGGTGACCACGTCCGAGCGCGCCAGCAGGTCCTCCAGACTGGCGGCCGCGCGCGCGTTGCCCAGCGAGAGCTTGGTCTCGATGTCGTGGAAGATCACGTTCATGCCCAGGCCCTCGGCCAGCACGCCGACCTGGGNGCCGATGTGGCCGTAGCCGATGATGCCCAGGGTCTTGCCGCGCACCTCGTGGCTGCCGGCGGCGGTCTTGGACCAGCCGCCGCGGTGGCACTGCGCGTTCTTCTGCGGGATGCCGCGCATCAGCATCACCGCCTCGGCCACCACCAGCTCGGCCACCGAGCGGGTGTTGGAATAGGGCGCGTTGAACACCGGGATGCCGGCCAGCTCGGCCGCCTCCAGGTCCACCTGGTTGGTGCCGATGCAGAAGCAGCCGATGGCGATCAGCCGCCGGGCGCCGGCCAGCACCTCGGCGGTCAGCTGGGTGCGCGAGCGGATGCCGATGATGTGGGCCTCGGCGATGCGCGCCTTCAGCTCGTCCTCCGGCAGCGACTTGTCGTGGTATTCGATCTGGGTGTAGCCGGCGGCGCGGAAGGTGTCCACCGCGGACTGGCTGACGCCCTCCAGCAGCAATACCCGGATGTCCTGCTTGGGGAAGGAGGTCTTCTTGGGCGACATTGCCGATGCTTCCGGACGGTGGGGCGGGCGTTCCCCACTATGCCAGAAGCGGCCCCGGTTTTGCGCAGTGCGTCATGGCGGAACACCGCCCTCCGCCGCCAGGGAAAGTTGCCGCCGAAACCACACCCACCGGGCGCCTGGACGCTGCCGCCGGCCGCTGGCACGCTTGCGGGCTCCCCACACCGCCACGCACCCACCATGATCGATCCCCGCCTCGCCGAGCTGCTGGACGCGGCGCCGGGCCTGCGCCTGAAGACCGGGCCGGCCGACCTGGAGCACTACGGCCGCGACTGGACCCGGCGCTGGACGCCCGCGCCCCTGGCCGTCGCCCTGCCGGGGACGGTGGAGGAGGTGCAGGCGGTGGGGCGCGGGGCCAACCGCCACAAGGTCGCGATCGTGCCCTCCGGCGGCCGCACCGGCCTGTCCGGCGGCGCGGTGGCCGCCCACGGCGAGCTGGTGCTGAGCCTGGAGCGGATGAACCGGGTGCTGGACTTCGATCCGGTGGACCGCACCCTGACCGTGCAGGCCGGCACCCCCCTGGAGGCAGTGCAGGAGGCGGCGCGCGGGCACGGCCTGCAGTACCCGGTGGACTTCGCCGCGCGCGGCTCCTGCACCATCGGCGGCAACATCGCCACCAACGCCGGCGGCATCCGCGTGATCCGCTACGGCAACACCCGCGAATGGGTGGCCGGGCTGAAGGTGGTCACCGGTGCCGGCGAGGTGCTGGAGCTCAACCGCGGGCTGGTCAAGAACTCCTCCGGCTACGACCTGCGCCACCTGTTCATCGGCTCGGAGGGCACCCTGGGCATCGTGGTCGAGGCCACCCTGAAGCTCACCGACCCGGTGCCCCAGGGCAGCGTGATGCTGCTGGCGCTGCCCTCGTTCGAGGTGCTGATGCAGGTCTTCGCCGAGTTCCGCGCGCGCCTGCGCCTCGAGGCCTTCGAGTTCTTCACCGACGTGGCCCTGCGCCACGTGCTGGCCCACGGCGGGCAGGCGCCGTTCGCCGGGACCTATCCGTACTACGTGGTGACCGAGTTCGCCGGCGGCGACGAGGCGACCGAGGCGGCGGCCATGGCCGCGTTCGAGCACTGCATGGAGCAGGGCTGGATCGTGGACGGGGTGATCAGCCAGAGCGGGGCGCAGGCGGCGCAGCTGTGGCGCCTGCGCGAGGGCATCACCGAATCCATCGCCCGCTACACCCCGTACAAGAACGACGTCTCGGTGCGGATCTCGGCCATGCCGGCCTTCCTGGCCCGCGCCCAGGCCCTGCTCGGCCAGGCCTATCCGCAGTACGAAGTGGTCTGGTTCGGCCACATCGGCGACGGCAACCTGCACATCAACGTGCTCAAGCCCGCGGACGTGGACGGCGCCGAGTTCGTGGCCCACTGCGAGCAGGTGACCCGGCTGCTGGCGCAGGCGCTGCAGGAGCACGGCGGCAGCATTTCTGCCGAGCATGGCATCGGCCTGGTCAAGAAGCCGTACCTGGGCAGCATCCGGTCGCCCGAGGAGATCGCGCTGATGCGCGGGATCCGGCGCGTGTTCGACCCCAACGGCATCCTGAATCCGGGCAAGCTGCTGGACGCCTGAACGGCCGCTCCGGGGTTATGGGCATCGCGCGCCGGCGCGGTTAGGCTTGCCGCTCGTCCCCGTTCGACCGGAACCGCGCTGCATGAACCGTTTGCCGTCCGTTGCCGCCCTGGCGCTGCTGTGCGCCGCGCCCGCCTTCGCCTCCAGCTTCGCCGGCACCACCGCCGGTGCCAGCTCCGCCGGCACCTCGGCTTCCTCCGGCAGCACCTCCGGCGACGACAAGCTGGTGCACGAGGCGCGCGAGGACGCGGCCGGCTTCGTGGCCAGTGACGGCCGGCTGCGCAGCGCCCGCCTGGAGGCGGCGCTGCGGGTGCTGCGCGAGCGCGAGCCGGCGCTGCGCCAGGCCGACGACATGACCCGGGCCCGCGCCATCCTCGCCGGCCGATAAGCAGCGTGCGATGAGGCGCGCCCGCACCGTCCTGGCGGCGCTGTGCCTGGCCTGCGCGCCGGCGCTTGCCGCGCCGGCCGTGCGCATGGAGGGCGGGCTGGCGCCGGACGAGCACCAGGCCGCGACGGAACTGCTCCAGGCCGGCCTGGCGCGGCTGCCGTCGCGCTGGGCGCGGGCACTGCCCGATCCGCTGCACGTGCGCTGGCGCGACGACCTGCCGCCGGGCGTGCACGGGCGCGCCCGTGGTGGCCGCATCGCCCTGGACCGGCGCCTGCTGCGCGCCTGGATGGCACGCCCGCCCGGCGCCGGCCCCGGGCACCCGGCCGTGCGCGCCGCGCTGGCGGCGCTGCTGCACGAGCTGGCCCACGTCTACGACCGCGGCGCCGACGGCGGGCTGTCGCGCGACCCGCGCCTGCTCGACCTGGCCGGCTGGCAGGTGGCGGCGCTGCGCCCCGGCCGGCGGGCGCGCAACTTCATGGCCGACCGCAGCCCCGATCCCTACGAGCTGCATTCGCCGCGCGAGTTCGTCGCGGTCAACCTCGAGCACTACCTGCTGGATCCGGAATATGGCTGCCGCCGGCCGGCGCTGCGCGCGCACTTCGACGCCTGGTTCCGGCGGCCCGCGGCCGCCACCGCGTGCGCGCCGGAACTGCCGTTCGTGCAGGACGCGGCGGACGCGGCCGAACCGCTGCGCCTGCTGGACCCGGAGCGCGTGTACGCGGTGGACTACCTGCTGGCCGAGGGCAATGCCCGGCCGATGAGCCGCTGGGGCCACAGCATGCTGCGCCTGGTGGTGTGCGCCCCCGGGCGCCCGCGCGGTCCGGACTGCCGCCTGGACCTGCAGCATCACCTGGTGCTGTCCTTCCGCGCCTTCGTGGACGACGTGCAGATCTCCAGCTGGCGCGGCCTGACCGGCGCCTACCCGGCGCGCCTGTTCGCCCTGCCGCTGGGGCAGGTGGTGGACGAGTACACGAAGGTGGAGCTGCGCGGCCTGCGCTCCGTGCCGCTGGCGCTGGAGCGCGGGGAGGTCGCCGCGCTGCTGGCGCGCGCCGCGCAGCTGCACTGGAGCTACGACGGCCGCTACTATTTCCTGGCCAACAACTGCGCGGTGGAGACCTGGCGCCTGCTGCACGACGCGGTGCCGCGGCTGGCGGCGCTGCCGCTGTCCAGCATCACGCCCACCGGCCTGCTGCGCCGCCTGCGCCGCGCCGGTGCCACCGACGAGGCCGCGGTGCCGGCCGACCCGGCTTCGCAGGTGCGGCTGGGCTACTACTTCGAGCCGGCCAGCGCCCACTACCAGGCCATGTACGAGGTGGCCCGCCAGGCCCTGGACCTGGCGCCGGCGGACGTGCAGGGCTGGCTGGAACTGCCGCCGCAGGCACGGCGCCCGGCGCTGGAACGCGCCGGCCTGCGCCCGGCCGCGGCGCTGCTGCTGCTGGAGGCCGCCGCCCTGCGCCGCGAGGAGGCGCTGGCGCGCGACGCGCTCAAGCGCCTGCTGCTGCGGCCGGAGCGCCTGCCGGTGGCAGCCGGCACGCACGAGGCACTGCGGCGCTTCCTCGAACTGGGTGGCCGCTTCGCCCGGCCGGCGGCCTGGCTGGAGGGCCAGCCCGGCTACGGCCTGCCGCAGGAGGACGAGCGCGCCACCCTGGCCGCGCGCGTGGCCGCCGACGCGGCGCTGCGCGGCGAGCAGGGCAGGCGCCTGCAGGCCCGGGCCCGCGCGCTGTTGCCCCCGGCCCGCCAGGCCGCGCTGGCCGCCACCGAAGCCAACCTGGAGCTGGCCGGTCGACGCCTGCGCGCCCTGGCCCGCCAGCCCCGTCCGTGATCGCCCGCAGGGGGGCGGTGGCCTCCCTGGCCGCGTCCGGGCGCCGGAAACGGAAACGGGCGGCCAGGGGCCGCCCGTCGTGGTGCCATCCGCAGGCGCGGCTCAGTCGGCGCGGCCGCCGAACTCGCCGGTGGTGGTGTTGACCAGGATGCGCTCGCCGTTGCTGATGTACTCCGGCACCATGATCTCGATGCCGGTGCTCAGGCGCGCGGGCTTGGGGCGCTTGGTCGCGGTGCCGCCCTTCAGCTCCGGCGGGGTGTCGACCACCTCCAGGACGACGTGCTGCGGCAGCTGCACCGCCACCGGCTGCTCGTCGATGATCTGCACGTAGCAGCCGGCCAGGCCGTCGGTGATGTAGCCGGCCGATTCGCCCACCGCATCGGCGTCCAGCGTGTACGGGGTGTAGTCCTCGTCGTCGAGGAACACGAAGGCGTCGCCGTCCTTGTACGAGAAGGTGGCCTGGCGGCGCAGCAGCTCGACCTCGGTCAGCTCGTCGTCGGCGTCGAAGGTGACGTCCAGCTTGTTGCCGCCGGGGACGCTGTACATGGCGAAGCGGTAGCGGACGTTGCCGCCGCGGCCCTGCGGCGAGCTGCGCTCGATGTCGCGGATCTGGTAGACGCCGTTGTTGTACTCGACGACGTTGCCCTTCTTGATTTCGCTGGCTTTCATGCGGGGTTCTGCCGGAGGAAGCGGGAGGGTTACTTCGGCGCCAGGCGGGTGGCGCCGTCCAGGCGGATGGTGCCGCCGTTGAGGTAGCGGTTGCGCAGGATGAAGGCGACGGTCTCGGCGAATTCCTCCGGCTGGCCCAGGCGCGAGGGGAAGGGGATGGAGGCGGCCAGCGACTGCTGGACGGACTCGGGCATGCCGTCCACCATCGGCGTCCAGAACACGCCCGGGGCGATGGTCATGACGCGGATGCCGAAGCGGGCCAGCTCGCGGGCCATCGGCAGGGTCATGCCGACCACGCCGCCCTTGGAGGCGGAGTAGGCGGCCTGGCCGATCTGGCCCTCGTAGGCGGCCACCGAGGCGGTGTTGACGATCACGCCGCGCTCGCCGTCCTCGCCCGGCTCGTTGTGCTGCATCAGCGCGGCGGCGGCCTTGGCCACGTTGAAGCTGCCGACCAGGTTGACCATCACCGTGCGGGTGAAGGCTTCCAGCGGCATCGGGCCTTCCTTGCCCAGCACCCGGCCGGCGCCGAGGATGCCGGCGCAGTTGACCGCGCCGTTGAGCCCGCCGAGGAAGCCGCGCGCCGCCTCCAGGGTGGCGGCCACGCCGGCCTCGTCGGTGACGTCGGTGCGGAAGTAGCGGGCGTTGTCCTGGCCCAGCTCGGCGACGGCGGCCGCGCCCTTGTCGTCGTTGACGTCGAGCAGGGCGACGCGGCCGCCTTCGGCGACCAGGTGGCGGGCCACGGCCAGGCCGAGGCCGGAGACGCCGCCGGTGACGACGGCACGGACGTTGTTCGCTTGCATGGCGGACCCTGTGTGGGAAAAACCGGCCTATTGTACGGGGCCGGCTCCGCCGGGTGCGGAGGCCCGGACGCCGCCTATTCCGGGTCGTAGTCCAGGTGGGTGGCCAGCCAGCGCTCGACCTGGGCCACCGGCACGCCCTTGCGCCGCGCGTAGTCGGCCACCTGGTCGCGGCCGATGCGGCCGACCACGAAGTACTGGCTGCGCGGGTGGCTGAAGTAGTAGCCCGACACCGCCGCGGCGGGCAGCATGGCGAAGCTCTCGGTCAGGCCGATGCCGGCGTTGGCGGTGGCGTCGAGCAGGCGGAACAGGGTGGCCTTCTCGCTGTGGTCCGGGCAGGCCGGGTAGCCGGGGGCCGGGCGGATGCCGCGGTACCGCTCGGCGATCAGGGCCTCGTTGTCCAGCGCCTCGTCCGCCGCGTAGCCCCAGAACTCGGTGCGCACGCGCTGGTGCAGGCGCTCGGCCAGGGCCTCGGCCAGGCGGTCGGCCAGAGCCTTGAGCAGGATCGCGTTGTAGTCGTCGTGGGCGGCCTCGAAGCGGGCCACATGTTCCTCGATGCCGATGCCGGCGGTCACCGCGAAGGCGCCGATCCAGTCCTGCAGGCCGGTGTGCTCCGGGGCGATGAAATCGGCCAGGCAGAAGTCCGGGCGGTCGGCCGGCTTGTCCACCTGCTGGCGCAGGAAGTGCAGGGTGGCCGGGCCGTCCGGATGCCGCACCACCACGTCGTCGCCGCGGGCCTGGGCCGGCCACAGGCCGAACACCGCCCTGGCCGCCAGCCACTTCTCCGCGACGATGCGCTCGAGCATGGCGCGCGCGTCGCGGTACAGGGCGCGGGCCTGCTCCCCCACCACCGGGTCGTCGAGGATGGCCGGGAAGCGCCCGGACAGTTCCCAGGCGCCGAAGAACGGGGTCCAGTCGATGAACTCCACCAGCTCGGCCAGCGGGTAGTCGTCGAACACGTGCAGACCGGGCCGGTGCGGGGCCGGCGGCGCGTAGCCGTCCCAGCCGCCGTCGAAGCGCTGCGCTCGCGCCTGCTCCAGCGGCACCAGGCGGCGGGTGTCGCCGCGCTGCTGGTGGCGGCGGCGGATCTCGGCGTAGTCGGCCTCGTTGGCGGCGACGAAGGCCGCGCGCAGCTCGGGCGAGATCAGCGACTGGGCCACGCTGACCGCGCGCGAGGCGTCCTTCACCCACACGGTGGGGGCGTGGTAGTGCGGATCGATCTTCAGCGCGGTGTGCGCGCGCGAGGTGGTGGCACCGCCGATCATCAGCGGGATGTCGAAGCCCTGGCGCTCCAGCTCGCGCGCCACGTGGCCCATCTCCTCCAGCGAGGGCGTGATCAGGCCGGACAGGCCGATCAGGTCCGCGCCCACCTCGCGGGCGGTGTCGAGGATCTTCTGCGCCGGCACCATCACGCCCAGGTCCACGACCTCGAAGTTGTTGCAGGCCAGGACCACGCCGACGATGTTCTTGCCGATGTCGTGCACGTCGCCCTTGACCGTGGCCATGACGATGCGGCCGTTGGATCGGCCGGTGTCGCCCGAGCGCTGCTTCTCGGCCTCGATGTGCGGCAGCAGGCAGGCCACCGCCTTCTTCATCACCCGCGCCGACTTGACTACCTGCGGCAGGAACATCTTGCCGGCGCCGAACAGGTCGCCGACCTGGTTCATGCCGGCCATCAGCGGGCCCTCGATCACGTCCAGCGGGCGCGCGGCCTGCAGGCGCGCCTCCTCGGTGTCGGCCTCCACGTACTGGTCGATGCCGTGGACCAGGGCATGGGCCAGGCGCTCGGCCACCGGCTTCTGCCGCCAGGCCAGGTCCTCGGCCTTCTTTTCGCCCTTCCTGCCCCTGTAGCGCTCGGCGATCTCCAGCAGTCGCTCGGTGGCGTCGCGGCGGCGGTTGAGCACCACGTCCTCCACGCGCTCGCGCAGCTCCGGGTCCAGCTCGTCGTAGATGGGCAGGGCGCCGGCGTTGACGATGCCCATGTCCATGCCGGCGCGGATGGCGTGGTACAGGAACACGCTGTGGATGGCCTGGCGCACCGTCTCGTTGCCGCGGAAGGCGAAGGAGACGTTGGAGACGCCGCCGGAGACGTGGCAGTGCGGCAGGGTGGCCTTGATGATGCGGGTGGCTTCGATGAAGTCCACCGCGTAGTTGTCGTGCTCCTCGATGCCGGTGGCGATGGCGAAGACGTTGGGGTCGAAGATGATGTCCTCGGGCGGGAACCCGACCTCGTCCACCAGGATGCGGTAGGCGCGCGTGCAGATCTCCACCTTGCGCGCGCAGGTATCGGCCTGGCCCTGCTCGTCGAAGGCCATCACCACGACCGCGGCGCCGTAGCGCAGCACCTTGCGTGCCTGCTCGACGAAGACCTCCTTGCCCTCCTTGAGCGAGATCGAGTTGACCACGCCCTTGCCCTGGAGGCACTTCAGGCCGGCCTCGATCACGCTCCACTTCGAGGAGTCGACCATGATCGGGATGCGGGCGATGTCCGGCTCGGCCGCGATCAGGTTGAGGAAGCGGACCATGGCCTGCTCGGAATCGATCAGGCCCTCGTCCATGTTCACGTCGAGGATCTGCGCGCCGTTCTCCACCTGCTGGCGCGCCACCTCCACCGCCTCGGCGTAGCGCTGCTCGCGGATCAGCTTGCGGAACCGGGCGCTGCCGGTGACGTTGGTGCGCTCGCCGATGTTGACGAACAGCAGCTCCGGGGTGATGACCAGTGGTTCCAGGCCGGACAGGCGGGTGTAGCGGGGGACGGGGGAGGACATCGCGGGAGGGCTTCAG
>NZ_PDWK01000025.1 GCF_010093135.1 Pseudoxanthomonas taiwanensis | reverse complement strand
GCGTGGGGGCATACGGGCGCGGGCGGCACCGGCCACCGCCGCGGGAGGAATCCGGCTGGTCTCGGGGCCGGATACGAAAAAAGCCTGCGCAGGGCAGGCTTTCTTCTTCTCGTCTGCTGGTCGGGGAGACAGGATTCGAACCTGCGACCTCTACGTCCCGAACGTAGCGCTCTACCAGCCTGAGCTACACCCCGACGAGGGCGCAAATCATAACGGATCGATCCGGAGTTGGGAAGAACTGGTGAAGAAATTTTTTCGCCGGATGCGCCGTGCAAGGCGCCGGCGTGCTCACTCGCCCGGTTTGGCCGCCGCGCTGGCGGCCTCGGAGGAGGCGCGGCGCGCCAGCACCGCCTCGCGGTGGGCGATGTAGGCATTGGCCGCCAGGATCACCAGCGCGCCCAGCACGGTCCAGCGGTCCAGCGCCTCGCCGAACAGCAGCCAGCCGAACAGCGCCACGATCGGCAGCTGCATGAAGCTGATCGGCTGCAGCGCCGACACGTCGCCCAGCTTCAGCGCCCGCGTCCACAGCATGTGCCCGCCGGTGCCGAACACGCCGGCGGCCACCACCCACAGCCAGGCGATGCCCTGCGGCCACTGCCACACGCCCAGGGCGGGCACCAGCGACATCGGCACCCACAGCAGGGTGGTCCACAGCACGATGCGGTCGGCCGGTTCCACCGCCGACAGCTGCTTGATCTGGATGGCCACGATGCTCGACAGCAGCGCCGCCATCACCGCCACCAGCGAGCCGGCGCTGAAGCCCTCGGTGCCGGGGCGCACGATCAGCAGCACGCCGATGAAGCCGGCCACCACCGCCGCCCAGCGGCGGATCCGCACCTGCTCGCCCAGCAGCGCGGCCGCGGCGATGGTCACGAACAGCGGGGTGGAGTAGGACAGCGACACCGCCTGCGCCAGCGGCAGGTGGCCGATGGCCCAGAAGCCGCACAGCATGGAGCAGACGCCGACCAGACAACGGAACAGGTAGCGCGGGAAGTGCCGGGTGCGCAGCAGGCCGGGGCCGTGGCGCAGCAACAGCGGTAGTGCCGCCAGCAGGCCGAAGAAGTTGCGGAAGAAGGCGATCTCGAAGGTGTGCAGGCTGGCCGAGGCCAGGCGGATGGCCACCGCCATCAGGCCGAACATCGCGGTGCTGGCCAGCATCAGCAGCGCCGCCCGCCAGGGCGTCGGCATCCGGCTCACCATTGCGCGCCCACCAGCCGCGGTTCCGGTTCCAGGGCCACGCCGAAGCGTTCGTGCACCGAGGCGGCGATGCGCCGGGCCAGGGCCAGCAGCTGCGCGCCGCTGGCCCGGCCGTGGTTGACCAGCACCAGGGCGTGCGAGGCGGCCACGCCGGCGTCACCCTCGCGCGCGCCCTTCCAGCCGCAGGCGTCGATCAGCCAGGCAGCCGAGAGCTTGCGCGTGCCAGGGCGGTCGCCGGGGAACACCGGCAGGCGCGGATGTGCGGCCTGCAGGGCCCGGGCCTGCGCCTCGGGCACGATCGGGTTCTTGAAGAAGCTGCCGGCGTTGCCGGTTCCTGCCGGGTCCGGCAGCTTGCGCCGGCGGATGCGGATCACCGCCTCGGCCACGTCGCGCGCCGTCGGCGCGCGCACACCCATGGCCTCCAGCTCCTCGCCGATGCCGGCGTAGTCCAGGCGCAGCGGCGCCTGCCGGGCCAGGCCCAGCTCCACCGCGGTGACGATCCAGCGGCCCGGATGGCGCTTGAACCCGCTGTCGCGGTAGGCGAAGGCGCAGGCCTCGCGGTCCAGCCGCACGGGGCGGCCGGCCTCGCGGTCCCCGGCCTCCACCGCCAGCACGTGCTCGCCGACCTCCACGCCGTAGGCGCCGATGTTCTGGATCGGTGCCGCGCCCACGCTGCCGGGGATCAGGGCCAGGTTCTCCAGGCCGCACAGGCCCTGCTCCAGGCTCCACATCACCAGGCCGTGCCAGGAGGCGCCGGCCTCCGCGCGCACCACCACGCGGCCACCGGCCTGGCCGGCCAGGGCGATGCGCGAGGCGCCCAGGCTCAGCACCGCGCCGGGGGCGTCGCCGGCGAACAGCAGGTTGCTGCCGCCGCCCAGCACCAGCAGGGGCAGGCCGCGCACCTGGTCCAGGGCCAGCGCCTCGCCCAGCACGGACAGGTCGTTGACCTCCAGCAGCCAGGGCGCACGCGCCGCCACACGGAAGGTGTTGCGGGTGCCCAGGTCGGCGTCGCGGCGCAGACGGTACAGCGCGGTCATGCCGGCACGGCCGCCCCGCGGCTGGGCGCCTCCTTGCGCCTGCGGATGGCGTCCACGCATTCGCCCACCAGTGCCGGACCGCGGTAGACCAGGCCGGTGTAGACCTGCACCAGGTTCGCGCCGGCGGCCATCTTGGCCACGGCGTCGGCGCCGGAGAGGATGCCGCCCACGCCCACCAGCGGGATCGCTTCGGGCAGGCGCGCGCGCAGCCGGCGCAGCACCAGGGTGGACTGGCCCATCAGTGGCGCGCCCGACAGCCCGCCCGGCTCCTTGGCGTGGCGGTGGCCCTGCACGGTCGTGCGGTTGACGGTGGTGTTGGTGGCGATCACGCCGTCCACGCGCAGGTCGCCGAGCACGCGCGCGCACGCGTCGATGTCGTTGTCGTTGAGGTCCGGCGCCACCTTGACCAGCACCGGCACGCGCCTGCCGTGGCGCGCCGCCAGCGCCTCCTGCGCCTCGCGCAGGTCGCCGACCAGGCGGTGCAGCGCCTGTTCCTCCTGCAGCTCGCGCAGGCCGGCGGTGTTGGGCGAGGAGATGTTGACGGTGACGTAGTCCGCCAGCGGGTAGACCCGCTCCAGGCAGTACAGGTAGTCGTCCGAGGCCGACTCGTTGGGCGTGTCCTTGTTCTTGCCGATGTTGATGCCCAGCAGGCCGCCCTTGCGCTGCGCGCGCTCGACGTTGCGGACCAGCGCGTCCACGCCGTCGTTGTTGAAGCCCATGCGGTTGATGATGGCGCGGTGCCCGGGCAGGCGGAACAGGCGCGGCCGCGGGTTGCCCGGCTGCGGGCGCGGGGTGACCGTGCCGACCTCGACGAAGCCGAAGCCTAGCGCCAGCAGCGCGTCCACGTGCGCGCCGTTCTTGTCCAGGCCGGCGGCCAGGCCAACCGGATTGGGGAACTCCAGGCCCAGCACGCGCGTGGGCAGCGGTTCGCGCCGGTGTGCCAGCAGGGTCATGGCGCCGGTGCGCCAGGCCAGGTCCAGGCCGGCGAGGGCCGCCTCGTGGGCGCGCTCGGCCTCCAGGGTGAACAGCAGGGGGCGGGCGATGCCGTACATCGTCAGCAGGCAGGATGGAGGGGGCAGGGGGACGGCGGCATGGTTCAGGCCACCCGTCCGGTACGCAGGGCCATGGACCAGTCGCCGCAGCCGCGGGCCGCGGCGAGCCGGGCCATGGCCCGGAAGTCGTATTCCACCGCCACCAGCTCCGCCTCCCAGTCATGCCCGTGGCGCTGCAGCACAGCGTAGCGCGCGTGCGGGGTCCCTGTCTCGGCCCGGTGCGGCGAAGGCCAGTCCGTGCGGTACGCCGGCAGGCCCACGCTGCCCGGGTTGACCACCAGGCAACCGTCGTCCAGGCGCACCGTGCGCGGGGTATGGGAATGCCCGCACAGGACCAGGCGCGCGCCGCCACCGCCCAGGCGGCGGGCCACCTCGGCCGGGGCGGAGGGGCGCAGCCGGCCCGCGTGCACGTCCTCCAGCAGGTACGTGCAGTCGCTGTCCGGGGTGCCGTGGCACAGCAGC
Source organism: Pseudoxanthomonas taiwanensis (assembly GCF_010093135.1). Lineage (GTDB taxonomy): Bacteria > Pseudomonadota > Gammaproteobacteria > Xanthomonadales > Xanthomonadaceae > Pseudoxanthomonas > Pseudoxanthomonas taiwanensis. The sequence continues at coordinate 38,254 of NZ_PDWK01000025.1, read as the reverse complement.
ACGTCCTCGATGCGCAGCAGCGGCGGGAGGGCCGCCAGCCAGTCCAGCTGCGCCCGCGACAGCTGCGCGTGGGCCATGGCATCGGACGGGCGCATGCGGTCCGGCGGGTCCAGCAGCTGGCGGTCGTGGTTGCCGCGCACGGTGGGGAAGCGGCGTTCCATCAGCAGGTCGGCGGTCGCGGCCGCGCGCAGCGGGCCGGACAGCATGTCGCCCAGGTTGACCACCAGGTCGCAGCCGCGGCGGGCGATGTCGGCCAGCACCGCCTGCAGCGCGTCGAGGTTGCCGTGGATGTCGGAGATGGCGGCGATGCGCATGCTCATCCGTCCGGGACGCCGACGTGGATGCGGGTGTCGTAATCGAAATCCACCCGGCCGTCCACCGCGGTGGAGGCGAACAGCGCCTCCAGCGCTTCCATCATCGGCCCGTGGCGCGGGTCGCCCGCGCGCGGCGCGTAGGAGGAGGACAGCAGCCGGCCACGCAGGGCGTCCAGGTCCAGCCTCTGGGTGTTCGGGAAGGTCGCCATGCCGCGCAGGCCGGCGCCGAACCAGCGGGCCATGGCCGCCTCGTCCGGATAGCGCCCGGCCACCTGCGCGTACTCCGGAGCGTGCTCGCGCAGCAGGCGCTCGTAGCCTTCCAGGAACGGGCTGCCGGAGGTGCGGCGGAAGTTCCAGTACACCGCCACCAGGCCGCCCGGGCGCAGGATGCGCCGCGATTCGGCCTTCACCGTCCGCCGGTCGAACCAGTGGAAGGCCTGCGCGGCCGAGACCAGGGCCACGCTGGCGTCGGGCAGGTGGGTGGCCTCGGCGCGGCCGTCCACCGCGGCAAAGCGCGGATGCCCGCCCAGCGCGGCGATGGCGGCCTGGCGCATGGCCGGATTCGGCTCCACCGCCACCACCGCGTGGCCGGCCTCGAGGAACATCCGGGCAGAGATCCCGGTGCCGGCGCCGATGTCGGCCACCGGCCAGTCCGGGGCCACGCCGTGTTCGTCGCGCAGCCAGCGCAGCAGCGCCGGCGGATAGCCGGGACGGTGGCGGACGTAGTCCGCGACGCGGCCGGTGAAGCGCGTGGTGGGGGCAAGACCGTCCGTCATTGCGCCTCCGTCGCCGGCAGGCCGGCATGCCGATGGACCGCGCGGCCGGCGCGTGCCGGCCGGGATGCGGCCGGCGGCACGGGGCCGCCGGCCACGGTGCCGCTTACAGGTCGAACTTGATGCCCTGGGCCAGCGGCAGGGCGTCGGACCAGTTGATGGTGTTGGTCTGGCGGCGCATGTACACCTTCCAGGCGTCCGAACCGGACTCGCGGCCGCCGCCGGTGTCCTTCTCGCCGCCGAAGGCACCGCCGATCTCGGCGCCGGAGGTACCGATGTTGACGTTGGCGATGCCGCAGTCGCTGCCGGACGCCGACAGGAAGCGCTCGGCCACCTTCAGGTTCTGGGTGAAGATCGCCGAGGACAGGCCCTGCGGCACGCCGTTCTGCATCTCGATGGCCTCGTCCAGGGTCGAGTACTTCATCACGTACAGGATCGGCGCGAAGGTCTCGTGCTGGACCACCTCGTCGCTGTTCTTCAGGCCGGTGATGATGGTCGGCAGCACGAAGTGGCCCGGCCGGTCCAGCCTGGCGCCGCCGGTGACCACGGTGCCGCCGGAGGCCTTGGCCTTCTCGATGGCCGCCAGGTACTGCTCCACCGCCTCGGCGCTGTTGAGCGGGCCCATCAGGTTGTGCGGGTCCAGCGGATCGCCGATGCGCGCCTCGACCTGCTTGTAGGCCTTGACCAGCGAATCCAGCACGCTGTCGTAGATGGACTCGTGCACGATCAGGCGGCGGGTGGTGGTGCAGCGCTGGCCGGCGGTGCCGACCGCGCCGAACACGATGGCCGGGATCGCCAGCTTCAGGTCGGCGCTCTCGTCCAGGATGATGGCGTTGTTGCCGCCCAGCTCCAGCAGGCAGCGGCCCAGGCGGCGGGCCACCTTCTCGGCCACGATGCGGCCGACCCTGGTCGAGCCGGTGAAGCTGATCAGCGGGATGCGGCGGTCGTCCACCATCCTCTCCGCCAGCGCGGTGCCGGCGTCGTTGATCAGGAAGAAGATGTCCGGGAAGCCGCCGGCCTTGAGGGTCTCGTTGCAGATCCTGGTGGCGGCGATGGCGGTCAGGGGGGTCTTGTTGGACGGCTTCCAGATGCAGATGTCGCCGCAGATGGCCGCCAGGAACGAGTTCCAGCTCCACACCGCGACCGGGAAGTTGAAGGCCGAGATGATGCCGACCAGGCCCAGCGGGTGGTACTGCTCGTACATGCGGTGGCCCGGGCGCTCGGAGTGCATGGTGTAGCCGTACAGCATGCGGCTCTGGCCCACGGCGAAGTCGGCGATGTCGATCATCTCCTGGACCTCGCCGTCGCCCTCGGCCTTGCTCTTGCCCATCTCCAGCGCGACCAGCGAGCCCAGCGCGTCCTTGTGCCGGCGCAGGGCCTCGCCGCACAGGCGGATGGCCTCGCCGCGGCGCGGGGCGGGGACGTTCCGCCACTCCTTGAACGCCGCCTGGGCGCGGGCGACCACCGCCTCGTAGTCGGCCTCGGTGGTGGCGTGGACCTCGGCGATCACCTCGCCGGTGGTCGGGTTGGTCGGGCGCAGCGTGCCGGCGCCGGTCGCCTCGGACCAGCGGCCGTCGCCAAGGTAGGTGCCGGAATTGGTGGCGCCAAGGCCAAGGGCCTGGAGCAGGGCTTGGGACATGCGTTCTCCTGCGAATCGGATGCGGGGCCGGGGGCCCGGAAGAAGATGCGCCGCAGGTGGGGGACGGCGGCACGCGTGAAGCGCCCGGATTCTAGCAAAGCGCCCCGCGCCCACCGGGGCGTTGGGCTGGGCGCGCTGGTCATGCGACAATGCACGCCACGGCCCCGTAGCTCAGCTGGATAGAGCGTCCCCCTCCTAAGGGGAAGGTCGCACGTTCGAATCGTGTCGGGGCCGCCATTCCGCCCTTCCCGGACCGCCATGCCGGCGGCGGGGCGGAGCGTCGGGCGACGCTAACTGTTTCTTCCGCAACGGAATTTTTCCGCCGATGTTGCACTGCAACCCCTTGACAGGGTGCGGTGGCATCGTGTCCTCTTGGGGCCATGTCCAGGTCCTGCGCCCACTTCCACCTCCTTCCGGCCCCGGAGCGGGAGCGTGGGCGTGCGCCGGCCATGGGCCTTGCCACCACCATTACCACCACCACCGGTATTACCACCCCGGTGCGGTCGGCCGTCCCCGTGTAACCACGAAACCCACGGCCCCGCACCTGGATCAGGTTGCGGGGTAGCGCCCGCACCGGATGCGGCGGGGCCTCAGACGAGAGGTCCCCATGTCGTTGCCCGCCGCTGAAGCCGAACTTCCCTCCGCTCCCGTCCGTCCCGCCCGCACCGTCGTGCACAAGTTCGGCGGGACGTCCGTCGCCGATGCCGAACGCTACCGCCACGTCGCCCGCCTGCTGCTGGAGCGCGACGAGGCGCTGCAGGTCACCGTGGTCTCGGCGATGAAGGGCGTGACCGACGCGCTGATCGAGCTGGCCCACGCCGCCGGCCGTGGCGGCGACGCCTGGCGCGATCCCTGGCACGACCTGCGCGCGCGCCATCGCAGCACCGCCGTGGCCCTGCTGGCCGAGCAGGCCGGCGAGGCGGTGGGGGGGATCGACCGCCGCTTCGACGAGCTGGCCCGGGTGCTGGAGGCGGTGAGCGTGCTCGGCAGCCTGCCGGAGGAGGTGCTGCAGCGCGTGCAGGGCCTGGGCGAGGTGTATTCGGCGCAGCTGCTGGGCATGCACCTGCGTGCGCTGGGACAGGACGTGGCGGTGCTGGACGCCCGCGAGGTGCTGGTGGTCAGCCACGGCGAGCTGGGCGTGGACGTGGACTGGGAGCGCAGCGCCGCACGGCTGGAACAGTGGCGGCGGAACAACCCGCAGCCGCGGGTGGTGGCCACCGGCTTCGTCGCCCGCGACGCGCAGGGCCGGGTCAGCACCCTGGGCCGCAACGGCAGCGACTACTCCGGCGCGATCTTCGCCCGCCTGTTCGGCGCCGACGAGCTGCACATCTGGACCGACGTGGACGGCGTGCTCTCGGCCGACCCGCGGGTGGTGCCGGAGGCGGTGCAGCTGGAGGCGCTCAGCTACGACGAGGCCTGCGAGCTGGCCTACTTCGGCGCCAAGGTCGTGCACCCGCAGACCATGGCCCCGGCGATGGAGCTGGGCCTGCCGATCATCATCCGCAACACCTTCCGGCCGGAACACCCGGGCACCCGCATCGCCGCCGAGCGCGACGGCCGCGGCCCGGTCAAGGGCCTGACCCTGAGCCCGAACCTGGCCCTGCTCAACCTGGAGGGCACCGGCCTGATCGGCGTGCCGGGCACGGCCGAGCGCGTGTTTTCGGCGCTGCGCGCCGCGCGCGTGTCGGTGGTGATGATCTCGCAGGGCTCCTCGGAGCACTCGATCTGCTGCGTCGTGCGCCAGGCCGACGCCGAGCGCGCCCAGGCGGCGCTGGTCAACGCCTTCGCCCACGAGCTGGCGGTGGGCCACGTGCAGCGCGTGCAGCTGGTGCCGGGCATCAGCGTGCTGGCGGCGGGGGGCGACGGCATGGCCGGGCAGCCGGGCGTGGCCGCGCGCCTGGTCCAGGCCCTGGGCCGTGCCCAGGTCAATATCCGCGCCATCGCCCAGGGCTCGTCCGAGCGCAACATCTCCCTGGCCATCGACAGCGCCGACGCCACCCGCGCGCTGCGCGCCGCCCACGCCGGCTTCTGGCTCTCGCCGCAGACCTTCGCGGTGGGCATCATCGGCCCGGGCAACGTCGGCGGCACCCTGCTGGACCAGATGCTGGCCGCGCGCGACGGCCTGCTGGCGCGCGCCCACCTGGACCTGCGCCTGCGCGCGATCGCCTCGCGCGGGCGCATGCTGCTGGACCCGCTGGGCATCGGCACGGACTGGCGCAAGCGCTTCGCCGCCGCCCCCGGTCCGGTGGACCTGGACCGCTTCACCGCACACCTGCTGGACTCGCACCTGCCGCACATGGTGATCGTGGACTGCAGCGGCAGCCCGGAGGTGGCCGACCGCTACGCGCAATGGCTGGCCGCCGGCATCCACGTCGTCACGCCCAACAAGCAGGCCGGGGCCGGCCCGCTGGCGCGCTACCAGGCCATCCGCGAGGCGGCCGCCGCCAGCGGCGCGCGCTTCCGTTACGAGGCCACGGTCGGCGCTGGCCTGCCGGTGATCTCGACCCTGCGCGACCTGCTGGACACCGGCGACGCGGTGCTGGCCATCGACGGCATCCTCTCCGGCACCCTGGCCTGGCTGTTCAACCGCTTCGACGGCGGCGTGCCGTTCTCGCAGCTGGTGGCGCAGGCGCGCGCGCTGGGCTATACCGAGCCGGACCCGCGCGACGACCTGTCCGGCACCGACGTGGCGCGCAAGCTGGTGATCCTGGCGCGCGAGGCCGGCTGCGCGCTGAGCCTGGAGGACGTGGACGTGGAGAGCCTGGTGCCGGAAGGCCTGCGCCAGGGCAGCGCCGAGGAATTCATGGCGCGCCTGCCCGAGGTGGACGCGGCCTTGGCCGCGCGGCTGGAGGCGGCCCGGACCGCCGGCAGGGTGCTGCGCTATGTGGCGCGCCTGGACGGCCGCGCGGGCCGGGCCAGCGTGGGCCTGGTCGAGCTGCCGCGCGAGCACGCCTTCGCCAACCTGCGCCTGACCGACAACATCGTCCAGTTCACCACCCGCCGCTACAGCGACAACCCGCTGATCGTGCAGGGCCCCGGCGCCGGGCCGGAGGTGACCGCCGCCGGCGTGTTCGCCGACCTGCTGCGCGTGGCCGCCGGCCAGGGAGCGCGCCTGTGACGGCGGCGCGCCAGGAGGCACGCGAGGCCCGCGCCTTCGCCCCGGCCTCGGTGGGCAACGTCGCGGTCGGCTTCGACATCCTCGGCCACGCCCTGGCCGGGGTGGGGGACACGGTCACGGTGCGGCGCATCCCCGAGCCGGAGGTGCGCATCGCCGCCATCCGCGGCGCCCCGCGGCCGCTGCCGCTGGAGGCCGAGCGCAACACCGCCGGCGTGGCCCTGCAGGCCATGCGCCAGCGGCTGGGGCTGGCCGGCGGCTTCGAGCTGGAGATCGACAAGGGCATCGCCCTGGGCTCGGGCATGGGCGGTTCGGCGGCCTCGTGCGTGGCCGCGCTGGTGGCGGCCAACGCGCTGCTGGACACGCCGCTGCCGCGCCAGGCGCTGTATCCGTTCGCCCTGGCCGGCGAGGCCGTGGCCAGCGGCGGCCGCCACGGCGACAACCTCGGGCCGATGCTGCTGGGCGGGCTGGTCCTGGCCACGGCCGAACGTCTGGTGCGCATCCCGGTACCGGAGCAGTGGCACTGCCTGCTGGTGCATCCGGAGGCGGTGCTGGAGACGCGCCGCGCGCGCGAGGCGCTGGCCGGCAGCTACGCGCTGGCCGACTTCGTGGCACAGAGCGCCAACCTCGGCCTGGTGCTGGCCGGCTGTTACACCGGCGACGCCACGCTGGTGCGCGCCGGCCTGCGCGACGTGCTGGTCGAGCCGCGCCGCGCGCCGCTGGTGGCCGGCTTCGACGCGGCCAAGCGCGCCGCCCTGGACGGCGGGGCGATGGGCGCCAGCATCTCCGGAGCCGGGCCCAGTGTGTTCGCCTGGTTCGAGACGCGCGAGCGCGCCGCGGCCACCGCGCCGGCGGTGCAGGCCGCCTTCGCCGAGGCCGGCCTGGACAGCCAGGCCTGGGTCTGCCCGATCGACAGCCCCGGGGCGGTCCTGCTGTGAGCACCGCCGCCCTCCTTCCGGACATGGATACGCCCCGCATGGACTACGTCTCCACCCGCAACGCCGCACCCGCCGTCGGGCTGGGCCAGGCCATCGCCGCCGGCCTGGCCCCGGACGGCGGCCTGTATGTGCCGGCGGAACTGCCGCCGCCGCGCGCGCTGCAGGCCGGCCCCGACCTGGCCCGGACCACCGCCACGCTGCTGGCACCGTTCTTCGCGGGCGATGCGCTGGCCGCCAAGCTGCCGGCCATCTGCGCCGAGGCCCTGGACTTCCCGGTGCCGCTGCGCCCGCTGGCCACCCCCGGCGACCATGTGCTGGAGCTGTTCCACGGCCCGACCGCGGCGTTCAAGGACGTGGGCGCGCGCTTCCTGGCCGCCTGCCTGGCGCGCCTGCGCCGTGGCGCGGAGCGGCCGCTGACCATCCTGGTGGCCACCTCGGGCGACACCGGCGCGGCGGTGGCCGCCGCCTTCCACGGCCGGCCGGGCCTGCGCGTGGTGGTGCTGTACCCGGACGGGCGGGTCTCGCCGCGCCAGGCGCACCAGCTGGGCTGCTTCGGCGGCAACGTGCAGGCCCTGCGCGTGGCCGGCTCCTTCGACGACTGCCAGGCCCTGGTCAAGCAGGCGCTCAACGACGCGCAGCTGCAGGCGCAGGTGCCGCTCAGCTCGGCCAACAGCATCAGCCTGGGCCGGCTGTTGCCGCAGATGAGCTACTACGCCCACGCGGCACTGGCCCACCACGCCGCCACCGGCCGGGAACTCAACTTCGTGGTGCCCACCGGCAACCTCGGCAACGCCCTGGCGGCGGTCCTGGCGCGCACCCAGGGCGTGCCTCTGGGCCGCATCGTGCTGGCCACCAACGCCAACCGCGTGCTGCCGGAGTACTTCGACGGCGGCCCGTACCTGCCGCGCGCCAGCCTGGCCACCCTGGCCAACGCCATGGACGGGGGCGCGCCGAGCAACTTCGAGCGCCTGCGCTGGCTGTACCGCGGCGACGACGCGGCGCTGCGCGCTTCCTTCACCGCGATGGCGGTGGACGACGCAGCGATCCGCGCCACCATCGCTGCGCGCCACGCGCGCCATGGCGAGGTGTTCTGTCCGCACACCGCTACCGCGGTGCACGTGTTGGAGACGCTGCGCGCGCAGGGGGTGGAGGGTGACTGGGCGGTGGCCGCCACCGCGCATCCGGCCAAGTTCGAGGCAGTGGTCGAGCCGCTGGTCGGCCCGGTGCCGGTGCCGCCGGCGCTGGCCGCGCTGCTGGCGCGGCCGGCCCATGCCCGGCCGCTGCCGCCGGACTACGACGCGCTGCGCCGGCACCTGCTGGCCTGAACGGGCAGGGCCGGCCGCCCCGTGCCGCGCGCCGGGCGGTTACCCTTGGCCGACGGCCGCATCCGGGGAGGAGCATGAAGGGGGAGGCGAACACGCCGCGCCCGTGGCGCCACCTGGCGGCGTTGCTGCTGATGCTGCTGGCCGTCGCTGGCGCCGCGGCGCAGGAGGCGGCCCCGCGCGGGCCGCTGGACCTCAGTCCGGGCGAGTTCCTGTGGCATCCGGAGGTGGCGCCGGACGGCCCGGTGGTGCTGGTGGTCAGCCTCGACGAGCAGCGTGCCTACGTCTACCGCAACGGCATCGCCATCGGCGTGTCCACGATCAGCTCCGGCAGGCCGGGCAAGGAAACGCCCACCGGCGTGTTCACCATCCTGCAGAAGAAGCGGGAGCACCACTCCAACCTCTACGACGGCGCGCCGATGCCGTACATGCAGCGCCTGACCTGGGACGGCATCGCCCTGCACGGAGGCACCCTGCCGGGCTATCCGGCCTCGCACGGCTGCGTGCGCCTGCCGCAGGCCTTCGCCGAGAAGCTGTTCGCCATCACCCGCAACGGCGACACCGTGGTGGTGGCCGACGCCCGCGCCGCGCCGACCACCCTGGTGTACCCGGCGGTGCTGGCGCCGGTGTCCGCCGGCGGTCTGCCGCTGCCCCTGCCGGAGGCCGGCGGGCCCGGCTACCTGTGGGACGATGCGGCCGCGCCGGAGGGGCGCACCGGGGTGGTGGTGAGCCTGGCCGACCGCCGCGTGTACGTGCTGCGCGGCGGCGTGCTGGTGGGGGAGGCGGCGCTGGAGCTGCCGGAGGGCGCGCCGGCGTTCCGCGGCACCACCCTGTTCGTGATGGAGGCCGGCAGCGGCGAGGGCGCCAGCCTGCTGGACCCCTCGCGCCCCTCGCGGCGTTGGACCGCCTATCCCATCCTCGATCCGCCGGGGCCGCGGCCGGAGACGGCAGGGGACGGGGAGGGCGCCATTGCCGCGCCGGGACCTGACCTGCTGCGCCGGCCCAGCCAGCCGCTGCGCCTGCCGCCCGGCTTCGCCCGGCGCCTGTACGACGCGCTGGTGCCCGGCACCACGGTGCTGGTGACCGACCTGCCGGCGCTACGCCGGCCGGGGGATGAACGGGAGGCGCAGCCGCTGTTGGAATCCGGCGGCTGATCGGCCAGGCTTGCGGCGTGGGCCCGGGGAGCCCGGCCCACGCTCCCCACGCGGAATTGCCGGATGAAGTCCCCGAGGTTGCGCGCCGGCCGCCGGCTGGCCCTGTTCCCCCTGCTGCTGGCCGCCGCGCCGCCGGTGGTGCCGGCCACGCGGCCGGAGGGTGTGCCCCCCGTCGAGGCGGCGGACGCCGCCGTTGCCGAAGCCGACCTGGTCCGGCGCCTGGCCGAGGCCGCGCCGGCGGCCGACCACCAGGTGCTGGCCCTGGCCGTGCGGGCCATGTCCTGTGCGTTGCGTGACCCGCAGGCGGGCGTGGATCCGCGCCGGCTGGGGGTGATCGACTATTCGCGCCCGTCCACCGAACCGCGGCTGTGGGTGTTCGACCTGGCCGGCGGCCGCCTGCTGTTCGAGGAATGGGTCGCGCATGGCCGCAACAGCGGCGACAACCTGGCCCGGCGCTTCTCCAACGCCGATGGCAGCCACATGACCAGCCTGGGCGCCTTCGCCGCGCAGGAGACCTACGTCGGCGGCAACGGCTACTCGCTGCGCCTGCGCGGCCTGGAGCCGGGCTTCAACGACCGCGCCCGCGAGCGGGCCATCGTCATCCACGGTGCGCCCTACGTGGACCCGGTGGCCGCCCGGCTGCAGGGGCGGCTGGGGCGCAGCCTGGGCTGTCCGGCGGTGCGTCCGCAGGTGGCGCGGCCGCTGATCGACAGCCTGCGCGGGGGCGCCTTCGTCTTCGCCTACTACCCGGATCCGGACTGGCTGCGCGGTTCGCGCCTGCTGGCCGGCGACTGCGCCGGCGGCGCGACCGTCGCCTCCGGCGCGGCGGCCGGGGGCCACGGCGGCTGAGCGCGGCTCACGCCCAGCCGGTGGCGTAGAACACGCCGATGACGAAGAACACCGCCAGGGTCTTGACCAGGGTGATGGCGAACACGTCCTTGTAGGACTGGCGGTGGGTCAGGCCGGGGACCGCCAGCAGGGTGATCACCGCGCCGTTGTGCGGCAGGGTGTCCATGCCGCCGGAGGCCATCGCCGCCACCCGGTGCAGCACCTCCATCGGGATGCCGGCGGCCTGGGCGTTGGCGATGAAGCTGTCGGCCATGGCCGCCAGGGCGATGCTCATGCCGCCGGAGGCCGAACCGGTGATGCCGGCCAGCGCGGTCACCGACACCGCCTCGTTGACCAGCGGGTTGGGGATCGCGCCCAGCGCGTCGGCCACCACCAGGAAGCCGGGCAGGGCGGCGATCACCGCGCCGAAGCCGTACTCGGAGGCGGTGTTCATCGAGGCCAGCAGGGCGCCGCCGATGGCCGCGCGGGTGCCCTCGGCGAAGGCCGCCACCACAGGCTTCCAGGCAAAGGCCAGCACGCTGAGGATGCCGACCAGCAGCGCACCTTGCACCGCCCAGATGGCGGCGACCTTGGACACCTCCTGCACCACCGGCGCGGGGTTGCCGACCACCGCCGGCACGAAGCTGTGGGTGGCCCCGTACAGCTGCGGAATCCAGCGGGTGAACAGGAAATTGGCCACGCCCACCAGCACCAGCGGCAGGATGGCCACCAGCGGATGGGCCAGGCGCTCGCCGCGGAAGGGCTCGGGCTCGTTGCGCAACGCCATGCCGCTGTCGTAGCCCTCGCCGTTGCGGGCGGCCGCGCGCCGGCACCACTCCAGGTAGGCCATGCCCAGGACCAGGATGAACACCGTGCCCAGGCTGCCCAGCACCGGCGCGGCCCAGCTGTCGGTGCCGAAGAACGCGGTGGGGATGATGTTCTGGATCTGCGGCGTGCCCGGCAGCGCGTCCATGGTGAAGGTGAACGCGCCCAGGGCGATGGTGCCGGGGATCAGCCGCTTGGGGATGTTGCTTTGCCGGAACAGCTCGGCGGCGAACGGATAGACCGCGAACACCACCACGAACAGCGACACGCCGCCGTAGGTCAGCAGCGCGCACACCAGCACGATGGACAGCATCGCCCGCTGTGCGCCGACCAGGCGGATGGTGGCCGCGACGATGGCCTTGGAGAAGCCGGAGATCTCGATCAGCTTGCCGAACACCGCGCCCAGCAGGAACACCGGGAAGTACAGCTTCAGGAAGCCGACCATCCTGTCCATGAACAGCCCGGTGAACATCGGCGCCACCAGGCTCGGATCGGTCAGCAGCACCGCGCCCAGGGCGGCCACCGGCGCGAACAGGATCACGCTGTAGCCGCGGTAGGCGACCAGCATCAGGAACGCCAGCGCCGCCAGCACGATCAGGAAGGACATTGCACGCACTCCGCCCGCCTCCCAGTCGGCGGGGCGCCGGCAGTATCGGCAGGGTGCGCGGCCGCGGCCCACTGTACCAACGGACGATGCCGGCCCCGCCGAGGGGCGCGTACCTTGCCGGGCGTCGGCGGCGACCGTTCGCCGCCCCTGTCATACCCGGGAGGAGGGGAGATGAAGCGCAAGTACCTGAGCATGGCCATCGGCAGCGTGCTGCTGGTCCCCGCGTCGCTGGCCTGGGCGCAGGAAGGCCAGGCGGCCGCCGGCGCGACGGCGCAGGCCGACGCCACCACGCTGGACCAGGTCACCGTGACCGCGCGGCGCCGCGCCGAGTCCATCCAGGACGTGCCGGTGGCGGTGTCCGCCTTCGGCGAGGAGCAGCTGAAGGACCTGCAGGCCAGCAACGTGGACGGCCTGCAGGGTGCCGTGCCCAACCTGAACATCGTCCAGGGCCGCGGCTCGGCCAACAGCGTCAACGTGTTCATCCGCGGCATCGGCCAGCCGGATGCGCTGCAGACGTTCGACCCGGGCGTGGGCATGTACGTGGACGACGTGTACTACTCGCGCATCAACGGCGCCCTGTTCTCGCTGTTCGACGTGCAGCAGGTCGAGGTGCTGCGCGGCCCGCAGGGGACCCTGTACGGCAAGAACTCCACCGGCGGCGCGATCAAGCTGACTACCAAGAACCCGTTCGACGACGCGGGCGGTTCGGCGGAGCTTACCGTGGGCGACTACGGCCGTCTGGAGGGCCGCTTCTACGCCGGCGGCCAGCTCAACGACACGGTCGCGGCCAGCATCGCCATGGCCAAGATCACCAACGACGGCTACGTCGAGAACCGCGCCAGCGGCGACGACTTCAACGACGACGACACCCTGGCCGTGCGCGTGAAGCTGGCCTTCCGTCCGGTGGAGAACTTCCAGGCCATGCTGTCCGTGGACCACACCAAGCAGGACGCCAATCTGACCATGGGCCGGCCCATGGCCCCGCTGATCCTGAGCGAGCTGAACACCCAGCTCCCGGTCGCCGTGCTGGTGCCGGGCGCCACCGGCAAGTGGGACCGCTCGGCGGAAACCTCGTTCGAGCCCGGCAAGGGCCAGAGCATGAAGCACTCCGGCGTCTCCCTGTCCATGGACTGGGACATCAACGAGGCCTGGACGCTGAAGAGCATCAGCGCCTTCCGCAAGCTGGACACCAGTTCCTTCATCGACATCGACGCCTCCGAGTACGAGCTGGGCGACGTGCTGGTGGCGCTGGACCAGGAGCAGAAGAGCCAGGAGTTCCAGCTGCATTACGACAACGGCGGCAACCTGCACGCCACCTTCGGCGCCTACTGGATGCAGGAGGACGTGCCCTCCTACCAGGAGGCCTACGGCGACGACATCTACCTGATCCAGGGCCAGCCGGCCGGGTTCCTGCGCACCATCGAGGACGATCTGACCACCACCAGCAAGGCCGTCTTCGCCCACGTCAGCTGGGAGTTCACGCCGACCTGGACCCTGGCCGCGGGCGTGCGCTGGACCAGGGACGAGAAGGAGTACGAGCGCACCACCAGCACCTTCTGGGAGTCGCAGGGCCTGTTCCTGGGGCTGTTCCCGGCGTCCATGCTCAACGGCACCGTGGACCTGCCGCGGACCCGCGCCTCGTGGACCGCCGTGACTCCGTCGCTGAGCCTGCAGAAGGCCTTCAGCGACAACCTGATGGGTTACGTGTCGGCCAACCGCGGCTTCAAGTCCGGCGGCTTCAACGGCCGCGCCAACTCCGCCGCCGACGTGGCCGAGCCGATGTTCGATCCGGAGTTCGTCTGGACCTACGAGGCCGGCCTGAAGGCGCAGTCCTCCGACCGCCGCATGCGTGGCAGCGTCACCGCCTTCGTCAGCGACTACAAGGACTTCCAGGCGCGCGTGGCGCAGGATTCCAGCACCTTCCCGGTGCTGAACGCCGCCGAGCTGGACATCAAGGGCCTGGAGCTGGAGGGCAGCGCGCTGCTGGGCGCCTCGACCGTGGTCAGCGCGCAGCTGAGCTGGCTGGACGCCGGGTACCAGCGCTTCGACGACTTCCGCATGGATCCGTCGTACCCGCTCTACGACCCGACCCTCAGCCGCGACCATGTGCCGTTCTCGCCGGAGTTCACCGGGCGCCTGGCTGTCCAGCACAACTTCGCCCTGGCCAATGGCGGCACTCTGGGCATCGGCGGCGACGTGTCCTACCGCAGCCGCACCTGGCTGTCGGTGGACAACCGCGCCGTGCTCAGCCAGGAGGGCTACACCGTGGCCGGCGTGTACGGCGTGTGGGATTCGCCGTCCTACGCCTGGCAGGTGCGCGCCGGCGTGCGCAACCTCACCGACGAGGTCTACATGATCGAGGGCCAGGAATTCTCCTCGGTGGCCAACATCCAGACCGCCTACTACGGCCTGCCGCGCAACTGGTACGTGTCGGTGCGCTACAACTTCTGATCCGTCCACAGGCCGGACCGGAAACGACGGCGGCGGGCCCGGCCCGCCGCCGTCGCGCTATGCTCGGGACCGGCGAGGGGCCGGAGGACGGGCGGGTGTCGGGGAACGGGGGATGCTGAGCATCTGGGTGGTGGGCCTGGCCGCGCTGGTGTGGCTGGGGCTGATGTTCGGCACCGCGCTGTACGCCGAGCGCCGGCCGGCGCTGCTGGCCGGCGGCTGGCGCCACGTCTACGCGCTGTCGCTGGCGGTGCCCTGCACGTCCTGGACCTTCTACGGCACGGTCACCCAGGCCGACCGCTACGGCTGGCCGCTGCCGCCGACCTTCGTCGGCGCCATCCTGTTCTACGCGCTGGCCGTGGGCTTCATGGTCCGGCTGGTGCGCCTGGCCCGCGAGACCAACGCCACCTCGCTGGCCGACCTGATCGCCACCCGCCTGGGCAAGGACGCCTGGCTGGCCGCCAGCGTCACCCTGGTCGCGGCGCTGGGCCTGGTGCCGTACATCGCCCTGCAGCTGAAGGCGGTGACCATGAGCCTGGCCACCCTGGTCCCGGGCATGGCCGGGGCGGGGCCGCCCTGGCGCGACGGCGCCCCGTACGTGGCCCTGGCCATGGCCCCGTTCGCCATGCTGTTCGGCACCCGCCGCGCCTCGGCGGCCGAGCACAACCGCGGCCTGGTCCTGGCCATGGCCTTCGAGTCGCTGTTCAAGCTGGCGGCGATGCTGGCGCTGGGCGCCTTCGTCTGGTTCGGGCTGGGGTCGCTGCCGGAGGTGCCGGCGCCACCGCCGGAGCCGCCGGCCGGCGGTTTCATGCCGCTGGTGCTGCTGGGCGCGCTGGCCATGGTCGTGCTGCCGCGCCAGTTCCACGTCGGCGTGGTCGAGTGCCGCGCCGGGCGCCACGGGCGCTCCGCGCGCTGGCTGTTCCCGCTGTACCTGCTGGCCATCGCCGCGCCGACCCTGCCGCTGGCCCATGCCGGCCGCGCCCTGCTGGGCGACGCCGTGCCTTCGGACATGTACGCGCTGGCCCTGCCGCTGGCGCATGGGCAGGGCGGGCTGGCGTTGTTCGCCTTCCTCGGTGGCCTGAGCGCGGCCACCGGCATGGTGGTGGTCAGCACCCTGACCCTGAGCCTGATGATCGGCAACCATTGGTTCGCCCCGGGCCTGCTGCGCGGTGCCTGGTCGCGCGGCGGCGACGGCGACCGCCGCGGCGACCTGCTGCGCCTGCGCCGCGCCGGCATCGCCGCGATCATGCTGCTGGCCTGGGCCTACAGCCGCCTGGTCGCCGGCAGCGAGACCCTGGCGGACGTGGGTGCGGTGTCGTTTTCGGCGCTGGCCACCCTGGTGCCGGTGCTGGGCTTTGCCGTGTGGCGGCCGCAGACCCCGCCGCGCGCGGCCATCGCCGGCGTTGTGGCGGGGTTCCTGACCTGGGCCTGGGTGCTGCTGACCCCCACCGTGGCTGCCGCCGCCGGCTGGCAGGCGCCGTGGCTGGAGGACGGGCCGTTCGGCCAGCGCTGGCTGGCGCCCGGCGCGCTGTTCGGCCTGACCGGCTGGAGCCCGCTGGGCCGCGCGGTCGGCGCCAGCCTGTTCATGGGCACCCTGGCCCCCCTGCTGGCCATGGCCTGGCGGCGCGAGGCCCCGCGCCGCGCCAGCCGCCACCTCGATGCCGACGCCCTGCGTGACGCCGGCCGCCGCTTCCTGCCGTGGGAGCGGGTGGAGGCGCTGCTGGCCGACGCGCCGCGCGAGGGGCCGGTGCCGGCGCAGGTCGAGGCGCGCCTGGAGCGCGAGCTGTCGGCGGTACTGGGCGCGGCCTCGGCGCGCCTGCTGCTGGACGCGGCGCGGCGCGAGAGCTCCGACCTGGAGACGGTCGCGGCCATCGTCGGCGAGGCCTCGCAGGACCTGCGCTTCAACCAGCAGGTGCTGCAGGCGGCGCTGCAGAACATGAGCCAGGGCATCAGTGTGATCGACCGCGACCACCGCCTGGTGGCCTGGAACCGGCGCTACGCCGAGCTGTTCGGCTTCCCCGAGGAGCTGCTCCAGGTCGGCCGGCCGATCGCCGACCTGACCCGCTGGTCGCTGCAGCGCATGCCGCTGCGCGCCGGGGACGCCGCCCCGGCCGACGGCCGCGCGCTGGAGCGGGCGGTGGAGCGGCGCCTGGCGTTCATGCGCGCCGGCACCCCGCACCTGACCGAACGCGTGTTCCCGGACGGCAGCATCGTCGAGATCCGCGGCAACCCCATGCCGGGCGGCGGCTTCGTCGCCACCTTCACCGACGTGACCGCGTTCCGCCAGGCCGAGCGGGCGCTCAAGCGCGCCAACGAGACCCTGGAGCAGCGCGTGGCCGAGCGCACCGCGCTGCTGGAGACGGCCAAGCGCGAGGCCGAGCACGCCAACGATGCCAAGAGCCGCTTCCTGGCGGCGATCGGCCACGACCTGCTGCAGCCGCTGCACGCGGCGCAGCTGTTCGTGGACTCGCTGTCGCAGCAGCTGGAGGACGCCGGGATCGGCCGCGGCCCGCGCGAGACCCTGCGCCAGCTCGGCGGCGCGCTGGATTCGACCCCCGACCTGCTGAGCGGGTTGCTGGACATGTCGCGCCTGGAGGCCGGCGGCCTGGTGCCGGCGCCGCGTGCCTTCCCGCTGGACGAGGTGCTGGCGCCGCTGGCCGAGCAGTTCCGCGCGCTGGCTGCCGACCGCGGGCTGCGCCTGTCCTTCCACGGCACCCGCGCCTGGACCCACACCGACCCGCAGCTGCTGCGCCGGGTGCTGCAGACCTTCCTGGCCAACGCCGTGCGCTACACCGCCAGCGGCCGGGTGGTGCTGGGCGTGCGCCGCCACGGCGGCCGCCTGCGCATTGAGGTGCACGATACCGGGCCGGGCATCCCCGAGGCCGCGCGCCAGGCCATCTTCGAGGAGTTCCGCCGCGGCGAGGGCGCGCCGGGGCAGGGCCTGGGCCTGGGCCTGTCCATCGCCGACCGCATCGCCCGCCTGCTGGAGGCGCCGCTGTCGGTGCGCAGCACGCCCGGGCGCGGCTCGGTGTTCGTGGTGGAGGTGGCGCAGGTCGCCGCGCCGGCCGCCGCCGCGCCGGTGCCGGCCGGCGGCCACGGCCTGGCCGGCCGCCGCCTGCTGGTGGTGGACAACGATCCGGACGCGCTGGCGGCGCTGGCGCAGCTGCTGGAAGGCTGGGGCTGCCAGGTGTTGCGCGCCGCCGGCGGGGCCCAGGCGGAGGCGGCGCTGGCCGGGGGCGCGGCCGACCTGTGGCTGCTGGACTACCACCTGGACGATGGCGACACCGGTGTGGCCCTGGCCGCACGCCTGGCCGGACGCTTCGGCGGCGCACCCTGCCTGGTGCTGTCGGCCGACGCCGGCGAGGGCGTGCGCCGGGCGGTGCGCGAGGCCGACCTGACCCTGCTGTCCAAACCGGTGCGCCCGCTGGCGCTGAAGTCCGTGCTCGACCGCCTGCTGGCCGCCTCGCGCCTGTGAGGACCGGCACGCGGGGCGGCGGCCGGAGCACGGCTAGAATCGCCGCTTCCGCACCGCAAGGCAGCGCGCCATGCCGTACACGCCCATCGTCGCCACCCTCGGCTACGTGCTCTCGCCGGACCGCCGCCAGGTTCTGATGATCCACCGCAACGCCCGCCCGGGCGACCAGCACCTGGGCAAGTACAACGGCCTGGGCGGCAAGATCGAGCGCGACGAGGACGTGCTGGCCGGCATGCGCCGCGAGATCCGCGAGGAGGCCGGCATCGAGTGCACCTCCATGCAGCTGCGCGGCACCATCAGCTGGCCCGGTTTCGGCAGGAACGGCGAGGACTGGCTGGGCTTCGTGTTCGTGATCGACGGCTGGGAGGGCGAACCGCTGCGGTCCAACCCGGAAGGCACCCTGGAGTGGGTGCCGGTGGAGCGCATCCTCGAGCTGCCGCTGTGGGACGGCGACCGCCACTTCCTGCCGCTGGTGTTCGACGGCGACCCGCGCCCCTTCCACGGCGTGATGCCGTACCGCGACGGGCGCATGGTGTCCTGGCACTGGTCCCGCCTGTAAGGCGATGTTCCACGCCGCGCGAGGATTTCCACACCGGATGTGGAAAGCGCCGGGAAAAGCGTGTGGATAACCGCGCGGCCGCCTTGCGCGGCAATGCTGTCAAGAGGGGTGGCGAAAAATTCGCCAGCGCCGGGAGGGGCGGGGCCGCCGTTTTCCACACCCGGTGTGGATGGCTGGCGGACAAAGATGTGGATAACCGCGCGCACGCCTTGCGCGGCGGGCCAGTCAAGTGGGTTGGCGAAAATTTCGCCAGTCCCGCGCGGGACGCCGGGCGCGCCGGCGATGTTCCACGGATCAGCCTTCCAGCTGCCGGCTGGGGTCGCTGAGTTCCAGCTCGCGCAGCACCACGCCGGCCTGGGTGCGGTTGCGCACGCCCAGGCGCTCGAAGATCGCCGACAGGTGCGCCTTGACCGTGCGCTCCTGCACCTGCAGGCGGTCGGCGATCTGCTTGTTGAGCAGACCCTGCGCCACCAGGGGGAGCACGCGGAACTGCTGCGGCGAGAGGCTGGCCAGGCGCGCGGCCAGCTCGCGGTCGTGCGGCGAGGACTGCGCGCGCGCCACCGCCGCGCGCAGCGAGGCCGGCAGCCACTGCTCGCAGGCCAGCACGCTGCGGATGGCCTCGCGCAGCTCCTCCAGGCCCGAGCTCTTGGGCAGGTAGCCGGCGGCACCGTGGTCGAGCGCGCGGCGCACCACACGCGGGTCGTCGTTGGCCGACACCACCACCACCGCCACCGCCGGGAACTGGGCGCGGATCGCGGCCAGCCCGGCCAGGCCGTGGTTGCCGGGCATGTGCAGGTCCAGCAGCACCAGGTCCACGTCCGGGTGCTCCTCCAGCGCGGCCAGCACGCCGTCCAGCGAGTCGGCCTCCAGCACACGCAGCTGCGCCACCGCGTCGGCCGCGGCCGCGCGCAGCGCGGCCCGGAACAGCGGATGGTCGTCGGCGATCAACAGGGTGGGCATGGCCGGTGCGGGAGCGGAGGAGGGCGCCGTACGGCTTACTGCACGGTCCAGCCGCCGTCCAGCACCAGGGTCTGGCCGGTCATGTTGCGCGCCGCCGGCGAGATCAGGAAGGCGGTGACGCCGGCCAGCTCGTCGAAGCCGATGAACACACCCTTGGGCATGGGTTTGAGCATCACCTGCGAGACCACCTCGGCCTCGGAGATGCCGCGGGTGCGCGCCTGGTCGGCGATCTGGCTGTCCACCAGCGGGGTCTTCACGTAGCTGGGGCAGATGGTGTTGATGGTGATGTCGGTGTCGGCCGTCTCCAGCGCGATCACCTTGGAGAAGCCGACCAGGCCGTGCTTGGCGGCCACGTAGGCGCTCTTGAACGGGCTGGCCACCAGCGAGTGGATGCTGCCGATGTTGACGATGCGGCCGAATCCGCGCTCGCGCATGCCCGGCAGCACCGCGCGGGTCAACCGCGCCACGCCGGTGAGCATCACCTGCACCAGGAAGTCCCACCTGGCCATCGGGAACTCCTCCAGGCGCGCCACGTGCTGCAGGCCGGCGTTGTTGACCAGCACCTCGACCGGGCGCGAGATCGCGGCCAGCGCCGCGGCCACGCTCTCGTCGGAGGTCACGTCCAGGGCCACGGCCTCGGCCGAGCCG
The DNA here is from genome assembly GCF_010093135.1 of Pseudoxanthomonas taiwanensis. Taxonomy (GTDB): domain Bacteria; phylum Pseudomonadota; class Gammaproteobacteria; order Xanthomonadales; family Xanthomonadaceae; genus Pseudoxanthomonas; species Pseudoxanthomonas taiwanensis. Next base: position 18,649 of record NZ_PDWK01000025.1, on the reverse strand, counting down.
CCGGCCTCGCGGATCTGCCGCGCCACCTCGCCGGCGGCGTCGGGATTGAGGTCGCTGACGATGATGTGGTGGCCGGCCCGGCCCAGCTCGAGGGCGATGCCCGCGCCGATGCCGCTGGCCGCGCCGGTGATGAGGATGCTGCGCATGGAAGGACCCGTGTTGGCTGGAAGCGCCGGCAGCTTAGCGCAAGCCGCGGTGGGGCCGGCTGGTACCAAAGTACGATGACGCGCGCGCGCGCCGCCGGTAGCGTGCGTGCATTTCCGAGAAAGGTTGCCTGCCGATGCCACGCCTGCCGATCCTGCTGCTGTCCGCCGCCGTCCTGGCCGCCTGCGGCAGCACCCCCGAGCGTTCCACCGCTGCCAGCGGCGCGGCCGCCGTCGAGCCGCGGGTCACCGAGCACCGCGATGGCGACGACCTGCTCACCGCCGGCCTGGGCCTGGACGGGCTGCGCGCGATGGCGCCGCCGGCCTGGGCCGATCCGACCAACCCGACGCCGGCCGAACTGCGCCGCCGCGCCATCTGGAGCAGCTGGCGCGGCATCGCCGACCTCTCGCCCGGCGGCGGCTACGGCAGCCTGTACGGCAGCGTGCAGGCGGTGCCGGGGCGCGAGTACTCGGCGCTGGCGAGGCTGCCGGGCGCCAGACATCCGCACCGCGTGCTGGTGCAGGTCCCCGACGCCTTCGACCTGCAGCGCCGCTGCGTGGTGGTGGCGCCTGCCTCCGGCTCGCGCGGCGTGTACGGCGCCATCGCCGTGGCCGCGCCGTGGGCGCTGCCGCGCGGCTGCGCGGTGGCCTACACCGACAAGGGCGCCGGCTCCGACTACGTGGACCTGGACGCGCGCACCGGCGTGCGCCTGGACGGCACCACCGCGCCGCTGGACGGCGGTGGCGACCTGGCCTTCGCCCCGGAGCTGCCGGAAGGCGCCACCGGCGTGGCCTTCAAGCACGCGCACTCGGGCGACAACCCGGAGGCCGACTGGGGCCGCCACGTCAAGCAGGCCGCCGAGTTCGCCCTCGACGTGCTGGGCCGTGCCTTCCCGCATGCCGCGCCGTTCACCTTCGCCGACACCCGGGTGATCGCGGTGGGCATCTCCAACGGCGGCGGCGCGGTGCTGCGCGCGGCCGAGCTGGAGGGCGACTGGCTGGACGCGGTGGTGGCCGGCGAGCCGAACGTGTACGTGGAAGGCCACGGCGGCCGCCCGCTGTACGACTTCGCCACCGAGGCCGCGCTGCTGCAGCCCTGCGCGCTGCTGCACGTGCCCGCCGACGAGCTGCCGCAGCCGCCGCTGCGCGCCCAGGTCGAGCCGCTGTGGCAGGCCCGCTGCGCCAGCGCGGCCGCGGCCGGCCTGGTCGAGGGCGCGGACACCGCGGCGCAGGCGCGCTCGGCCTACGACAGGCTGCGTGCCAACGGCTGGACCGACGAGGCCATCCGCGCCGGCGTGCCGAGCGTGGGCTTCGACCTGTGGCGCTCGGTGGCGGTGACCTACGCCTCGGCCTACGGCCGCTACGGCATCGGCGAGCATCCCTGCGGCTTCGCCTTCGCCGCGCAGAACCCGGACTTCACCCCGCGCGCGGCGACCGCCGACGAGCGCAACGCGTGGTGGGCCGACGCCGCCGGCATCCCGCCGGGCAACGGCGTGGGGCTGGTGGATAGCAAGGTCGCGCCGCCGGACTTCACCCTGCCGGGCCTGCAGTGCCTGCGCGCACTGTACGACGGGCAGGGCGCCGACGCTGGGCGCGTGCGCGCCGGCATCGCCGCCACCCGTGCCGCGGCGCCGCGTCCCGGCCTGCCGGTGCTGGTGGTGCACGGCACCGACGACGGCCTGATCCCGCCGGTCTTCACCAGTGCGCCCTACGTGGCCATGGCCCGTGCCGCCGGCCGCGACCAGGTGCGCTACTGGCAGGGGCGCAGCGGCGAGCACTTCGACGCCTTCCTCGCCTTCCCGGCCTATGGGGCACGCCACGCGCCGATGCTGCCGTACGTGTACGCCGCGCTGGACCGGGTGGAGGCCTACCTGGACGGCAGGGCGCCGCTGCCGGAGGACGCGCTGATCCCGGCCAGCGGCCGCGGCCTGGGCGCGGTGGAGGCGGCGCAGCTGCCGATGCCGTGAGCGTCGGCCGCGGCGACCTGCGCGGCGTCTCGACGGCGGCGGGCTTATGCTGGCACCCGTCCTCCACACGGGTGCCTGCATGAGCCGCCACTTCTCCATGCTGCGCGAGTTCCAGCTGGCCGACTGGTTCACCCTGGCCAACGCCTTCTGCGGCACCGGGGCCATCTTCGCGGCCATGCGCTTCCTGCAGGAGGGGCGGACGGCCGACCTGCTGCTGGGCATGGCGCTGATCCCGGCCGCGTTCGTGTTCGACGCCCTGGACGGGCGGGTGGCGCGCTGGCGCAAGTCCGCCTCCACCCTGGGCCGGGAGCTGGACTCGCTGGCCGACGTGATCTCCTTCGGCGTGGCCCCGGCCGCGCTGGCCTACGCCTGCGGCATGCAGGGCGGCTGGGACTGGCTGGTGCTGAGCTACTTCGTCGGCTGCGGGGTCAGCCGCCTGGCCCGCTACAACGTCACCGCCGAGGCCCTGTCCGGCGGTGGCGACAAGGTCAGGTACTTCGAGGGCACGCCCATCCCGACCAGCCTGCTGCTGGTGGTGGTGCTGGCCGTGGCCGCCGCGCGCGGGGCCATCGGCCCGGAGCTGTGGTGGGGGCAGTGGCAGCTCGGTCCCTGGCAGCTGCACCCGCTGGTGCTGCTGTTCGCCCTGTCCGGCTCGCTGATGATCAGCAAGACCCTGCGCATCCCCAAGCCCTGACCGTGCCCGGTGCCCGCGCCGCGGCCCGCGCCCGCTGCTAAGATCGGCGCAATACGGAGGGCACATGGCCGAGGCGAAGGCCGCCGGCGACCTGGAGTCGCTGCTGCGGCAGTACTGGGAAACCTGGAGCGGGCTGGCCGGCGTTGACCGGCAGGGGCCGGACCTGGCCGCCTTGGACTGGTACGGGCGCATGCAGCGCCTGGCCGCCCGGTTCGCCGGGGGCGGCAGCCCGGCCGAGATCGCCCAGGCCTGGCGCGAGGCGCTGGGCGGCGAGGCCGCCGATCCGTTCGCCATGCTGCGCGGCCTGCCGGGCCTGTCCGGCGACTGGCTGCGCCAGGTGCGCCCGCTGCTGGAAGGCCTGCTGCGCCCGCTGCGCGAGCAGCAGGAGCACTGGTTGCGGCAGCCGGCCTTCGGCCCGGCGCGCGAGCACCAGGAGCGCCTGCAGGCGCTGGCCCGCGCCTGGCAGGAATGGGAGCAGCGCAGCCAGGACTTCGCCGGACACCTGGAGCGCGCCGGGCAGCGCGCCTTCGAGCTGTTCGAGCGGCGCCTGGCCGAGCGCGAGGAGACCGGTACCCCGCTGGAATCGGCCCGCGCCCTGTTCGACCTGTGGATCGACGCGGCCGAGGACGCCTGGGCCGAACTGGCCCTGACCCCGGAGTTCGGCCAGGCCTTCGCCGCCATGACCAACGCGCAGATGCGCCTGCGCCTGGGCCTGCAGCGCGAGGTGGAGCTGCTGGGCGCGCTGCTGGGCCTGCCCGGGCGCAGCGAGCTGGACGCGGTGCACCGCAAGGTGGCCGAGCTGGAACGTGCCATGCGCGCCGGCCGCCACGCCGGCGGTGACGGCCGGGCAAGCTCCGCGGCCCCCGCGGCGCCGGCCGGCAGCAGGGCCGCCGCGAAACGGCCTGCCGCCACGAAGAAGCCCGCCGCGCGCAAGTCCGCGCCGGCGAAGAAGGCCGCCACCGCGAAGAAGGCCGTGTCCAGGGCCGCTGCCACGAAGCAGCCCGGCGCCCGGGCCGCGGCCAAGGCCGCGCCGCGCGGGCGCGGAGGACGTGCCCGGTGAGCGGTCCGCTGCGCCTGGATCCGGTCGCGCTGGCGCGCGAGGCCTGGGAGTTCCAGCAGCGCCTGGCCGAGGGCGCGCGCGTGCTGGCGCAGGTCGGCCAGGTGGACTATGGCGCCACCCCGCGCCAGGAGGTCTGGCGCGACGGCAAGGTGGTGCTGTACCGCTTCGCCGCCGAGGGGCCGGTGTCCGGCCCGCCGCTGCTGATCGTCTACGCGCTGGTCAACCGGCCCTACATGGTGGACCTGCAGGCGGACCGCTCGCTGGTGCGCGGCCTGCTGGCGCTGGGCGTGGACGTGTACGTGCTGGACTGGGGCTATCCGGACCGCTCGGACCGCTTCCTGACCCTGGACGACTACATCAACCGCTACATCGACGGCGCCGTGGACCACCTGGCGGGCCTGCACGGCGGCCCGGTCAACCTGCTGGGTGTGTGCCAGGGCGGGGCGCTGTCGCTGTGCTACAGCGCGCTGCATCCGGGGAAGGTGCGCAACCTGGTGACCATGGTCACGCCGGTGGACTTCCACACCCCGGACAACATGCTCTCCAACTGGGTGCGCGGGCTGGATGTGGACCTGTTCGTGGACGCCTTGGGCAACGTGCCGGCGGACCTGATGAACGCCAGCTACCTGATGCTCAAGCCGTTCCGCCTGAACCTGCAGAAGTACGTGGGCCTGGTGGACGCGCTGGGCGACGCGAAGGCGGTGGAGGACTTCCTGCGCATGGAGAAGTGGATCTTCGACTCGCCCGACCAGGTGGGCGAGGCGTTCCGCGACTTCGTCAAGCAGTTCTACCAGGGCAACGCCTTCGTCAACCGCACCGCGCGCATCGGCGGCCAGGCGGTGGACCTGGGCTTCATCGACATGCCGGTGCTGAACGTCTACGCCGAACAGGACCACCTGGTGCCGCCGGCGGCCTCGCGCGCACTGCGCGACCTGGTCGGTACGCGCGACTACACCGAGCTGGGCTTCCGCGGCGGCCACATCGGCATCTACGTCTCCAGCCGCGCCCAGCGCGAGGTGCCGGCGGCGATCCACGGCTGGCTGGCGGCCAGATAGGGCGCCAGCGCCGCACGCGACCGGCCTCCGGTGCCCAGTACCGCATGCGTGGTGCCGTGGCCTGCACGGCAGCGCCGGGGACTTCATCGGACAGGCCGGCAGCCGCGGCAGCCCCACCGGGCGCCCGTGGCGCGGCCTGCCCGGGCCAGCCTGAACGGTCGGCGGGTGAATGGCTGCGCGAACGCCTGCATCAACTGCGCGTGGACGCGGGGCAGCGCTAGACTCGGGCCAGGTTTCCCGTGGAGTCGGCCATGAGCGCAACCCCGAATACCGGTCTGGCACGTTCGCTCAACGACCGCATGATCGCCGGCGTCATCGGCGGCATCGCCCGCCGCTTCGGCTGGAACTCGACCCTGCTGCGCATCCTCTACGTGGTCGTGTCCATCGCCTCGGCGGCGTTCCCGGGCATCCTGGTCTACCTGATCCTGTGGCTGCTGATGCCCAACGAATCGGACTGAGCCCGGTGCGCAGGCGGCTGCGCGCGCTGGCACTGGCGGCCGGGATGCTCTGGGCCCTGCCGTGGACGCTGGCGGGCCTGCTGGCCGGCCTGGTCCTGGTGCCGTTGGGCGCGCGGCCGCGCCTGGCGCGCGGGGAATGCGCGCTGCTGTTCGCCCGGTGTCCGTGGGGCCCGGGCGGGGCGCTCACCCTGGGCAACGTGATCCTGGCCACCGGCCCGGACCTGGAGGCGCGCTGTGCCACCTACGAGCACCGCGCCGGCCGCTGCCGCCATCCCGCCGTGCGCCTGGGCGACCACGAGCGCGCGCACGTCTACCAGTACATGGTGCTGGGACCGCTGTTCGTGCCGCTGTACCTGCTGTGCGGCGGCGTGTCGGTGCGCAATCCGTTCGAGCGCGCGGCCGACCGCTACGCCATGCACGGCCGCGGCTGGTGGCCGTGGGCGCGCGCCTGAACGACGCGTTCACCTTGCCGCAACCGCCCGTACCGCTTGCGGCAACACACCGCCTCTAACTTTGGTTGCACGGAGAACTAACGTGCCTGCCGGCACACTGTGCGCATCGACCGGAAACGGTACAAGGCAGTAAGAGGTACGGCCGAAATGTCCATCGTGTTGTATGTCGGCGGGAGCAAGGACGGGTCCCGCGGCGTGGTCCCGCACGGGTTCACCCGGTGCATGCTGGAAACCGAGCAGGGACGCGAGATCTACGTCGAGCGCCTGCTGCGCCTGCCCCAGGTGGGCACGGTGCGGGTGATGGCGCTCGAACAGCTGGCCGAGCGGCTGCTCGCCCGGGACGTGGCGCGCCACTACGGCGTGGCCTGATTCCGCCGGCGCCTCCCGGCGCCGGCACCGCGGCCGCGGCCGGCCGCATCCGCGACAAGACGCACCGTGCGCGCTCCGCGCACGTCGATCCCGAAGGCATCCCGCATCAGCGCCAGCGCACGGTCGCGGCGCGCGACGGTCTGCGCCGCCACGCAGTCGCGCGGCACCTGCACCTGCAGCTGGCGCATGTGCGCGTCGTGCGCGGTGATCAGGATGCAGGAATCGGCGGCGATGCCGGTGACCACCACCCGGCGCACCCGCAGCTGGCGCAGCAGCAGCTCCAGCGGCGAATCGAGGAACCCGGAGTGGCGGGGCTTGAGCACGAAGCGGTCGCGCGCCTCCGGCAGCACGTGGCGCACGATCTCCGCGCCGCCCACGCCTTCGCCGGCGCAGCTGGCCACCAGGTCGGCGAAACCGCCGCGCCAGTCCAGGAAGTTGTCGTTGCCGTAGACCACCGGCGCGCTCGCGGCGCGGAAGCGGCGGGCCAGCGCGCCGATGCGCGGCGCCACCGGCCGCGTGGCGCGCAGCAGCGCCGCGCCGCCCTCGAAATCGAAGCGGTTGATCATGTCCACGATCAGCAGGGCCTGGCGCATGCGCTCACCGGAATGCGGGGAAGGCCAGCCTGTGGCCGCGGCCGGCAACCGCGCGTGAAACCGCAGACCGACAGGCTTCCACAACGCTGCCTTCACGGTGCCGGCCGCCAAAATCCTCCAATTCCTGCAATCACCCCGGGGGATCCAGTCCATGCAGGGACGACCACAGCCCGTCTGGAGCGGCGGGGCCATCGCCGACTATGACCAGTTCCGGCTGCTGGTCGAGAGCGTAACCGACTACGCCATCTACATGCTCGACCGCGACGGTTGCGTGGTGAGCTGGAATCCGGGCGGGCAGCGCATCAAGGGCTACACCGCCAGCGAGATCATCGGCCAGCACTTCTCACGCTTCTACACGCCCGAGGACCGCGCCGGCGGCCTGCCGCAGCGCACGCTGGAGGAGGCCGCGCGCGAGGGGCGGCACACCGCCGAGGGCTGGCGCGTGCGCAAGGACGGCTCGCGCTTCTGGGCCAGCGTGGTGGTGGACGCGATCCACCGCGACGGCCGGCTGGTCGGCTTCGCCAAGGTCACCCGCGACATCACCGAGCGCCGCATCGCCCAGCAGCAGCTGGAGCGCTCGCGCGAGGCGCGGGCGCGCAGCCAGCGCCTGGAGGCGATGGCGCGCCTGACCGCGGGCCTGGCGCACGACTTCAACAACCTGATGACGGTGATCGTCAACAGCCTGGACCTGGTCGGGCGCTTCGGCGACGATCCGCAGCGCCGCCGCGAGCTGCTGCAGCCGGCCCACCGCGCCGCCGACCATGCCTCGCTGCTGACCCGCCAGCTGCTGTCGTTCTCGCGCGGGCAGGCGCTGGCGCCGGAGCGGCTGGACGTGAACGCGCAGCTGCGGCGCTCGGCCACGCGGCTGCGCCGCGCCTGCGACGAGACCATCCGCATCGAGTACCGGCTGGCCCCGGGCGAGCTACCGGTGGTGGTGGACGCCTGCCAGCTCGAGGCCGCGCTGCTCAACCTGGTGCTCAACGCGCGCGATGCCATGGAAGGCGGCGGCACCATCGTGGTCACGACAGGGATTGCCGGTCCCGACGCCCATGTGGCCGGTGCGGCCGCGGCCGGCGCGGAAGCGGAGTCCAGCGTGGTGTCGGGCGCCGAGGGCGCCGGCCGCGGCCGCGAGGTGCGCGTGGCGGTCAGCGACACCGGCATCGGCATGGCGCCGGAGGTGGCCGAGCGGGCGATGGATCCGTTCTTCACCACCAAGGACGTGGGCAAGGGCAGCGGCCTGGGCCTGAGCCAGGTGCACGGCTTCGTGTGCCAGTCGGGCGGCCGCATGGTCATCACCAGCCGGCCCGGCGGCGGAACCCGGGTGGAGCTGTGCCTGCCGTACGCGGCGCCGGAAGGGGAGGAAAGGGCGTGAGTGCATCGCAGACCCATGTGCTGTTCGTGGACGACGACCTGCTGCTGCGCGACGTGGTGGCCGAGGCGCTGGAACTGGCCGGTTTCCGGGTCACCGTGGCCGGCGGCGGCGCCGAGGCCTTGCGCGTGTTGCGCGGCGAGGGGCCGGTGGACGTGGTCTTCAGCGACGTGGTGATGCCGCACGGCGTCTCCGGCGTGGAACTGGCCCAGGAGGCGCTGGCGCTGCGGCCCGGCATCCGTGTGGTGCTGGCCTCGGGCCATCCGCGCTCGCAGCTGCCGCCGCTGCCCGGGCAGGTGGCGTTCATCGCCAAGCCCTACCGGGTGGCGGAGCTGGTGGACAAGATCGCCGACATCGGCGCCGGCCGCGCCTGAGCGCGGCGGCCGCTCAGGCCGTGCCCAGACGGATGACCTCGGCCACGCCATCCAGCCACAGGTAGCGTGGCGGCGTGGTGCCGGACAGCGGCTCCAGGCGCAGCAGGGCGTTGGTGCCTTCGCGCCCGTCCAGGCGGAAGGTCTGCATGCTCGGGCGCACCGCCACCACGCCGTCCACGTAGCTGCCGTCGGCCAGGCGCAGGCGCACCTGCGCCTGATCGTCCAGCACCCGGCACAGCGCCTCCAGGCGCGCGATCTCCTCCTGCGACTCGACGATCCTCTCGGGCAGTTCGTTCATTGCACGCTCCCTTGGGCCCCGCCGCGCAGCTTGCCGCGAGCGGCGTGAGCGCCACGTCTCAGCGGCTGCGACCGGGACCGACTAGCCTGCGCCGGCGAAGGAGGTCGTGATGCGCGGGATGCGTCTGCTGCGCGCCTATGGAACGGCGCTGTCGCTGCTGCTGGGAGCCCTGTTGGGGGCCGGCCTGTCCTGGCTGGGGCCGGCCGCAGGCACGCCGCGGGAGGCGGCCTCGCCCGGGCTGCTGTGGGTGGCGGCGGGTTTCCTGGCGCTGGCCGCGGGTGCCGGCGCCCGCGCCACCTGGCGCTGCATCCACGCCGCACGCCGGCGGCCAGGCCCGGAGCGGGACGGCCATGTGGCCGACTCCTGCGGCTGCGCCGATGGCGGCCGCGGTGGCGGGACCTGGTGCCGGTGAGCCGGGCTTGGCGCGGATGCGCGAAGGGCCGGGCGACAGGCCCGGCCCTTGCCGATGGTGCCGAAGGTGGGACTCGAACCCACACGCTTTGAGGGCGGCGGATTTTGAGTCCGCTGCGTCTACCAGTTCCGCCACTTCGGCCGGCGCGGCAAGTATAGCCGGGGCCTGCCGGCACCGGCTATCGCGCCGGGTCGGTGGCCAGTTCGCGCAGCTCGCGCCGGGTCCAGCCGTCCGCGCCGGGCTCGGGCACGAACACGTGGCAGCGCAGCAGCGGGTGCTGGTACACGTGCAGCGAGACGGCCACCGCCGCCGGGTCGGTGTTGCGGATGACGTGGTATTCGTGCGGCGGGATCAGGCTGCCGGCCGAGCCGGGGCCGGCCTCCAGCGTCTCCACGGCCTGGAAGCGCCAGCGGTCGCCGTCGCGCTCCAGCGGCTCGTAGCGGGTGATGGCCAGGCGCCCGTGCCAGACGCCTTCCACGCACCAGCAACCGTCGTGGTCGTGGATCGGGGTGCCCTGGCCGGGCCCCCAGGTCATGGCGATGACGCTGTAGCCCAGGTCCGGGCTCTGGTGCAGCAGGCGGCGCGCGTAGTGGTCGGCCACCGGCTCCAGCACCGCCGGCGGCAGCTCCACCGCGCCGCCGGCGAACAGCCTGGACAGGGCCTGGCGCAGCCGGGCGGTGACCGCGGTCTTCTCGCGCAGGCGCACGGCCGCATCCAGCGCCTCGACCAGTTTCTGTTTGCCGGGGAAATCCAAGCCCAGGCTCCGTTGGGACGGGTCGGCAGGGTACCGGGACGGATGTTAGATAAACGTTTCGGTGGAAACGTTTACCCGGCCAGCTCGTCCAGGAAGCCGCGCACCGCCGGGCCGAAGCGGCCGAAGTCGACCAGGAAGGCGTCGTGGCCCTGGGGCGAGTCCAGGCCCAGGAAGCGCGCCTGCGCGCCGCCGCGGGCCAGGCCCTCGGCGATCTCCTCCTGCTGCTGCACCGGGAACAGGATGTCGGTGTTGGCGCCGATGGCCAGGGCGCGCTCGACCCGGATCTTCGCCAGCCCGGCCAGCACGTCGCCGTCGGCGTATTCGGCCAGGTCGAACCAGTCCATCGAGCGGCTCAGGTACAGGTAGCAGTTGGGGTCGAAGCGGCGCACGAAGCGGCGCGCGTGGCCTTCCAGGTAGCTTTCCACCTCGAACTCCAGGCCGAAGGGCTCGTTGTCGGCGCGGTCCGAGTCCAGGCGCACGCGGCCGAAGCGGCCGTCCCACTCCAGCGCCGAGCGGTAGGTGATCACGCCCAGCTTGCGGGCGATGCGCATGCCCGATTCGGGATAGCGCCCGGCGTCGTAGTGCCCCTCGTTCCAGTTCGGGTCCAGGCGGATGGCCTCGCGCTGCAGCGAGCGCACCGCGATGGAGAACGGCAGGGCGCGCGCGCTGCCGGAGATGTTGATGTGGGCGCGGGCGATGCCCGGGTGGCGCAGCAGCAGCGCCAGCGCGGTCATGCCGCCCATGGAGTTGCCGATCACGCAGGCCAGCCGTTCGATGCCCAGGCCGCGCACCACCGCGGCGGCGGCGTCGGCGATGTCCTCGATCGACAGGGCCGGGAACGACAGGCGGTAGGGCTGGCCGGTGGCCGGATCGATCGAGGCCGGGCCGGTGGAGCCCTTGCAGCTGCCCAGCGAGTTGACGCAGACCACGAACCAGCGGCCGGTGTCGATCGGCTTGCCGGGACCGAGCATGGCCTCCCACCAGCCGGGCGTGGGGTCGTCGGCGTGCGAGGCGGCGTGGGCGTCCGGCGACAGGCCGGTGACGATCAGCACCGCGTTGTCGCGGGCGTCGTTGAGGCGGCCCCAGGTCTCGTAGGTCACCCGCGCACCCAGCAGCTGCCCGCCCCGTTTCATCGGGAACGGGGACGGCAGGAAGTGGAAGCGGCTGCCGGGCGGGATGAACTCGCCGGGCGCGGCGTCAGGCGTGACGGTAGCCATAGGCGCCGCAGTGTACCGGCATCGCGCCGCCGGCCGCAGCGCGGGGCGGGAAAGCCGTGTTCCGCCGGGGGCGGGCTCAGCGCGCCGCGTCCAGGCGCAGCTCCACCGGTGCCTGCGCCGGCAGCCGCACCCGCACGGGGGGCGATTCGATGTCGCCCTCGCCGCGCCCGGCGCTGCCGCCGAGCGACAACCGCGCCAGCACCTCGACCTCGCCCAGCGCCGACAGTTTCTGCGTGGGCATGGGGCTGTCGCGGTCATCCAGCACCACCTCCGCCGGCAGGCCGCGCAGCGGATGGCGCTCCACGGCCACCGGCATCGGCGGGCCGCCGGGGATGCGCGCGATCACGAACACCGCCGCGTCTTCGCGGGCGCCGGTGCGTGCGGCCAGGTCGGCCGGCACCATCAGCCGCACCCGCAGCGCGGTGGCCGGGGCCGCCTCCGCCTGCAGCGGCGGCAGGCCGGCGTCGGCGCGGGCGGCGTCGATCTGTTCGCGCAGGCTGCGCGCGGTGGCCGCGTCCACCGTGGCCAGCAGCGGCTCCCAGGTCGCGGCGGCCTCGGCGGCCCGGCCGGCCTGGCGCTGGGCCCCGCCGAGGAACCAGGTGGCGCGCTGGTGGCCGGGCTGCAGCTCCAGCGCGCGGCGCAGCCAGGCCAGCGCCTGTTCGTCGAAGCGCCGCTCCGGATCGGCCAGGGCGCGCGCCTCGGCCGCGTCCACCAGCAGACCCGGCTCGTCCGGCGCCAGCGCCACCGCGCGAGCGTAGGCGTCGCGGGCGCCGGCCTGGTCGCCCAGGGCCGCGCGCGAACGGCCCAGCAGGGCCCAGCCCTCGGCCGCGTCCGGGTTGCGCTGCAGCTCCTCCTCCAGCCGCGCCACCGCCTCCTGCAGGGTCCGCGGTGCCTCCGCGGCGGCCGGGGCGCGCAGCGCCTGTGGCGTGCCCACCAGCACGTACAGGCCCAGCACCACCACCGAGAGCGAGGCGACCGCGGCACCCAGCGGCCAGCGCGGGCCGCGCCAGACCGGCCACAGCACGCGGCCGAGCACGGCCACGCTGAGCAGGGCGGCGACGATCACGAAGGGCAGGGTGGCGTCGCTCACGGGTCCAGTTCCTCGTCGGCCAGCGGCCCGCCGGTGGCGTTGGCCGCGCGCCGGCGCACGATCCGCCACACCGCCACGGCGCCGCCCAGCAACACCAGGCCCGGGCCGAACCACAGCAGCCAGGTGTGCGAGCCGACCTGCGGCCGGTACAGCACGAACTCGCCGTAGCGGTCCACCAGGAAGCGCCTGATCTCCTCGTCCGAGCGGCCCTCGCGCATCAGGTCCAGCACCTGGCGGCGCATGTCGCGGGCGATCTGCGCGTTGGAGTCGGCCAGCGACTGGTTCTGGCACATCACGCAGCGCAGCTGCCCGGCCAGGTGCTGGAAGCGCGCCTCCTCGGCCGCGTCGTGGAACTGCAGCGGCGCCGGGTCGTCCACCGGCTGCGCGTGCACGCCGGCGCCGGCCGCCAGGGCCAGCGCCAGCAGCAGGGAGCGCAGCGGCCGGCTCACCGCGCCCGCTCCGCCCGTTCCAGCTCGGGCAGCAGCTGGCCGCGCACGACCTGGTCGGTCAGCGGGCCGGTGTGCTTCCAGCGCACGATGCCGTTGCCGTCCACCAGGAAGGTCTCCGGCGCGCCAGCCACACCCCAGTCCAGCGCGGTGCGGCCTTCCTGGTCGGCGACCACGACGAAGAACGGGTTGCCGAACCGCTCCAGCCAGCGCAGCGCCTCCTCCGGCTCGTCCTTCCAGTTGTAGCCGACCACGCGCACGCGCCGGGTCTCGGCGAAGCGGGTCAGCACCGGGTGTTCCTCGCGGCAGGCCGCGCACCAGCTGCCCCAGACGTTGAGCACGTAGGGCGCGCCGCGCAGCTCGGCCGAGCCGAAGCGGACGCCGGGATCGTGCAGCACCGGCAGCGAGAACTCCGGCGCCGGCTTGCCGATCAGCGCCGAGGGCAGCACGTCGCGGCCGGCGTCGCCGGAGCGGCGCACGCCGTACAGCATCAGCCCGACCAGCCCGATGAAGAACAGCGCGCCGATGACGATGGCCACCGGCGGCAGTCCCGGGCGCGGGGGCGCGTTCTTCGGGGTTTCCTGGGAAGCGGTCATGGGGCTTTCTCCGTGGGTCGGCGGAAGCGGCGGTCGGCGGCGGCGCCCAGGCCGCCCAGGGCCATCAGCAGGGCGCCGGTCCAGATCCAGCGCACGAAGGGCTTGACGTGCACGCGCACCGCCCAGCTGCCGTTGCCCAGCGGCTCGCCCAGGGCCACGTACACGTCGCCGGCCAGGCCGGGGCGGATCGCCGCCTCGGTCATCACCTGGCCGCCGCTGGCGTAGGCGCGCTTCTCAGGATGCAGCACGGCCAGCGGGCGGCCGTCGCGCAGCAGCCGGACGCTGCCGCGCTCGGCGGTGTAGTTCGGGCCGGGGATGCGCTCCACGCCCTCGAACACGAAGGTGTAGCGGTCCAGCTCCAGGCGCTGGCCCGGTGCCAGCGCCACCTCGCGCTGCACGTTCTGCGCCTCGACCAGCAGGGCGCCGACCAGGAACACGGCGATGCCCAGGTGCGCCAGCACCAGGCCCCAGGTCTCGGCGTTCATGCGCCCGCTGTTGCGCAGCCGCGCCCAGGCGAAGCGCAGCGTGCCCAGGCCCACCCACGCCGCGCCGGCCACGCCCAGCGCGCTCTTCCATGCACCCTGCGGCGCCCGGAACCAGGCCAGCACGCCCAGGCCCGCGGCCACGCCCAGCCACGGCACCAGCGCCGCGACCAGCCTCGAGGGCTGCTCGCGCTGCCAGCGCGCCAGCGGGCCGAACGGCACCAGCACCACCAGCGGCACCATCAGCACGAAGAACAGCAGGCCGAAGTAGGGTGGACCGACCGAGATCTTGCCCAGCTCCAGGGCATCGGCCAGCAGCGGGTACAGCGTGCCCAGCAGCACCATGGCGCAGGCGCTGGACAGCAGCAGGTTGTTGACCAGCAGCAGGGTCTCGCGCGAGGCCGGGGCGAAGCCCGGGCCCTCGGCCAGGCGGCCGGCGCGCAGCGCATACAGCAGCAGCGAGGCGCCGACTACCGTGCCCAGGAAGGCCAGGATGAACATGCCACGCGAGGGATCGGAGGCGAAGGCGTGCACGCTGGTCAGCACGCCGGAGCGGACCAGGAAGGTGCCCAGCAGCGACAGCGAGAACGCGGCGATGGCCAGCAGCAGGGTCCAGCCGGGGAAGCTGCCGCGTTTCTCGGTCACCGCCTGCGAGTGGATCAGCGCCGCGCCCACCAGCCAGGGCATGAAGCTGGCGTTCTCCACCGGGTCCCAGAACCACCAGCCGCCCCAGCCCAGCTCGTAGTAGGCCCACCAGCTGCCCAGCGCGATGCCCAGGGTCAGGAACGCCCAGGCCACGTTGGTCCAGGGCCGGGTCCAGCGCAGCCAGCGCGCGTCGATGTGGCCGTCCAGCAGCGCGGCGATGGCGAAGGCGAACGGCACGGCGAAGCCCACGTAGCCGAAGTACAGCATCGGCGGGTGCAGGATCAGGCCCGGGTCCTGCAGCAGCGGGTTGAGGTCGCGGCCCTCCGGCGGGGCCGGCAGCAGCCGCTCGAACGGGTTGGAGGTGAACACCAGGAAGGCGAGGAAGCCCAGCGCCACCGCGCCCATCACGCCCAGCACCCGCGCCACCACCGGCGGCGGCAGGGAGCGCGAGAACAGGGCCACGGCCGAGGTCCACAGTGCCAGCACCAGCGCCCACAGCAGCAGCGACCCCTCGTGCGAGCCCCACACCGCCGAGTAGCGGTAGACCATCGGCAGCAGCGAGTTGGAGTTGGCCGCCACGTAGCGGACCGAGAAGTCCTGGACCACGAAGGCGTGGGTCAGGATGGCGAAGGCGCCGGCCAGCAGCAGCAGTTGCAGGTGCGCGGCCGGGCGCGCCACCGCCATCCACGCGGCGTTGCCGCGCGCGGCGCCGGCCAGCGGCAGCACCGCCTGCAGCGCGGCCACCACCATCGCCAGCAGCAGCAGGACCTGGCCGAGTTCAGGCAGCATGGCCGTACCCGCGCCGCTTCCGGCCGCCCACCGGGAAGGGCCTCATGGCGTGTCCTCCGCCGGCACCTGCACGTCGTGCTTGCGGTGTGCGATGCCCATCTTGTCGGCCACTTCCCTGGGCATGTAGGTCTCGTCGTGCTTGGCCAGCACGGTGTCGGCGACGAACACGCCGTCCTGCATGCGGCCGGTGGCCACCACCGCCTGGCCCTCGCGGAACAGGTCGGGGAGGATGCCGGTGTAGACCACCGGCAGCTGCGCGTCGCCGTCGGTGACGCGGAAGTGCGATTCCAGCGAGCCGGCCTCGCGGCGGAAGGAGCCCTTCTCGACCATGCCGCCCAGGCGGAAGCGGGCACGCTCGCCGGCCTCGCCGCGCAGCACCTCGGCCGGAGTGTAGAGATAGGCGACGTTGCGCTGCAGGGCCATGGCCACCAGCGCGGTCACCGCGCCGGAGGCCAGCACCAGCAGGGCCACCAGCAGCAGGCGGCGGCGGCGGACCGGGTTCATCGGCTCAGCTCCCCGGCCGTGGCGGCCGGCTTGCGCGCGCGCGCCGCGCGCAGGCGGGCGGCACGCAGTTCGCGCCGCAGCTGCAGCCGCGGCGCCAGGAAGTCCCACAGCAGCACCACCGCGAACACCGCGTAGGCGCCGATCACGTAAGGCAGGTAGGTCATGCACTTTCCTCGGCGAGCTTGCGCACCCAGTCGCGCCCGGCCTCGCGGCGCAGGTTGTCGGCGCGGGCACGGGCCAGCAGGGAGCCGGCGAACCAGAACTTGGTGCCGACCACCATCCACCACAGCGGCGCGGCCATGCTCGGGTCCAGGCTGGACTGGCCGAACACGCGCACGGTCTGGCCCTGGTGCAGCGAGTCCCACCACTCGACCGAGTAGCGGATCACCGGCAGCAGGGCCACGCCGACGATGGCCAGCAGGCCGGCGGCCCGGGCCGAGGCGCGGCGGTCGTCGCCGGCGTGGTAGAGGCCGATCACGCCCAGGTACAGGAACAGCAGGATCAGCTCGGTGGTCAGGCGCGGGTCCCAGTCCCACCAGGTGCCCCACATGGGCTTGCCCCAGATCGAACCGGTGGCCAGGGTGATGGCGGTGAAGGCCGCGCCGATCGGGGCGCACGCCATGGCCAGGATCTCGCACAGCTTGATCCGCCACACCAGGGCGACGCCCGCGTAGACGGCCATCAGCGCGTACACGGCCAGGCTCATCCAGGCCGAAGGCACATGGATGTAGAGGATGCGGGCGCTGTCGCCCTGCTGGTAGTCGGCCGGCACCACAAACAGCGCCTGCCACGTGCCCACCGCCATCAGCAGCACGCCGGCCAGGTAGCACCACGGTGCCCAGCGCGCGGCGAAGCGGTCGAAGTACGGCGGCGAGCCGAGGAGGTGGAACCAGCGGATCACCGGGTTCATGGACAGGACATTGCTCGCTGGAAGGCGCCGGTCGGGGGCGCGGGCCGCCGGCCGGTCGGGCTGTACGGGCAGGAAAAGCGCATTTTTTCAGACTCCGTCCCCCGCGCCAAGCGAAGGCGGCGGAGGCCGTGGGTGGACCGGGTGGGCGCACCGCGCGGCCACACCGCACCAGCCTGCATTGTCGCCGCACGCGCCGCGGCGGCCCTTGATCCAGCGCAAGGCGCAGGCGGGGGCGCGCTCCGGAACCTGAGTCTCACCCCCGCGCGATCCGGATCGCCGCCGCCGCGGCCCGCGGCGCCAGCACCGCCGAAGCCACCAGCATCGCCGCCATCAGCAGCAGCGAACCGCTGGGATCCAGGCCCTGTGCGGCGGCGGCCACGCTGCCGGCGCCGAACACCAGCACCGGCACGTACAGCGGCAGGGCCAGCAGCGCCACCAGGATGCCCGAACGCTTCAGGCCCACGGTCAGCGCGGCCACCACCGCGCCCAGCAGGCTCAGCGTGGGCGTGCCCAGCAGCAGGGTCAACAGCAGTAGCGGCAACTGCGCGCGCGGCAGGTACAGGAACTCGCCCAGCACCGGCACCGCCTCCAGCAGCGGCACGGCGGTGGTCAGCCAGTGGCCGAAGGTGCGCACCGCCACCAGCCAGGCCAGCGGCACCGGCGCCAGCAGCCACTGCTCCAGCGAGCCGTCCTCGGCATCGCCGCGGAACAGGCTGTCCAGCGACAGCAGGCCGGCCAGCAGCACCGCCACCCAGATCGCGTGCGGGGCGACGTGGTCGCGCAGCACCTGCTTCTCGCCGCCCAGGGCCAGGGCGAACATCACCACCACCAGCACCGCGAACAGCGCCGGCTGCAGGGCGTCGCCGCGGCGCCGCCAGACCAGACGCAGGTCGCGCAGCAGCAGGGCCCGGGCGCCGCGCAGCAGGCCGGGGCGGGTGCTCATGCGGCCGCTCCCAGCTCCAGCAGGCGCGTGCGCACCGGCGGGGCGGCGTAGGCGCCGTGGGTGGTGACCAGGGCCGCGCCGCCGGCGCGCAGGTGCGCCGGGATCATGCGGTTGACCAGGTTGATGCCGTCCAGGTCGAGGTTGGCGTAGGGCTCGTCCAGCAGCCACAGCGGCGCCGGCGACAGCCACATGCGTGCCAGGCCCACGCGCTTCTTCTGCCCGGCCGACAGCTGCCGCGCCGGCGCGTCCTCGTAGCCGGACAGGCCGACGATGGCCAGGGCGTCGCCGATGGTCTGGCCGGGTCGCCGGCCGTGCAGGCCGCACAGGAAGCGCAGGTTTTCCTCCACGGTCAGTTCGCCCTTGAGCGCGGGCAGATGGCCGAGGTAGGCGATGGCATGGGCGCGCGAGGCCGGCGCGGCGGGCTGGCCCTCGATCTCGATGCCGCCGGCGTCCGCGCGCAGCAGCCCGGCCAGGACGCGCAGCAGGGTGGTCTTGCCGCTGCCGTTGCCGCCCTGCACCAGCAGGGCCTCGCCGGCCTCGACGGCGAAATCCAGCGGGCCGAACACCGGCACCTCGTTGCGGGCGAACGCCAGGCCACGGGCGGCCAGCAGCGGGACAGGGGCGGTGTCGGTCATCGCCGCGCATTGTAGCCTGCCGCCGCTCCCGGGCATCCCCCGCAGGAGCGCGTCGGCGGCGATCCGGCCGGGAGCCAGCGGCGATCGGACGGGGCAGTCAGGGACCGGAGCCTGCGTTGCACGTGCCGCAGCCGGTGCGGCGCCCTGGGCTTGGCGGGCGAACGCCGGCGCCGGATGCGTCGGCCAGGCCGCCGCGCACCGGGCTCCTACAGGGGGGAGCACCAGTCCACGGCGTCGACGGCCGGGCCGGCGGGGCGGGACAGGGACTGTCTCTTTTCTCATTCTCCGATCCCAGGACACCCGAGAGACTCTCGTCAGCCGTCTTTTGCTTTGAACAAAAAAACACAGCTAAGACGCACCGTATCATCACGTGCCGTATGCATGTAGCGAGCAG
>NZ_PDWK01000024.1 GCF_010093135.1 Pseudoxanthomonas taiwanensis | reverse complement strand
GCCCCCGCGTCAGCCCCCGGTAGACCTGCCATGGCCTAGACTTGGCATCTTTCCGTCAGACCGTATTCCGCTCATGTCCGAGATCCTGGTGCCCGTTTCCTTCGGCGAACTGCTGGACAAGATCGCGATCCTGCAGATCAAGTCCGAGCGCATCCGCGACCCGGAGAAGCTGGCCAACGTGCGCAAGGAGCTGGAGGCGCTGGAGCGCACCTGGATGGCGCACCCGGTCGCCGCACGGGACATCGCCGGCCTGCGCGCCGAGCTGAAGGCGGTCAACGAGCGCCTGTGGGTGATCGAGGACGAGATCCGCCTGAAGGAGAAGGCCCAGGAGTTCGACGAGGAGTTCATCCGCCTGGCCCGCAGCGTGTACTTCGAGAACGACGAGCGCGCGCGGATCAAGAAGGCCATCAACCTCGCCCTGGGCTCGGCCTACGTCGAGGAGAAGTCCTACCAGGACTACCGCGCCGGCGGCTCCGCGCCCTGAGCCCGGCCCGCGCGCAGTTCCAGCGCGCGGACCCGCACCAGGTGCCGCACCAGCCGCAGCGGCTCGCCGTGCGGCACCGCCACCCCGTAGCCCTGGTGCAGGCGTTCGCCCTCCTCCGGCCGGCCGGCGCCCAGCGCGCCCAGCTGGGCCAGCAGCAGCGCCTGCTCCTGCCCCTCCAGCGGCAGCGCCTCCGGGCGCAGCAGCACCGCCTCGCCCAGGCGCAGCATGGCCTCGGCGTCGCGCGCGGCGGCCGCGGCGTACAGGTCCAGCAGGGCGCGCACCGGCGCCGGCTGCGCGCCGCGGTCGATCCAGGCCGGGGCGATCCACACCCGTTCCAGGGCCGCCGGCGGCAGGTGCCCCAGCGTCGCAGCGGCCATGGCCGCGGCCGCGCGCGTCCAGGTCGCCAGGTCGGCCACCGGGCCGGTGGACAGGCCCAGCAGCGCCTGCAGCTCCGGTTCGGCCGCGGCCAGCTCGTGCTGGCGGGCTGGCAGGGGCGTGGCGCGCGGCTGTTCGCCGGCCAGGGCGCGGGCCAGCGCCACGGCGCGCTGGCGGGCCAGCAGCCCGCCGTGGCCGGGCAGCGCCGGCACCTCCGGGCTGGCCGGCGGCGGCGTCCGTCCTTCCAGGAAGTCCAGTACCGGCAGGCCGTTGTCGGCCAGCCGCTGCAGGGTGTCGGCGCGGTCGGCGCGGAAGCGGGTGCGCGGCCCTTGCAGCGCCACCTGCGGATCGAAGTCGCTGTGCGGCCGCGCCCGGAAGGCGCGCACGTAGGTGGCCAGCAGGGCGCGGCCGCCGAGCCGGCGCAGGGTCAGCGACGCCTGGCCGTCCAGGCCCACGCGCGCGGTCTCGCGCGCCAGCGCCGCCGTCTCGCGCAGGCGCGCCGCGTCCGCCGGCGGGCAGCGTCGCGGACAGGCCCCCCCCACCAGGTCGTTGTCCTGGGCCAGCCACACCTCGGCGTCGCCGAAATGCTCCAGCAGCGCGGCCAGGATCGAGGCCAGCAGGGTGTCGTCGATCTCGTAGGTCTGCAGCCACTGCACCAGCAGGCCGTCCCCGGCCAGGTGGCCGCGCAGGAAGCGGTAGAACTGGCGCGTGAACAGTCCGGCCACGCCGCTGACCCAGGGGTTGGACGGCTCGGACACGATCACGTCGTAGGTGCGGCGGCCGCTGGCGTAGAAGCGGCGCGCGTCGTCGAAGTGCACCTGCGAGCGCGGGTCGTGCAGGGCGCGGTCGATGCGCGCGGCGAACAGGGCGGCGCCGGCGCGGTGCACCAGCGGCTCGATCTCCACCGTCTCCACGCGCCGCACGCGGTCGCTGCCCAGCAGGGTGTGGGTGGACAGGCCCAGGCCCCAGCCGATCACCCCGACCTGACGCGGCTGCGGGTGCAGGGCCAGCGGCAGCGCGCCCAGGGTGACCATGGTCAGCTCGTCGCCGCCGGGCGGCAGGTCCAGGCGCGCGGCCATGGCCCCGTCGGACTTGCCGTTGGTCAGCAGCGACACGGTGCCGGTTCCGGGTGCGCGCACCACGCCGATGGTGGCGGTCTTGCCGTCGCGCAGGAACGGCACCTCCAGCGACGCGTCCAGGCGCGCGTGGCCGGTGCGGAACACGCCGGACAGCTGTGCGCGCGGGTCCGGCCGGCCCCACACCAGCGCCACCAGCAGGCCGGCCGCGGCGGCGCCGGCCAGCAGCGCCAGGCGCGCGGCCGGCAGTTCCCGGCGCGCATGGGCCAGCAGCCAGAAGCCCACGGCGATGTCGCCGGCCGCGGCCAGGGCCACGCCCGGGCGCACGCCCAGCGCGGGCACCAGGACATGGGTCATCAGCAGCACGCCGGCGATGGCGCCCACGGTATTGGCCGCGTACAGCCGCCCGATCGAGGCCTCGCCGCCGCCGCCGCGCAGCAGGGCCAGGCTGAACAGCGGCAGGGTGGTGCCGGCGAAGAACGCCGCCGGCAGCATCACCGCCATGGCCACCCCGGCGCTGCCGAGCAGGAACAGGCGGTAGCCAGCGTCGGTGCGGGCCAGCGCCCGCATCAGCGCCGCGGTCCAGTCGAAGGACTGGGCGAAGGCCAGCAGCGACAGCAGCGCGGCCAGGCCCATGGCCCCCTGGGCCAGGCCGGCCGCGCGCAGCGGGTCGTGCAGGCGCGTGCCGCGCCGCCGCACCCAGGCCCCGCCCAGGGCCAGGCCCAGCAGGAACGCGGCCAGCATCAGCTCGAAGCTGTGCACGGTGGTGCCCAGGGCCTGGTTGAGCAGGCGGATCCAGCCGATCTCGTAGACGAAGGAACAGACCCCGGACACCAGGCCGGCCCACAGCACGCCGCGCAGCAGTCGCGGTGTGGTGGCCCCATGCCCGCGCGCGGGCGCGGCGGCCGGGGCGGCGTCCCGGTCCGCCCGGCGCGCCAGGCCGAGGGCGGCGGCGGCAACCGCCCGGTTGGCCAGGCCGGCCACCGCCCGCGCGCCGGGCCTGCCCAGCCGCGGCAGCAGCACGAAGGTGGCCAGCAGGGCGCCGCCGGCCGCGCCCAGGCTGTTGGCGAAGTACAGCCCGCCCAGCACCCGTGCGTCCTGGCCGCGGCTGGCGCGGATCCAGCCGGCGCTCAGCAGCGGGAAGGTGGCGCCCAGCAGCACGCAGGCCGGCAGGATCAGCAGCGCCGCGCTCAGCCACGGGTAGGCCTGCGCGGCGGGGCCGTCGCCGAGCGCGGCCAGGACGCGCTCCGACAGGCCGGTGCAGGCCAGGAACAGCGGGTGGAAGGCCAGCCCCAGCACGCCGATGGCGGCCTCGGCCACGGCGTAGGCCAGCACCAGGCGGCGCCAGCGCAGGCCCAGACGCGCCGCGGCCCAGGCACCCAGGGCCATGCCGCCCATGAAGATCGCCAGCACCAGGTTCTGCGCATGGGCGGTGGGGCCCAGCACCAGCCCCAGGTAGTGCGACCACAGCGACTGGTACACCAGTCCGGCGAAGCCGGAGACCGTGAACAGGCCCAGCACCGCCGCCGCGGGCAGGGCGGCGGGACGGGCGGGCGCGGCGGCGTGGCTCACGCCGCCACCACCGGGTCAGCGGCCGTGGTCGGCGCGGTAGCGCTCGAAGGCCTCGATGGCGTCGTCGACGGTGACAAGGTCCATCACCCCCTCGTGCTCGATCTTGGTGCCCCACCGCAGCGCCGAGGCGGGCTTGCCCAGGTAGCGGCGGGCCGCGGCGTCGGAGCGGGCCACGCAGTAGCGGCGGTCCGAGTACGGACCGCTGCGCGCCGGGTCGGTGGCCGCGTGCAGGCCCAGCACCCGGGTGCCCATGGCGTTGGCGATGTGCATGGGCCCGGAGTCGGGCGTGACCAGCAGGTCGGCCCGTTCCAGCAGGGCCGGCAGCTGCTTGAGCGTGTCCTTGCCCACCAGGTCCAGCGCCGGGGCGCGCATGGCCGCCAGGATGGCGTCGGCGGTGCGGCGCTCCCGCCCGCTGCGGCCGCCGCACAGCACCACGCGCCAGCCCCGCGCGGCGGCGTGGTCGGCCAGTGCGGCGTAGCGCTCGGCGCGCCAGTTGCGGCGGGCGTGGCTGGAGCAGGGCGAGACCATCAGCACCGGCGTGCCGTCCTCCGGCCACTGTGCGCGCGCCCACTCGCGGGCCGCCTCCGGCACCGGCAGGTTCCATTCCACCCGGTCCTGCCTCAGGCCCAGGGGCTCGGCGAAGCTGCCGATCACGTCCAGCACGTGCTGCAGGCCGGGGCGGTCGGGGATGCGCTCGCGTATGAACAGCCCGTGCAGCTCCTTCGAGCGCGAGCGGTCGTAGCCGATCCGGCGCCGGGCCGGGACGAAGGCCGACAGCAGGTTGGCGCGCGCCGACAGCTGCAGCTGCAGCAGCGCGTCGAAACGGCCGGGCAGCGCGCGGCGCAGGGCGCGCATGCCGGCCAGGCCGCTGGCCTTGTCGTAGACGTGGAAGGTCACGCCCTCCAGGCCCTCCAGCAGGCGGAAGCCGGCGCGGTCGATGACCCAGTGCAGCGGCGCGTCCGGCCAGGCGCGCTGGATGGTGCGTACCAGCGGCACCACGTGGGTCACGTCGCCGAGGGCGGACAGGCGCAGCAGGCAGATCGAGGGGGGCATCGGTCTCGGGGTGTTGTTAGACTCACGCGGATGGTCGCGTTCGACGCCAACGAAGCCTTGATGCCGTACCGCGCCGACGACGGTTACGGGGCCATTCTCTTCGACCGTGAACGGCTGCGGCAAGCCGGCGCGGAACTGTTCTCGCCCACGGCGTGGGGTGAACGTGCGCGGCCGGTGTCCTCCGGAGGACGCGGCGGCGCCTGGTTCGTGGACGCCCCGTTCGGGTCGTGCGTGCTGCGCCACTACCTGCGCGGCGGCCTGGCCGCGCACCTGAGCCGCGACCGCTACCTGTGGCGCGGCGCCGCCAGCACCCGCAGCTTCGCCGAGTTCCGGCTGATGCGCGAGCTGTACAAGCGCGGCCTGCCGGTGCCGCGGCCGCTGGCGGCCTGCTACCTGCGCACCGGCCTGCGCTACCGCGCCGCGATCCTGATGGAGCGGCTGGAGGGCGTGCGCTCGCTGGCCGACCGCGCCCTGGTGGCCGGCAGCGGCGCGCCGTGGGAGGAGACCGGGCGCCTGATCGCGCGCTTCCACCGCGAGGGCCTGGAGCACGCCGACCTCAACGCCCACAACATCCTGTTCGACGGCAACGGCCGCGGCTGGCTGATCGACTTCGACCGCGGCCGCCTGCGCATCCCGGCCACCGGCTGGCGCGAGGCCAACCTGCGCCGCCTGCACCGCTCGCTGCTGAAGGTGCGCGGCGAGCGCGCCCGCGAGGAGGTGGACAAGGACTTCGCCCGCCTGCGCCGCGCCTACGAGCTGGCCTGGAAGCGGGGCTGCTGATGGCCGCCTGGGCGCTGCGCCTGCACGGGGTCGGCAACGCGGCGGCGGTGGCGCTGGGTTCGGCCATGGCGAGCATCGAGCGCGACGGCGCGCCCTGGTTGACCATCGACTGCGGGGCCGAGGGCCTGACCGCCTTCCAGGCCCGCTACGGCCGCAGCCCGGACGCGATCTTCGTCACCCACGTGCACCTGGACCACGTGGCCGGGTTCGAGCGGCTGTTCGTCTCGGCGTATTTCGACCCGGCGCGGCGCGGCCGCGTGCGTCTGTACGTGCCGGCGCCGGTGGTGCCGCTGCTGCACCGCCGGGTGGGCGACTATCCCAACGTGCTGGCCGAGGGCGGTGCCAACTTCTGGGACGCCTTCCAGCTGGTGCCGGTGGGCGAGGCGTTCTGGCACGACGGCGTGCGCCTGGAGGTGTTCCCGGTGCGCCACCACTGGCCCGACACCGCCTTCGGCCTGCGCCTGCGAGGCAGCGTGGTCTGGAGCGGCGACACCCGCCCGATCCCGGAGATGCTGGCACGCTATGCCGACGCCGGCGAGCTGGTGGCCCACGACTGCGGGCTGCGCGGCAATCCCTCGCACACCGGCATCGACGACCTGGAGCGCGAGTACCCGGCCGAGCTGCGCCGGCGCATGCTGCTGTACCACTACGCCAGCCCGGCCGACGGCGAGGCCCTGGCCGCGCGCGGCTACGCCGTGGCGCGCCCCGACCAGGCTTGGCCCCTGGCTCCGCCCACGGCGATGACGGCGCAGCCATGAACATGGCATCCCACGGCGGCGGCCCGCGCGACCTGCGCGGCAGGCCGCTGCGGGACCTGCGCCTGTCGGTGATCGAGGCCTGCAATTTCCGTTGCGGCTACTGCATGCCGGCCGACCGCGTACCGGAGGACGCGGGCCTGGCCCCGGCCGGGCGCCTGTCCTTCGACCGGATCGAGACTCTGGTGCGCGGCTTCGCCGCCCTGGGCGTGCGCAAGCTGCGCCTGACCGGCGGCGAACCGCTGCTGCGCAGGGGGCTGCCGGAGCTGGTGGCGCGCCTGGCGCGCATCCCCGGCATCGCGGACCTGGCCCTGACCACCAACGGCGCGCTGCTGGCCGGCCAGGCCGAGGCCCTGCGCCAGGCCGGGCTGCACCGGCTGACGGTGAGCCTGGACGCGCTGGATCCGGCGGTGTTCGCCGCCATGTCCGGCGGCCGCGGCCGGGTGGAGGCGGTGCTGGAAGGCATCGCCGCCGCGGAGGCGGCCGGCTTTGCGCAGCTGAAGCTCAACTGCGTGGTGGTGCGCGGCCGCAACGAGGACCAGGTGCTGCCGCTGCTGGAGCGCTTCCGCGGCAGCGGCCACGTGCTGCGCTTCATCGAGTACATGGATGTGGGCACCTGCAACGGCTGGCGGCCGCAGGACGTGGTGCCCTCGGCCGAACTGCGCCGGCGCGTCGCCGCGCGCTGGCCGCTGCGGCCGCTGCCGCCGCGCTACCCGGGCGAGGTGGCCGAGCGCTACGCCTTCGCCGACGGGGCGGGGAGATCGGCTTCGTCAGCGCGGTGAGCGCGCCGTTCTGCGGCGGCTGCCACCGCGCCCGGGTCTCGGCCGACGGCCGCCTGTACACCTGCCTGTTCGCCACCGGTGGCTACGATCTGAAGCCGGCCCTGGCCGGCGGCCCGGAGACGGTGGCGGCGCAAGTGGCGGCCCTGTGGGCAAGGCGCGCCGACCGTTACAGCGAGCTGCGTGGCCGCCCGCGCACGCCGCGCAAGCACATCGAGATGTTCCTGATCGGAGGTTGAGTGGCCCGCAAGTCCCCCCCCGAACCGCGCTGAGCCACCTGGACGAGGCCGGACGCCCGGCGATGGTGGACGTGTCCGCCAAGGCCGTCACCGAGCGCGCGGCCACCGCCGAGTGCCGGGTGCGCTTCCCGGCCGCGGTGGCCGCGCAACTGCGCCAGGCCGGCCTGCGCACCGGCAAGGGCGGCATCGTCGAAACCGCGGTGGTCGCCGGTACCCTGGCGGCCAAGCGCACCCACGAGCTGGTTCCCTTCTGCCATGCCCTGCCGCTGGACGGCATCCGCATCACCGTGGACTGGCACGGTGAGCGCGAGCTGCGCATCGAGTGCGCCGTGCGCACCACCGCCCGCACCGGCGTGGAGATGGAGGCGCTGACCGGCGCCACCGTGGCCGCGCTGACCGTGTACGACATGAGCAAGGCGCTGTCGCACGCCATCGTCCTGGGGCCGGCGCGGCTGCTGGGCAAGCGCGGCGGCAGGCGCGACTTCGGGCAGGTGCGCTGATGGCCCGCCTGAGCCTGCTGTACTTCGCCGCGCTGCGCGAGGCCACGGGCCTGGCGCGCGAGGAGGTGGACAGCGCCGCCCCGGACCTGGCCGCGCTGTACGCCGAGGCCGCCGCGCGGCACGGCCTGGCCTGGCCGCGGCAGCGCCTGCGCGTGGCCGTGGACGGCGCCTTCGCGCGCTGGGAGGATCCGGTGCGCGAGGGCAGCGAGGTGGCCTTCATCCCGCCGGTGTCCGGAGGCTGAGATGCCTGCGCCCGTGACCGGATTCGAGCTGGCCGCCGCGCCCTTCCGGGTGGCGCCGCTGCGCGCCCGCCTGCTGTGTGCCCGGGCTGGCGGCTACGCCAGCTTCGAGGGGCGGGTACGCGATCACCATGACGGACGGCAGGTGCTGGGGCTGCGATACGAGGCCTACGAAGCACTGGCGATCAGCGAGGGGCGGCGCATCGTGACCGAGGCTGCGGCGCGCTTCCCGCTCACCGGCGTGCTGTGCGTGCACCGCACCGGCGAGCTGGCGGTGGGCGAGCTGGCGGTATGGGGGGGGCGGCCGCGGCGCACCGTGACGCCGCCTTCGCCGCCTGCCGCTACGTGATCGACCAGATCAAGGCGCGGGTGCCGATCTGGAAGCACGAGCGCTACGCCGACGGCCGGGCGCGGTGGCTGCACCCGGACCCCGCATCACCGGTTCCATGAGGGAGGGCAGGAGATGGCATTGGCAACACCCTGGGTCCGCCTGGCGGGCCTGCTGACCCTGGCCGCGGCCGCGGCCGCCACCGATGCGCAGGCGCGCGGCGCACTGCTGGTGGGCAACAAGTCGGCCAACACAGTGTGGTGGCTGGCGCTGGAGGGCGGCCGCCGCCTGCACGAGGCCGGGACCGGTCCCGGCCCGCACGAGATCGTGGTCAGCCCCGACGGCCGCACCGCCGCGGTCAGCGAGTACGGCCACGACCGGCCCGGCAACACCGTGGGCGTGTACGCCGCGCACGACGGCCGCCTGCTGCACCGGGTGGAGCGGGGCGGACACACCCGCCCGCACGGCATGCGTTTCGCCGCCGACGGCGGCCTGCTGGTGACCACCGAGCGCAGCCAGGCCCTGCTGCGGGTGGACCCGGCCGGCATCGAGCGCGTGTACGAGGTCGGTCCGGGCCTGGGCCACATGGTGGCGCTGTCGGCCGACGACCGTTACGCCTACGTCAGCAAGCTCACCGCCGGCAGCGTGGCGCGCGTGGACCTGGCCAGCGGCGAGGTGCTGGAGCGGCCGGCCGGCAAGGGCGCCGAGGGCATCGCCGTGGCCCCCGACGGCACGGTGTGGGTGAGCAACCGCAGCGCCGACACCGTGACCGTGCACGACCCGGACACCCTGGAAGTGCTGGCCACCCTGGACAGCCCGGGCTTCCCGATCCGCGTGGCCTTCACCGCCGACGGTGCCCACGCGGTGGTGACCAACGCCAGGGCCGCCACCCTGGCGGTGTTCTCCACACGGGACCGCACCCCGGTGGCCACGGTGCCGCTGGTGGAGGAGGGCGCGCGCTTCCGCGACACCATGCTCGGCCGCGACGCCCTGCCGATCGGTGCCATCGCCGACCCGGACGGCGGCCGCGTGTACGTGGCCGTCAGCGGTGCCAACCAGATCGCGGTGGTGGACACCGCCAGCTGGACCGTGGTCGAACGCTGGTCCACCGGCGACGAGCCGGATGCCCTGGCCATCGTCAGGGACTTGCCCGAGGCGCCCTGAGGGGCGGATGTGGGGAGGGGCGGACAGGGCACCGCCGCCCCGCATCCTGCAGGAAGACAGGAAACGCGCTGGCCCGCCGGCCTGCCCCGGCGCCCGCGTCGATCGATGCGCGCAGCCCGGCGCTGCCCCGTCCGCGGGATGGCCCGGGCCGTCGCCACGGCCCGCCAATGCGGGAGCCAACAGGCAACTGGCCGTGGATCACGGGGCCGGCTTTGCGCCTCACGAAAAGGCGGCGGCCCCGCCGGCTTGCCTCGGCGCCCGCGTCGATCGATACCGTTGCTGCCTTCCGGCCCTGGCGGGGTTTTCGACCTAGCGTCGCGAGGGGCCGACGGGGCCACCATGGACGCGGGCCGCGCATCGCGCGGCCCGGGTGAGCGGGCATTCTAGCCCATCGCGCCGGGGCGGCGCCAATCGTTTTCCAGGCTGGCGAATGCGCGCCTGCGCGCGTGGGCCGCGGTCGCAAACGGCGTTGGCCCGGAAACCGGCTGCCGGATGACTTCCGGTACAACGGGGACGCGACGCGGGGCAGAAGAGCGAGGGGGATTGCGGGGCGCCGCGCGCGCCGCGCCACCGGCTGCGCGGGGGCGGGCCAGGGGCGAACCGGACCGGCTCCGCCGGAGGCGCAAAGCAAAGGGGCCCCTTGCGGGGCCCCTTTGCGCAACTGGCGGAGAGAGGGGGAAAGCCCCAAACCACCACTAAACCCTTGTTTTTCCGAGAAAAACAACCCGGTGAGAGTTTGTACCAACTGGCGGACCAGCGTCGGCGCGTAGTGTAGCAGACTGCGGGCATTGTGCGGAAGCGCCCGCCCAGGTGCTGTTAGGCCGAAGGCAGGCCACCGGCAGGTGGCCCAAGGCTCCATGCCTGCCAAGGCACAAGGCCGCCGCAGGTGGCCGCATACCCTCTTACGCTCTTTCTTTATTACCCCCCTGCCATCTTCTTCATTTTTCCCTTGTTTTTAGCCTTTTCCTTCACTTCCTGTCTCTCGATTTGTAAACAGATGCTGTTTCTATCTTGTAAACAGCATCTGTTTACAACCTGAAACATGTTGTGTTTCACCCCGTGTTGCCGATCTGTCGCTTTTTCGTTTCTATTCGCAACAGGTGCGTTGACAAAGCGGACATATCGCCTACAACGTTGTAGGCGAGGCTGGCGGCTTGCCTTCCTTCGCATTCCCCCGCGATGGAATACCCACCATGACCCTCCAGAACAGAACCGAAACCGTCCCCGCCTCGGAAATCCCCTACGAAATCGACGCAGAAGCGGGGTTGACGGAGGCTGCTAAGCAGGCCTTGCTAGAAGCCGCTGCCGCAGGCGCAACGCTCGAAAAAACTGCTTACTACCGTGAACGTGGCCCGGTCTCGTTCGAGGATGAGGCGTATTTTTGTCTGACATTCCTCGACAATTTCATCAGCTTCCTTGATACCGGGCTGTCTCCGCAAGAACTGAAAGTTGCCGCCTACACGCTGCGTCAGATGGAGTATGGCAACCTGGTTTGTCTCTCCCAAACGTCCATCGCCAACGATCTCGGCCTGCACCGGCAGGCGGTGAATCGACACTTCCGAACCCTCACGGCAAAAGGGTTTTTCGTAAAAAAGAACGGGCATACGTTCGTGAACTCAACCCTGTTTGCCAAGGGCTTGACTACCCGGATGACCCCCGAACGAGTCGCCAACATCAAAGACGCCCACGACACAAGGGGCGGCAAGTTCAAGCCCACCCTGAAAGCCCGCACCAAGTAAGAAACGCCCCGCCTTCCGGCGGGGCGTGTGTTTTTGGATGGGTGTTAGACCTGGCCTCGGCTGCTGCCTCGGCTGCCCGTCTACCTGGTTCGCGTTACCGGCTTCATCCACGGCGGCACAAACGCCTGCGCCGCCCGTTCGCTAATTGCTGGCTTCTCCGCCGCCTGCTTGGCTTCCGCGTCCTTTCGCAACTGCCCGGCTATGGCCGGGCTCCACAAGCCCATCTTGGCCCATTCCCGCAACTTCTCCGCCTCGGTCAGTTCTCGCTTTGGCTTTGGCTTCTCCGGGTTACGTGCAACGTGTTCCCGCATGGCCGCGGCCCGCCGTCTCCACTCCGCCACCACCACGGCGGCCCGCTTTTCTGCCTGCTGCTGGCGACGGCTGGCCGCTTGCCACGCCTGCCGCGCCTGTTTCGCCTGCTCGCTGGCCTCGGCCAGCCGCCCACGCCGCCGCTCTGCCGACTCGGCGGCGGCTGTGGCTTCCGCGTCCTGTTCCCTGACCCATCCCGGCACCAACCCCAACCACGCCCGCAGGCGGTGGCTTTCTCGCCAGCTCTGGCCCTGCTGGCGGTGGTACTGCTCCCGCTTCTGTGCCAGTTCCAGCGCCTGCTGTCGGCCATAGGCTACGCGCTCGGCTTTGTGTACCTGCTCGTACTTCCGGCTGGCGTCATCGCGTAGCCGTTCCACGCGCTGGCCCACGCGCTCGGCTGCGTCCCTGGCCTTCCTCCACGGCCCCAACAGTCGCTGCCCCTGTGCTTTCCATGCCTCCTGCGGCGTCGGCTGCCGCTTCGTCGCAGGCGTGGCCGCCTGCTCGCGCTGCCGGTCCTTCCGGGCCTGCTCCTGCCCCATCCCTGCCGGGGTGGGGTGAATGTAGCGCGCACGCGCCGGCGTTCCGCCCCGGCGCTCGATCGCCGTGGCTTTCGGCCCCATGTGTCGCTGCGGCTCCTGCTCTTTGCCCTGTTCTTTCAGACTGCGGTGGTCAATCCGCTCCCGGCTCCCGGCCAGTTCCAGCGCCTTGTTGGCTTCCGCTGCCCACGTCTCCCGCCATTGCGTCAGTTCGTCCTTCCGCTCCTTCGTCCACTCTTTGCGGATTTTCTTGCCCCAGCCCTCGGCAGTGATTTCACGCATGGACACCATCACATGCGCGTGCGGGTTGTCGCCGTCCAAGTGGTGCCAAGCCACGGTGGCGACCATGCCTTGGTCAACACATTGCGACTTCACCCACGACCGCGTTAGCGCCTTCATCTGCTCGGCGGTCAGTTCACGCGGCAAGGCCATGTTGACCTCTCGGCACAACTGCGCGTCTTTCCGCTTCTCGACCCGCTCCACGCTGTTCCAGCATTTCGACGGGTCGGCCATCCACTCCGGCGCATTCGCTGGCGTCATCTGCTCCCAGCCATCGACCCCCCTTTTGCGGGTGTAGTCGTGGCGCAAGCCGGTACGCTCATCCACCATGTCCACGCCCAGGCGATAAGCCGCCGCCGCTACGCTGCTGCGTCCGCTCTTTCGGTCGATGACCTGCGCCGATAGATGGTAGATCGCCATGTTGTGTTGTGGTTCGCGGTTTTGCTTTTGCTCCTGCTTTTGCTTTGGCTCACCCCGTAGGGCGCACACATTGCCGAAGGCAATGTATAAGTGCGCCTTTGGCTCCTTCGCTTCGCTCTGTCGCGTCGGATTGGCTCGCCTCGCTTCGCTCGGCTACGCCCTTCATCCTGCGGCGCTGGCTCACTTCGTCAATGGCTGGCCCTTGCCAAATGCGACCCCCACCGCAGACTGCTGGTATTCCCATCAGTTCTAACCGTCATGGCAAAACGTACCCCCGACCAAATCGTCGCTGACTTGTCCGCCAAACTCGCCCGCGCAAAAGATCGCGCACGCTCTGCCCGCACCCACCGGCTTTGTCAGTTCGGTGGCGCGTTCGATTCGATCATCGATGACAAGCTGCTGGCCGCGCTTCGGCTCATGCCTGACGCTGACCTGGAACGCCTGCGCTCCAATCTGCGGGCTGGCGTTCTGCGTTATGCGCCCCCGGCTTCGCCGACCGCTTCCGTCGATAGCGTCTAACGCTTTTGCGTTGCCTTCCGGCGTCCGCTCCGTGCTGTCTCCGGGGCCGCGCCAATAGCCAGCAACGGCCGCAGGCCGTCAATGTCAATGACGCCCTCGGCGGCCCAGTCCAGGGCCGGCAGGCAGGCGGCGGCCGTCGCTCTCAGCGCCGAGCCGCCAGCCCCGTAGGTGGCGGCGTGGTCGGTATCCAGCGTGCTTGGCCCTTCGCTGCTCTCGTGGCCAACGAAGCGTTCCCGCCAGCCCTGGGCCACGCCTTTGCGGGTCATCGTCTGGATGACGGTGGCGCGGAAGGAGTGAAGCCCCATCCGGCCCTTGCCGCGCGGGGCAATGCCCCACGCTTTCAGGGCCGACAGAAACGCCTTCTGACTGGACGCGGCCGGGCCGTTCTGCGTCAGCAGGTTGCCGGGGAAAAGCCGGGACTCCCCGGCGGCCTTCCTGGCCTCCACCCGATCCAGCAGGCCCAGGGCCAGCAGGTCGGGGTGGATTGGCACCAGGCGAATGCTGGCCTCGGCCTTTACGGCCTTGTCTTCGGCCAGTTCGTTGATGTCCAGGACGGGCACGCCCTCGTGCTCGTCCGGCCCCACGTCCACCAGCTCCAACCGGGCCAGCTCGTTCGACCTGGCCCCGGTGTAAAGCGCCAGCACGGCCAGCCAGCGGTCTTTGAGCGTCGGCAGGATGGCGAACGCCTCGGGCGCAAACATCATCCGCAGTTGCTCGGCCTTGAACGCCTGGAAGCCGGTACCGCGCCGGCTAGCCTTGTCGGCCCGGGTCAGGCGGATATGCCCGGCGGCCGGATTGGCTTTGTCGTCGGGGTAGTAGCCGCTGGACGCGGCCCAGGTAAAGAACCGTTTGAGGTAGGACTGGACGGACTGCGCGGTCTTGCGCGCCAGGCCGCCGGCCATCAAGTGGTTGTAGAAGCCTGCGCAGTCCGCGCGGCCCAGTGTGTAGAGCCGGGTTCCCGGCTTGACGTAGGCGGCGAAGGTTTCGCCGGTCTTCTTCAACTTGTGGTAGGTCTTCAAGCGGGCCGGCGTGGTGAAGTTCGGCCGCTCGGCTTTCAGCCAGAAGTCCACGGCGCTGTCTGTCCGGCTGTTGTGGACGCCAGGCGGTGGGCCAGGTGGCGGCGGTACCGGCAGGGCCGACGGCGGCGGCTGGTTCGCCAGTGGGCCGGCCCCGCCGTACAACTCGGCCAGGAACCTGGCCGCCTCCTTGGCGGCCGCCATGTCGGCCGCCCTGTCGTCGGTGTCCGGGCCTTCCATCGACATGCCGGAGGCGGCATGTACCACCTTCCACTCTTTCGGCTTGCGTCCGCCAGTCAGGCCCAGCGCTTGCGCCAGGTCGTCATCGTCCTGTTTCCGCCACACCATCCCCGACGCCTCCACCCGTGCGATAGCCGCATGGTAGGCGAGCAACAACGCGCCTGACCATGCCAGCGCCAGGCGCGGATCATGCGTGCGAAGGCTGCGCCGGATCTCGCCGCGTCCGTCGAATTGGCGGCGCAGGTGCTTGGGAACGACCAGGCGGAAGGTGTAGCCGCTAGGGCGGTGGAGCAAGTAGCGAGGCAGGCGCATGAATGTACCAATCCATGTACCAGGCGCGTTCTCTCCGAAAAAAGAAAAACCCCTGTAAAAACAGGGGTTTAGGCGTATCTGGCGGAGAGAGGGGGATTCGAACCCCCGAGGCGGTTTATAGCCGCCTACACACTTTCCAGGCGTGCTCCTTCAACCACTCGGACACCTCTCCGGAACCTGGCAGGGCGCCGGAAGCGCCCTGTCGGGCGGCGAATTCTAACCCCAGCGGGCACTTGCCACAAGGCCGGCTTGCCGGCCGGGCGGGCATGGCACAATGCCGGTCCTGATCGAGCCGGTTGCCTGATGTCCTACCTCGTCCTCGCCCGCAAGTGGCGCCCGAAGCGCTTCTCCGAACTGGTCGGGCAGGAACACGTGGTCCGCGCGCTGGGCAATGCCCTGGACAGCGGGCGGGTGCACCACGCGTTCCTGTTCACCGGCACCCGGGGCGTGGGCAAGACCACCATCGCCCGCATCTTCGCCAAGTCGCTCAACTGCGAGCAGGGCACCAGCGCCGAGCCCTGCGGCCGGTGCGCGGCCTGTACCGACATCGACGCCGGCCGCTACATCGACCTGCTGGAGATCGACGCGGCCTCCAACACCGGCGTGGACGACGTGCGCGAGGTGATCGAGAACGCGCAGTACATGCCCTCGCGCGGCCGCTACAAGGTGTACCTCATCGACGAGGTGCACATGCTCTCCAAGGCGGCCTTCAACGCCCTGCTGAAGACCCTGGAGGAGCCGCCGGAGCACGTGAAGTTCCTGCTGGCCACCACCGACCCGCAGAAGCTGCCGATCACGGTGCTCTCGCGCTGCCTGCAGTTCAACCTCAAGCGGCTGGACGAGGGCCAGATCGAGGGCCAGATGACCAGGATCCTGGCTGCCGAGGGCATCGAGGCCGAGCCGGGGGCGATCCGCCAGCTCGCGCGGGCGGCCGACGGCAGCCTGCGCGACGGCCTGTCCCTGCTGGACCAGGCCATCGCCTACGCCGGCGGCGCGCTGCGCGAGGACGCGGTGCGGGCCATGCTCGGCAGCGTGGACCGCACCCAGGTGGCGGCGCTGCTGGACGCGTTGGCCGACGGCGACGGAGCGCGCCTGCTGCAGGTGGTGGCCACCCTGGCCGGCTTCGCTCCGGACTGGGGCAACGTGCTGGAGGCCCTGGCCGAGGCCCTGCACCGCATCCAGGTGCGGCAGCTGGTGCCCGGCGCGGCGCAGGACGACGAGGGCATCGCCGTGGACGCCTACGCGCCGCGGCTGCGCCCGGAGGTGGTGCAGCTGTGGTACCAGATGGCGGTCAACGGCCGCCGCGACCTGGACCTGGCCCCGTCGCCCCGCGTGGGCTTCGAGATGACCGTGCTGCGCATGCTGGCCTTCCGGCCCGAGGCCGATGCCGGTCCGCCGGCTTCCGGTGGCGCCGGCCTGCATGGCGGCGCGCGGCCGGCACCGGGGCCGGCGGCGGGCCTGTCCGCGGCACCGGCGCCGGCCGGCCCGGCACCGGCCGTGCCTCCGGCCGGGCCGGCCCGGGGCCTGGGGCGGACCGAACCGGCCTCGGTGGCCGGCCTGGCCCCGGACATCGTGATGCCGGCCGCCGCGCCCCGGCCGGCGCCCGCGCCCGCGGCGGAGCCGGCGGCCATGCCGCCACCGGAGCCGGTGGCGCCCGTGGCCGCGCCGTCGGCACCCGCCGCTTCGGGCGGGGTGATCGAGGACGCCGAGGACTGGCTGCGCCGGGTCGCCGCCTGCGACCTCCGCGGGCCGGCGCGCGAGCTGGCCGCGCATTCGGCCTTCGTGTCCCATGCCGGCGGGGTGCTGACCCTGGCCCTGGCGCCCGGCTTCGAGTACCTGCGCACGGAGAAGTCCACCGCGGTGCTGGCCGAGGCCCTGGGCGCCGGGCTGGGCGCGGTGCCGAAGATCGTGTTCCAGGTGGGCGAGCTGCCCGCCGAGACCCTGAACCAGCGGCTGGACCGCGAGCGCGACTCGCGCCAGGCGGCGGCCGAGGAGACCTTCCACAACGACCCGGCGGTGCGCCGCCTGGTCGAGCAGTACGGGGCCCGCGTGGTGCCCGATTCCATCCGACCCGCAGACGAGAACTGAACAATGCGCGGCAACATCGCCCAGCTCATGCAGCAGGCGCAGAAGATGCAGGAGAACCTGCAGCGCGCCCAGGAAGAACTGGCCCGGCTCGAGGTCACCGGCAGCGCCGGCGGCGGCATGGTCAGCGTGACCCTGACCGGCACCAAGGAGTGCCGCAAGGTGCGCATCGATCCGAGCATCCTCTCCGACCAGGAAATGGTCGAGGACCTGATCGCCGCCGCCTTCAACGACGCGTCCAACAAGGTCGATGCCGAATCCAAGGCGCGCATGAGCGCGGCCACCGCCGGCCTGCCGCTGCCGCCGGGGATGAAGCTGCCGTTCTGACCGCCCCGTGTCGCTGCTGCTCGAACAGCTGATCGAAGCCTTCCAGGTGCTGCCGGGGGTCGGCCGCAAGACCGCCCAGCGCATGGCCTACCACGTGCTCGAGCGCGGCCGCGACGGCGGCCGCCGCCTGGCCGGGGTGCTGGCCGAGGCGGTGGAGCGCATCGGCCACTGCAGCCAGTGCCGCGACTTCAGCGAGACCGAGGTGTGCGCGCTGTGCGCCGGCGCCGGCCGCGACCGCCAGCAGCTGTGCGTGGTGGAGACGCCGGCCGACCGCCTGGCCATCGAGACGGCCACCGGCTACCGCGGGCTGTACTTCGTGCTGCAGGGCCGGCTGTCGCCGCTGGACGGCATCGGCCCGCGCGAGCTGGGCCTGGACCTGCTGGCCCGGCGCCTGGAGGGCGGCGAGGTCGCCGAGATGATCGTGGCCACCTCGGCCACCGTGGAGGGCGAGGCCACCGCGCACTACCTGGCGCAGCTGGCCCGCCAGCACGGCGTGCGGCCCAGCCGCCTGGCCCAGGGCCTGCCGCTGGGCGGCGAGCTGGAGTACGTGGACCGCGGCACCCTTTCCCACGCCTTCGGCTCCCGCGCGGAGATGAAGGACTGAGCGCCCGCGCGGCGTGGCGCGCTAAGCTGGCCTTCCGGTCGCAGCCCCAAACCCCATCGCCACCATGACCGACACCATCTTCGGCAAGATCATCCGTCGCGAAATCCCGGCCACCATCGTCTATGAGGACGAGGACATCCTCGGTTTCAAGGACATCGCCCCGCAGGCGCCGGTGCATGTGCTGTTCGTGCCCAAGCACGAGCCGATCCGCACCCTGGACGATGCCAGGCCCGAGCACGCCCAGCTGCTGGGCCGGCTGATGCTGGCCGCGGCCGAGTACGCCCGCCGCCAGGGCCTGGAGCGGGATGGCTACCGGGTGGTGATGAACTGCCGCGACCACGCCGGCCAAACCGTGTTCCACATCCATCTGCACCTGCTGGCCGGCGCACCGCTGGGCCACTTCGGCGTCCCCGGCCGCTGAGCCCCGCCCCCCCGGATACGCGAGCGCCGCCCGGTGGGCGGCGCTCGTCGTCGTTCATGCGTGCCTGCGCGGGCGGGGGCTTACCACCACCACCACGGCCCCCAGTAGGGGCGCCAGTACGGCCCCCAGTACGGGTGCGGCGGGACCACCACTTCCACCTCCCGCACCTCCGGCCACAGGTAGACCACGTCGGCGGCCAGGCGCGGCAGGCGGTAGTCGTACTCGCCGATGCGCACGGTTTCGGTGCCCTCGACGCGGCCGATGAAGGTCACCTCGCGGCCGGGGGTGAACACCGCCGGGTCGTAGAAGCCGGCGCGGCAGGCCAGGAAGCGGCCCTGGCTGGCGTCCGGCGAGTTGCCGTCGGGGCGCCCGCTGGCGTTCAGCGGCAGGGCCACCATCTGGAAGCAGGTCATGTCCTGGCGCGGCTGGGTTTCGACCACGCGGCCGCCCCAGCGCACGGTGACGCCCGCCTGGGTGTCCGCCGCGGCCTGCTGCGGGGTCACGGCGGGGAAGTTGCCCTGCAGGGGCTGGGGTGCGGTGGCGCATGCGCCCAGCAGCGCGGCCGCCGCCGCGGCCAGGACGATGCGGAACGGATGGCGGACGGACATGCGGATTCTCCTCGTTCAGGGGCGATGCCGCGCCAGGTCACGCAGTAGCTGGCGCGGCGTCTGCGAGGCGCGAGCGTAGCGCGCGGCGACGAAACGTTGGCTGAGTATAAGCAGGGCCTGGCCCGAGCCGGGGCGGGCCGCGGCCACGCGCTGCGCCCAGGCCAGCGCCGGCTCGGGCGGGGCCCGGCCCAGGCCCAGTTTCTCGTAGCGCCGGCCCAGGCGGCGCCAGGCGCGCAGCAGCGGGTCGCGCTCGCGCTCGCCGCGCGCCAGCCGCCACACCATGGCGGCCACGGCCAGGGCCGCCAGCGCCGCGAACAGGGCCAGCAGCTGCGCGGGCGAGGCCCGCTCCAGGCCGAGCGTGCGCAGCATCGCCTGCTGGCGGGCGGCGTCGAACCCGAGCACCAGGTCGTTCCAGCCGCGGCGCAGCCAGTCG
Source organism: Pseudoxanthomonas taiwanensis (assembly GCF_010093135.1). GTDB lineage: Bacteria > Pseudomonadota > Gammaproteobacteria > Xanthomonadales > Xanthomonadaceae > Pseudoxanthomonas > Pseudoxanthomonas taiwanensis. Next base: position 23,579 of record NZ_PDWK01000024.1, on the reverse strand, counting down.
GCGAAGTCGCCCAGCGTGTCCAAGCGCAGCGGCGCCTGGCCGCCGGCGCCGGCGGCGCGCTGCTCGAGGGTGTCGTAGATGCGTTCGGGCGCCACCGCGGCGGTCGGATCCACCCGCACCCAGCCCTGGCCGTCCAGCCAGACCTCGACCCAGGCGTGGGCGTCCATGCGCCGCACCACCCAGTAACCACCGAACGGGTTGCGGTAGCCGCCGGTGTAGCCGGTGACCACTCGCGCCGGGATGCCGGCCGCGCGCATCAGCACGGTGAAGGCCGAGGCGAAGTGCTCGCAATAACCGGCGCGAGTCTGGAACAGGAACTCGTCCACCGCGTCGCGGCCGGGCAGCGGCGTGTCCAGGGTGTAGGCGAACTCCGCGCGAGTCCAGCCCAGGGCGCGCCCGATGATGGCGCGGTCGTCGCCGCCGGCCTGCTGCCGCCACTGCCGTGCCAGGGCCAGGGTGCGCGGGTTGCGCTCCGGCGGCAGCTGCAGGGCCTGCTGGCGCAGGCGCGGGCGCAGGGTGGGCTCGAACGCCACCGGCGGGGCCGAGCGCAGCCGCCAGCGGCTGGGCGAGGCCAGCGGCCGCTGCGCGGTCAGCGAGCCGTCCCCGCCCAGCCGCGCGCCCGCCGGCGCCGCCTCCGGCAGGTCCAGGGCAACCAGGTGGCGGTTGTCGGCCGGCTCCAGCTCGATCTCGTAGTCCCAGCCGGCATCGGCCAGCCGCACCTGCGCCGGGGGCAGGCCGCGCAACCACGGCGGGCGGGTCCAGGTCCGGCCGTCGTAGTGCCACAGCACCGGGCCGCGCCAGTACATCTGCTCCGGCCCGGGCATCGGGCCGAAGAACTGCGCGCGCAGCGCGGGGCGGTCGTCGGCCATCAGGTCCAGCCAGCCGCCCGGACTCATGCGGTCCGACAGCCCGGGTCTGGCCAGGGCGCGCTCGGGCACGCCCCACAGCGGCGTGGCCAGGCGCGGGAACAGCCAGAATGCGGCCAGGGTCAGCGGCAGGCCCAGGCCGACCAGGCGCGCGGTGGTGGCCAGGTGCCGGCGCAGCGGCGGCGGCGCCACGCCGGCCTCGGCATCGGCCAGGCGTTGCAGAGTCAGCAGGGCGGTCAGCGCCGCGGCCAGGGCCAGGACCATGGTCAGCGGCCCCTGGTCGAGCAGGAAGCCGGCGAAGGGTGCGAACAGGGCAAAGCCCAGCAGGCTGCGCGCGTCGCGCAGGCCGCGGGTTTCGGCCGGCTTGATCGCCAGCATCGCCGCCAGCAGCGCGCAGCCGGTGTCGCGGCCCGGGCGCGCGCCCATCGCGGCGAACACCGCGGCCAGCATGGCCAAGGTCAGCAGCAGGCGCAGCCAGCCCGGCCGGGGCCTGCGCCACGCCAGCGCCGCCACCGCCGCCGCCGCCAGGCCGAAGCCCAGGCCCAGCACCGGCGGCAGCAACAGCAGCAGCGGCAGCAGCGCCAGTCCGGCCGTGGCCAGGGCCCAGGCGCGGCTGTGCGGATCGAGCGGGGGCGTGGCGCGCGCGTCCATCGGCCTCACTCCGGTGGCAGCAGGGCCAGCGCCCGCAGGCAGGCGTGGCGGTGTTCATGGCCACGGCCCGGTCCCAGCTGCGGCTGGCCGGGCAGGCGCAGACGGTAGCGGCGGCCCTCGCGCTCGGCCTGGTCCACCCAGGCGGCCAGGCGGGCGATGCGCTGCTCGTAGGCCAGCCCGGCCAGCGCCTGCCAGTCCAGCAGCACGTCCAGGCCCTGGCTGCGCTCGAACTCGCGCACCACCAGGCCGTCGCGGCGCGCGCTGTGCTTCCAGGCGATGCTGCGCGGCGGATCGCCCGGACGATAGGCGCGCAGCTGCTCGGGGGATTCGCCGGTGCGGGCCGGGTGGCTGCGCCCGGCCTGGCCGCCGGCATCGGGCAGGGGCGGCGGCGTGGCTTCGGCGCGCGGATACACCAGCAGCGCCTGCCGCGGCCATACCCGCGCCCAGGCGCGGACCAGGCCCAGCGGCTGGGTGGTGGACAGGCGGATCCGGCCCGGCAGCAGCCAGCCGCGGCGGTGGGTCGGCACCGGCAGGACCAGCTCGGCGCGGCCGTCCTCGCCGAGGCTGGCGGTGGCGTGCGCGGCACCGAGGTCGGCGCGCAGCCCGCGGCGGCGCCGGCCGTCGCCGGCGGCCAGCGCCAGCTTCAGCCACAGCGTGTCGCCGGCCGGCACAGGTTCGGCCGAGACGGTCTCCACGCGCAGCCCGGACAGCTGCAGGTGGGCGAAGACCAGGCTGGCCAGCCCGGCCGCGCCCAGCAGCAGGGCCAGCAGCAGGGCCGGGTTGTTGTTGTAGTTGAGCGCGCCCAGCACCATCGCCACCACCAGCGCGCCGTAGAACAGGCCGAACCGCGTGGGCAGCACGTACACGCGGCGGCGGTCGATGGTCGCAGGCAACGCCTCGGCCGCGCGCGGGCGCTCCAGGGCCCGCAGGCGCTCGTACAGGCCGCGCCAGGCCTCGCGCATCAGTCCACCGGCACCGCTTGCAGCACCGCCCGCGCCAGGTTCTCGGCCGGGCCGGCCTCGGCCTCCGGCACCAGGCGGTGGCCGGCCACCGGCACGAACAGCGCCTGCACGTCCTCCGGCAGCACGTGGTCGCGCCCCAGCAACAGGGCGTGGGCGCGCGCGGCGCGCAGCAGCGCCAGGCCGGCGCGCGGCGACAGGCCCACGCGCAGGCCCGGATGGTGGCGGCTGCGCGCCAGCAGCGCCTGCACGTAGCCCACCAGCGCGTCGCTGGCGTACACCTGCGCCACCGCCCCGCGCAGCGCGCGCAGCGTGTCCGCGTCCAGCGCCGGGCGGGCGCGGGCGATCAGCTCCCGGCGGTCGGCGCCGGTGAGCAGGGCACGCTCGGACTCCGGGCTGGGGTAGCCCAGCGAGAAGCGCAGCAGGAAGCGGTCCAGCTGCGAGTCCGGCAGCGGGAAGGTGCCGGACAGGTCCACCGGGTTCTGCGTGGCGATCACGAAGAACGGATCGGGCAGGGGGTGGGTGGTCCCGTCCACGGTCACCTGGTGCTCGGCCATCGCCTCCAGCAGCGCGCTCTGCGTGCGCGGCGGCGCGCGGTTGATCTCGTCGGCCAGCAGCACGTGGGTGAACACCGGGCCGGGGTGGAACTGGAAGCGGCGCGTGGCCGCGTCGTACACCGACACGCCGAGCACGTCGGCCGGCAGCAGGTCGGAGGTGAACTGCACGCGCTGGAAGCCCAGGCCCATGGTCGCCGCCAGCGCATGGGCCAGTGTGGTCTTGCCCAGGCCCGGCAGGTCCTCGATCAGCACGTGGCCGCCGGCCAGCATGGCGACGAAGGCCAGGCGCACCTCGCGGGCCTTGCCCAGCACCAGCGAGTTGACCTGGTCTTGCGCGCGGGCCAGGGCCTCGCGCAGGGTGTCGGTTAGCATCGCTTCGGTGGAGCCTGTCGTTTGCGCCATCGCAGCCGTTTCCTGGAGAACGCACGGAGTGTAGCGGGAATGCAGGGAGAACTACGCGCGCGCCGCACCTTCCTCGCCCTGTGGGGCGTGGCCCTGTTGCTGAAGGTGGCGGTGGCCGCGCGGCTGCCCCTGTTCGTGGACGAGGCGTTCTACTGGCAGGAGTCGCGCCACCTGGCGCTGGCCTATTCGGACCTGCCGGGCATGACCGCGTGGCTGGTCCGGCTGGGCACGCTGCTTGGTGGCGACCACGTGCTGGCGGTGCGCCTGCCGTTCCTGCTGCTGGGCGCGCTGGTGCCGTGGTGGGTGGTGCGCATCGGCCGGCGCTGGTTCGGCGTCATCGCCGGCTGGAACGCCGGCAGCCTGGCGGTGCTGCTGCCGCTGCTGGGTGCGCTGGGGGTGATGGCCCTGCCGGACGTGCCGCTGGCTTTCGCCACCGTGCTGTGTCTGCACGCCGGCGTGCGCCTGCTGCGCGAGGTCTCGCCGGCGGCCGTGCTGGAGCTGGCCGCGGGCCTGGCCCTGGGCGCGCTGAGCCACTACCGCTTCGGCGGGGTGATCGTGGCCGGCGCGGCGGCGATGCTGTGCCTGCCGCAGGGGCGGCGCCTGGCGCGCGACCCGCGGGTGATCCTGGCGCTGGCCTTCGGCGCGCTGGCCTGGGCGCCGCTGCTGCTGTGGAACCTGGAGAACGGCGAGGCCGGGCTGCGCTTCCAGCTGGTGGACCGCCACCCGTGGGCGCCGCACGCCGGCGGCCTGGCGTTCCTGCCGGTGCAGGCGCTGGTCGCGACGCCGCCGCTGTTCGTGCTGCTGGCCGTGGCCGCATGGCGGCACGTGCGCCCGCAGCGGGCCACGCGGCCGCAGTGGCAGTTCCTGGGCCTGTTCGGCGCGATCGTGCTGGCGGGCATCTTCGCGCTGGGCTTCGTCACCGACAGCGAGCGGGTCAGCTTCCACTGGCCGGTGCCCGGCTACCTGGCCCTGCTGCCGGCCGGCGCGGCCATGCTCGCCCGCCTGGCGCCGCGCTGGCAGCGCCTGGTGTGGGGCGTGGCCGGGCTGGGGCTGTGTGCGGTGCTGGGCTGGCTGCTGGCCGTGTCGGCGCCATCGATGCGCGCCGCCAGCGCCGGCAGCAAGCACTATCCGCGCAACTTCGCCGGATGGTCGGCACTGGCCGAGGCCGTGCGCGGGGAACTGGCGCGGATGCCGCCGGGCACGCGCCTGCTGGTGGACGACTTCAAGCTCGGCGCCGAGCTGGGCTTCGAGCTGGGCGACGCACGCATCGCGGTGCTGGACCACCCGCTCAACCATGCGCACGGGCGGGCGCCGCAGCTGCGGCTGTGGGGCCTGGAGGGCCCGCCCGCGGCCGGGGTGGCGCAGCCGGCGCTGCTGGTGCTGGCGCCCGGGCACGTGCCGTTCAAGGCGCTGCTGGACCGCTACCACGCCGTGTGCGGGATGCTCGGCCCGCTGCCGCCGCCGGCGCGCACCGTGCTGGTGGACCACGGCGCGCAGCGCTTCCTGCTGCTGCGCCTGCCGGCGCGGCGCTCGCCGCCGCGGCAGGGCTGCGTGACTCCGGCGCTGGCCTGGATCGACGCGCCCGGGCCGGGGGAGGAGGTCGCCGCGCCGTTCACGGTGCGCGGCTGGGCGTTCAAGGAAGGGGTGGGGCTGGCCCGGGTCGAGGTGACCCTGGACGGCGCGGTGGTGGCCGAGGCCGAGTACGGCGCACCGCTGGACGTGCGCGGGCATTTCCCGGGCTCCACCGATCCCCACCATCCGCACGTGGGCTTCCAGGCGCGCGTGGACGTGCCCGCCAGCCTGGCCGGCCGCCGCTGGCTGGGCCTGCGCCTGCACGGCGCCGACGGCAGCGTGGAGGAGTGGCCCGAGGTGCCGGTGCGGATCGTCAGCGCCGCGGCGCGCCGGTAATATCCGGCTCCCTTCCGGAGGAATCCCGCCATGGACCAGCCCAGTGCCGGTGCCGGCACCTTGCGTGTCGCGCTGCTGGTGCCGTGCCGCAACGAGGCCGCCACCGTCGCGGAGGTGGTGGCCGCCTTCCGCCGCAGCCTGCCGCAGGCGCAGTGCCACGTGCTGGACAACGCCTCCGACGACGGCACCGCCGGGCTGGCGCGCCAGGCCGGCGCGGTGGTGCACCCGGTGCCGCTGCGCGGCAAGGGCAACGTGGTGCGGCGGGCCTTCGCCGACATCGAGGCCGACGTCTACGTCATGGTCGACGGCGACGCCACCTACGACGCCGAGGCCGCACCGCGGCTGGTCCGGCGCCTGCTGGAGGAGGGGCTGGACATGGTGGTCGGTGCGCGTGTGGACCAGGACCCGGCCGCGTACCGCGCCGGGCACCGCTTCGGCAACCGCCTGCTGACCCGCTGCGTGGGGCTGCTGTTCGGCAACAGCTTCCAGGACATGCTGTCCGGCTACCGGGTGTTCTCGCGCCGCTACGTCAAGTCGTTCCCGGCGCACGCGGCCGGCTTCGAGATCGAGACCGAGCTGGCGGTGCACGCCCTGCAGCTGCGCATGCCGGTGGCCGAGGTGCCGACCCGCTACTTCGCGCGGCCGGAAGGCTCGACCAGCAAGCTCAACACCTGGCGCGACGGCGCCCGCATCCTGGCCACCATCCTGCGCCTGTTCAAGGCCGAGAGGCCGCTGCTGTTCTTCTCGATCATCGCCGCGGCCAGCATGCTGCTGTCACTGGTGCTGGCCGTGCCGCTGCTGCTGACCTTCCTGGAGACCGGGCTGGTGCCGCGCCTGCCCACCGCGGTGCTGTGCTCCGGCCTGGCGCTACTGGCGGCCCTGGCGCTGGCCTGCGGGCTGATCCTGGACACGGTCACCCGCGGCCGGGTCGAGGCCAAGCGCCTGGCCTACCTGGCCATCCCGCGCACGCAGGGCACCGTGCCCGGCCTGGCCCAGGCGACCGGGGAGGAGGCGGATGCCTGGGGCGTGGCGCGGGAGGCGGCCGGTGGCTGAGCGCTTCCCGCGGCTTGCGGCCGCCGCGCGCCGGCTGGCCGTCCATTGCGGTTTCCAGTCGCGGCGCGGGCGGGCAACCGCCACCGTCGCGGTCGCCGCGCTGTGCGCGCTGCTGGCCCTGCTGCGCGGCCAGGACATGAACTGGGACCTGCGCAACTACCACCTGCACAACGCCTGGGCGTGGCTGCAGGGGCGGGTGGGCCTGGACCTGGCCCCGGCGCAGATGCAGAGCTACTTCGCGCCGTGGCTGGACCTGCCGTACTACCTGCTGGCCTTGCATGCGCCGGCGCCGCTGGCCGGGCTGCTGCTGGGCCTGCTGCACGGTCTGGCCTTCCTGCCGGCGGCCTGGGTCGCCTGGCGCATGCTCGAGGGCGATGCGCGGCGCGGCTGGCTGGCGCCGCTGCTGGCCCTGTCCGGGCTGGCGGGCGCCGCGTTCCTGGCGGAGCTGGGCAACACCATGGGCGATGCCAGCACCGCGCCGCGGGTGCTCGGCGCGCTGGCCCTGGCGTTGCCCGAGGGTGGGCGGTGGCGTGGGGCGCGCCTGGCCTGGGCCGGCCTGCTGCTGGGCGCGGCGGTGGCGCTGAAGCTGACCAATGCGGTCTACGCCGTGGCCCTGGGCCTGGCGGTGCTGGCCGCCCCCGGACGCTGGACGGCGCGGCTGTGGGCGGCCACGCGCCTGGCGGCCGCCGCGCTGGCCGTGTTCGCGCTGCTGGACGGGCCCTGGCTGTGGACCCTGTGGCACACCTTCGGCAACCCGCTGTTCCCGCAGTTCAATGCCTGGTTCCAGGCGCCGCTGGCGCAGCCGGTGTCGGTGGCCGACGTGCGCTGGCTGCCGTCCAGCCTGGGCGAGGCGCTGCTGCGCCCGCTGCTGTTCACCGCCAGGCCGCACCTGGTCAGCGAGGTCGGCATGCGCCAGCTCATCTGGGCGCTGCTGTACCTGGCCGCGCTGGCAACGCTGGCCGCCTGGCCGCTGCGGCGCCTGCGTGCATGCGCCCGGCCGGCCACGGGCGATGCCGCGGTGGCGCGCTTGTTCACGGTGTTCTTCGTGGCCGGCTTCGTGCTGTGGCTGGCGCTGTTCAGCATCCACCGCTACCTGGTGGTGCTGGAGCTGCTGGCGCCGCTGGCGCTGTGGGGACTGCTGCAGCGGCTGCTGCCGCCGCGCCGCGTCGGGCGCGTGGCCGGTCCGGCGATCGCGCTGTCGGCGCTGGTGGCACTCAGCGGCTGGGGCGACTGGGGGCACGCCGGCTGGCGGCGCGAGGCGTTCCGGGTGGAGCGGCCGGCCGGGCCGGCGCCGGCGGCGGTGCTGCTGGTCGGTGACCAGCCGCAGGCCTGGCGGCTGCCGTTCCTGTGGACGGACACCACCTACGCCTCGGTGGGCTCGAACTTCCCCGAGTCGGCGGCCTACGCCGACCGGATCCGGCGGATCGCCGCCTCCGGCGCGGTGCTGGCCATGCTTTCGCCCGGCGAGTCCGCCGTGCCGATCGAGCGCCGCGCGCAGCGCATCGAACGGCTCAACCGCTGGGCCGCGCGGCTTGGCCTGGACGACGGCGACTGCGCGCTGATGCGGGCCCTGGCCCGGCGCAACCGCCGCCTCGACCTGGCGCCGGACGGCGGGCCGTGCCGGTTCGTGGCCGCGGACGATGCCGCGGCGGCGCTGGCGCAGGCCGATGCCGCCCTGATGGCGCAGGCGCAGCAGATCCTGTCCCGCTACGGACTGGCGCTGGACGCGGACGGCTGCCGCGACCATGCCAGCTGGATCGGCGACCAGGCGTTCGCGTACCGGCTGTGCCCGGTGCGCGGCGGCGGCTGAGCGCTCAGGGCAGGGTGAAGCCGGCCTCGCGCAGCAGCCGCGACAGGGCGATCAGGGGCAGGCCGACCAGCGCCGTGGGGTCGGTGGACTCGATCGCGTCGAACAGGGTGATGCCCAGACCCTCGCACTTGAAGCTGCCGGCGCAGTCGAACGGCTGCTCGGCGTCCACGTAGCGGCCGATCTCCTCCGCCGTGAGCCGGCGCAACCGCACCACGGTGCGGTCGGCCGCCACCAGCGCGCGGCCCGGTCCCTGCAGGCACACCGTGGTGTGGAAGGCCACGGCCTTGCCGCTCATCGCCGTCAGCTGCGCCACCGCGCCCTCGCGGCCGCCGGGCTTGCCGAGCGGGCGGCCGTCCAGCTCGGCCACCTGGTCCGAACCGATCACCCAGGAATCCGGATGCCGCAGGGCCACGGCCTGGGCCTTGGCCTTGGCCAGCCGCAGGGCCAGGGCGGCCGGCGCCTCGCCCGGCAGCGGCCGCTCGTCCACCTCCGGCCGGGCGGTCCGGAAGGGCAGGCGCAGGCGTTGCAGCAGTTCACGGCGGTAGGGCGAAGTGGAGGCCAGGACGAGCATGGGCATGGGGGCGGGGAAGGCGCACAATGGAAGACCAGTGTGGGCGCGCGTGTGCGCCGCGGCAACGGTGCGCGGGTCACGCGCGCGTGCGGTTTGACACCACGCGGCCCAGTCCTTAACATTCAGCGGCTTATGTCCGCAGGTGCGTCTGTCGTGCAGGTACCCGAATCGCTGGACGCCTGGCGGATGGTCGCCGCGAGGCGCCGTTTCGAGGGGCGTCTGCCGTTGTCGGCGATGGCCCGGCTCGGCGGCTGCCTGGCCGATGCCGAGGGCGAATGCAGCTTCGTGCTGGAGTTCGGCCAGGACGCGCTGCAGGTGCCGTTCATCGAGCTGACCATCGAGGCGGGCCTGCCGCTGGTGTGCCAGCGCAGCCTGGAGCGGGTCGTGCTGCCGGTGCAGCTGGTGCAGCGGCTGGGCCTGATCCGTGACGAGGCCGACGAGGCCGCGTTGCCGCCGGGCTACGAGTCGCTGCTGGTGCCGGAGGACGGTCAGCTGCGCCCGGCCGACCTGGTCGAGGACGAGCTGGTCCTGGCGGTGCCGGTGGTGCCGGTGGCCCCGGGCAGCGAGCCGGTCGAAAGGACCTGGCCGGCGGACGAGGAGGAACTGCGGGCAGCCAGTCCGTTCGCGGCGCTGGCGGCCCTCAAGAAGGACAAGTAGGACGGCCGCGCCGCCGCCGCAGGCGCCCTTGCAATGGCACCGGCGGGTGGCATCGAGGTCCCACAGTTACGCAATCAAATCCGAGTTGGAGCAATCCCATGGCTGTTCAGAAATCCCGTGTCACCCCGTCCCGCCGCGGCCAGCGCCGTTCCCATGACGCGCTGACGGCCAAGCAGCTGTCGACCGACCCGACCACCGGCGAGATCCATATCCGCCACCACATCACCGCCGACGGCTACTACCGTGGGCGCAAGGTGATCACCACCAAGGCCCCGGTGGTCGAGGAAGACTGAGTTGGACCCTGCCGGCGCGCGCATCCTGCGCGCGCCGGACGGCAATTCGTGGTGCGGCTCCCGAGGGAGCCCAATCGGGAGCTTGCATGAGCGGACGCATCTATTCGCGTATCGCCGGAACCGGCAGCTATCTGCCGGAGAAGGTGGTGACCAACGACGACCTGGCCAGGGTGGTCGACACCAGCGACGAGTGGATCCGCACCCGCACAGGCATCCGTGAGCGGCGCGTCGCCGCCGAAGGGCAGACCACCAGCGAGCTCGGCTACCAGGCCGCGCTGCGCGCGCTGGAGGCCGCCGGTGCCGCCCCGTCCGACATCGAACTGATCGTGGTGGGCACGACCACGCCCGACGTGGTGTTCCCGTCCACCGCCTGCCTGATCCAGCAGAAGCTCGGCATCGCCGGCTGCCCGGCGTTCGACGTCAACGCCGCCTGCTCGGGCTTCATCTTCGCCCTGAGCGTGGCCGACCAGTTCATCCGCAGCGGCGCGGTGAAGACCGCGCTGGTGATCGGCGCCGAGACCCTGACCCGCATGGTGGACTGGACCGACCGCACCACCTGCGTGCTGTTCGGCGACGGCGCCGGCGCGGTGGTGCTCAAGGCCGACGCCGAGACCGGCATCCTTTCCACCCACCTGCACGCCGACGGCAGCAAGCGCGACCTGCTGCAGTGCCCGGTGGGCGTGTCCAGCGGCTTCCAGAAGGACGCCGACAACGCCGGCGTGCGCATCCTCATGACCGGCAACGAGGTGTTCAAGCACGCGGTCAAGGCGCTGGACGGCGTGGTCGACGAGACCCTGGCCGCCAACGGCCTGGACAAGCGCGACCTCGACTGGCTGATCCCGCACCAGGCCAACCTGCGTATCATCGAGGCCACCGCCAAGCGCCTGGAGATGCCGATGGACCGCGTGGTCGTCACCGTGGACCGCCACGGCAACACCTCCGCCGGTTCGGTGCCGCTGGCGCTGGACGAGGCGGTGCGCTCGGGCCGCGTGCAGCGCGGCCAGCTGCTGCTGCTGGAGGCCTTCGGCGGCGGCTTCACCTGGGGCTCGGCGCTGCTGCGCTACTGAGTGCATGGCGGCGGGCGCAGGTGCGCCCGCGCCGTGGCACATACGCCGTGGTACAGACAAACCCGGCGTTTCGCCCGTATCATCGCCGCACTTTCGCCAATTGCGCACGCGCGTGACCCAACCGACGCTTGCTTTCGTTTTCCCCGGACAGGGTTCCCAGTCCGTGGGCATGCTGGCCGACCTGGCCCAATCCCACCCGGTGATCCGCGAGACCTTCGCCGAGGCCTCGGAGGGCGCGGGCGTGGACCTGTGGAGCCTGGCCCAGCAGGGCCCGGAAGAGACCCTCAACCAGACCGAGTACACCCAGCCGGCCCTGCTGGCCGCGGGCGTGGCCGTGTGGCGCGCCTGGCAGGCGCAGGGCGGGCCGCAGCCGGCCATGCTGGCCGGCCACAGCCTGGGCGAGTACACCGCCCTGGTCGCCGCCGGCGCGCTGTCGCTGCATGACGGCGCGCGCCTGGTGCGCCTGCGCGGCCAGCTGATGCAGGAGGCCGCCCCGGCCGGCACCGGCGCCATGGCCGCGGTGCTCGGCGCCGAGGATGCCGTGGTCGAGGAGGTCTGCACGCAGGCTTCCGGCAGCGGCGTGGTGGTGCCGGCCAACTACAACTCCCCCGGCCAGATCGTGATCGGCGGCGAGGCCGCCGCGGTGGACGCGGCGCTGGCGCTGCTGGCCGGGCGCGGCGTGCGCAAGGCGGTCAAGCTGGCCGTGAGCGTGCCCTCGCACACCCCGCTGATGCGCCAGGCGGCCGAGCGCCTGGGCGAAGCGCTGGCCTCGGTGCAGTGGCAGGCGCCGGCGCTGCCGGTGGTGCAGAACGTGGACGCGCAGGTGCACGATGGCGTGGACGCCATCCGCGACGCGCTGGTGCGCCAGCTCTACCTGCCGGTGCGCTGGACCGGCTGCGTGCAGGCGCTGGCCGCGCGCGGCGCCACCCGCGTCGCCGAGTGCGGCCCGGGCAAGGTGCTGGCCGGCCTGGTCAAGCGCATCGACAAGTCGCTGGAGGCGCGCGCCATCGGTGCCGCGGCGGACTTCGAGGCGGCGCTGGCGGACTGGCGCTGACCCCACAGACCGCGGCCGCATCCGGCCGCATGCAACGGAACACGAGGACGAGATGAGCAACCTGCCCCTGAGCGGCGAGATCGCCCTGGTCACCGGCGCCAGCCGCGGCATCGGCGCGGCCATCGCCGACGAGCTGGCCGCGCGCGGCGCCACCGTGGTCGGCACCGCCACCACCGATGCCGGTGCCGAGGCCATCGGCGCGCGCCTGGCGGACAAGGGCGGCCACGGCCGCAAGCTGGACGTCACCGACGGCGCGGCGGTGGAGGCGCTGATCGACGCCATCGCCAAGGAGTTCGGCCCGGTCTCGATCCTGGTCAACAACGCCGGCATCACCCGCGACAACCTGCTGATGCGGATGAAGGACGAGGACTGGCAGGCCATCCTCGACACCAACCTGACCAGCGTCTACCGCACCTGCAAGGCGGTCATGCGCGGCATGATGAAGGCGCGCAAGGGCCGCATCATCAACATCGCCTCGGTGATCGGCGCCACCGGCAACGCCGGCCAGGCCAACTACGCCGCGGCCAAGGCCGGCATCATCGCCTTCAGCAAGTCGCTGGCCAAGGAGATCGGCAGCCGCGGCGTGACCGTCAACGTGGTCGCGCCGGGCTTCATCGACACCGACATGACCCGCCAGCTGCCGGAGGAGGCGAAGAACGCCATGCTCGGGCAGATCGCCCTGGGCCGCTTCGGCGAGCCGGCAGACATCGCCCGCGCCGTGGCCTTCCTGGCCGGGCCGGACGCCGGCTACATCACCGGCGAAACCCTGCACGTGAACGGCGGCATGTACATGGCCTGATCCGGCCTCCGCCTGGACCTGCAGGAGTTGGCGTAAGCTTTTGATTCGGCTGCGGTTGCGGGAAATGGCCCGGGGCCGCGCCTTTTGACTACACTATCCGCCCTGTGGAAAGTGAAACCCGTGCCGCCGCCTGAGGCGGTCCGACCGACAAACCCCTCCGCCTGGAGCAGCAAACCCATGAGCACCATCGAAGAGCGCGTCAAGAAAATCGTCGTCGAACAGCTCGGCGTCAAGGAAGAAGAAGTGACCAACAGCGCCTCGTTCGTCGACGACCTGGGCGCCGACTCGCTCGACACCGTCGAGCTGGTGATGGCCCTCGAGGAAGAGTTCGAGTGCGAGATCCCGGACGAAGAGGCCGAGAAGATCACCTCCGTCCAGCAGGCGATCGACTACATCAAGGCCCACGTCAAGAACTGACGCGTGCCCAGACCGCGGGCCGGGCTTCGGCCCGCGGCGCAAGTACACAAACCGGGGCCGCTGTGTGCGGCCCCGTGCGCGTCTGGCGGGCACGTACGCCGCCGGACGGGCCGATGCAGCTATTCACTAGGAGCCGTCAATGAGCCAGCGTCGCGTCGTAGTCACCGGCATGGGCATGGTCACCCCGTTGGGCAACGACCTGGCCAGCAGCTGGGACGGAATCATCCACGGCCGTTCCGGCATTGGTCCGGTCACCCATTTCGATGCGTCGGCGTTCAGCACCCGCATCGCCGGCGAGATCCGTGGCTTCGATCCCACCGCCTTCATCCCGCCGAAGGAGGCGAAGAAGATGGAGCCGTTCATCCACTACGGACTGGCGGCTTCCTTCATGGCGATGGACGACGCCGGCCTGGAGGTGACCGAGGCCAACGCCGAGCGCATCGGCGCGATCATCGGCTCGGGCATCGGCGGCATCCTCGGCATCGAGGAGCAGACCGCCAAGTACCTGGAAGGCGGCCCGCGCAAGATCTCGCCGTTCTACGTGCCCAGCACGATCATCAACATGCTCCCGGGTCAGCTGAGCATCCTCAAGGGCATCAAGGGCCCGAACTTCTCCGCGGTCTCGGCCTGCGCCACCTCCAACCACTCCATCGGCGTGGCCATGCGCATGATCCAGTACGGCGACGCCGACGTGATGATCGCCGGCGGCGCCGAGCGCGGCTCCTCGCCGACCTCGATGGGCGGCTTTTGCTCGATGAAGGCCATGTCCACGCGCAACGACGAGCCCGAGCGTGCCTCGCGCCCGTGGGACGCCGAGCGCGACGGCTTCGTGCTGGGCGACGGCGCCGGCATCCTGGTGCTGGAGGAGTACGAGCACGCCAAGGCCCGCGGCGCGCGCATCTACGCCGAGCTGGCCGGCTTCGGCTCCAGCGCCGACGCCAACCACATGACCGCCCCGTGCGAGGACGGCGAGGGCGCCGCGCGCTGCATGCTGGCCGCGCTGCGCGACGCCGGCCTGGCGCCGGAGCAGGTGGACTACCTCAACGCGCACGGTACTTCGACGCCGCTGGGCGACCTGGCCGAGACCCTGGCGGTCAAGCGCGCCTTCGGCGACCACGCCTACAAGCTGATGGTCAGCTCGACCAAGTCCATGACCGGCCACCTGCTGGGCGCGGCCGGCGGCGTGGAGGCGATTTTCTCGGTGCTGGCCATCCACCACGGCATCGTCCCGCCGACGATCAACCTGGAGAACCCGGGCGAGGGCTGCGACCTGGACTACGTGCCCAACACCGCGCGCCAGGCGAAGGTGGACGTGGCCATGTCCAACGGCTTCGGCTTCGGCGGCACCAACGGCACCCTGGTGTTCCGCCGCATCTGACGGCCTGCCGGCCCGGCGACGGGCCGGCGCGGGCTTCCGGCCAGGTGCCATCCCGCGTCCATGACCGCCATGCCGCACCTGCGACCGCTCCCCGGCCACACCGACCTGCTGGCGCTGCACCGGGTGGACCCGGCGCGCTATCCGCTGCTGCTGGAATCGGTGGCGGCGGGCACCGCGCAGGGACGCTGGGACCTGCTGCTGCGCGCCGACGGCGGCGGCCTGCGCCTGGACCATGACGGCACCACCCGCACGCTGGACGGCGCGCCGCTGCCCGGCGGCTTCCTGCAGGCGCTGGACGCGGCCTGGCTGCGCGCACGCGCCGGCCATGGCGCGGCGGACCCCGACTGGCCGTTCCAGGGCGGCTGGGCACTGCTGCTGGACTACGAACCGGCCGCCCAGGCCGAGCCGGTACTGCGCCTGCCCGTGCGTGGCGCCGGCCGCCCCGTCGCCCTGGCGCTGCGCTGCCCGGCGGCGGTGCTGCGCGACCGTGCCAGCGGCCGCTGCGTGGCGCTGGCCGAGCCCGGCCACGCGCCGCTGCTGGAGGCCATCGCCGCCGACCTGGCGGCGGTGTGCGCGCTGCCGCCGCTGCCGCCCTGGCAGCCGCCGGCGGAAGCGGGCGAGGACGAGCCGCGGCGCTTCCTGGACGGCGTGGAGCGGGTGCTGGCCTGCCTGCGCGCCGGCGACGTGTTCCAGGCCAACCTCTCGCGCGGCTGGCACGCGCGCTTCCGGCAGGCGCCGGATCCGGCCGCGCTGTACGCGCGCCTGCGCCAGGCCAACCCGGCGCCGTTCGCCGGGCTGTTCGCCGGCGCGGGCTGGGCGGTGGCCAGTTCCTCGCCGGAGCGGCTGGTGGCGGTGCGCGGACGGCGCGTGGAGACCCGGCCGATCGCCGGCACCCGCCCGCGCCTCCCCGGCGACGACGACGCGGCACGCATCCGCGAGCTGGTCGGCCACCCCAAGGAGCGCGCCGAGCACGTGATGCTGATCGACCTGGAGCGCAACGACCTGGGCCGCGTGTGCGAGCCGGGCAGCGTTCAGGTGGACGAGCTGATGACGGTGGAGAGTTACGCCCACGTCCATCACATCGTCAGCAACGTGCGCGGCACCCTGCGCGCGGAGGTGACGCCGGGGCAGGTGATCGCCGCGGTGTTCCCCGGCGGCACCATCACCGGCTGCCCCAAGGTGCGCTGCATGCAGGTCATCGCCGAGCTGGAGCAGGCGCCGCGCGGCGCCTACACCGGCGCCTTCGGCTGGCTGGACCGGCGCGGCGACCTGGACCTGAACATTCTGATCCGCAGCGCCGAGCTGCAGGGCGATGCGCTGGCCTTCCGCACCGGTGCCGGCATCGTGGCCGACTCGGTGCCGGCGCGCGAACTGGACGAGACCCGGGCCAAGGCGCGCGGCCTGCTGCGCGCCCTCGGCGTGCCCGGATGAGCGCGGGCGGACGTGCGGTCGCGGTATCCTGAGCGCACCGGATCGGACGAGGTGGTTGTGGCAGGCGGAACGAAACGCATGCGCTGGTGGTGGGTGGTTCCGCTGTGCCTGGGGCTGGCATGCGCGGTCGCGGCGGGCGTGGCCTGGGTGCATTTCCAGCGCTTCGCCGACACGCCGGCGGTGGGCCCGGATGCCGCGCCGAGCGTGGTGGTCGAGCGCGGTGACGGCTTCCGCACCGTGCTGCGCAAGCTGCGCGCGGCCGGTGTGGCTGTCGGCCACGACCTGGAATGGCAGCTGCTGGCGCGGCAGATGGACGCGGCCGGCCGGATCAAGGTCGGCGAGTACGCGCTGGAGCCCGGCATGAGCCCGCGCACGCTGCTGCAGCGCATGCGCGAGGGACGGGTGTTCCGCTGCCGCTTCCCCCTGGTCGAGGGCTGGAACTTCCGCCAGCTGCGCGCCGCCCTGGACGCGGCCGAGCCGCTGCGGCACGAGACCACCGGCATGGACGACGCCGCGGTGATGGCGGCCATCGGCAAGCCCGGCCAGCACCCGGAGGGGCGCTTCCTGCCGGAGACCTACCTGTACCAGCGCGGCGACAGCGACCTGGACCTGCTGCGCCGCGCCCACGCGGCCATGGAACAGGCGCTGGCCGAGGCCTGGGAGGCGCGCGCGCCGGACCTGCCGCTGCAGTCGCCGGAGGAGGCGCTGATCCTGGCCTCGATCGTGGAGAAGGAGACCGGCCAGGCGCACGAGCGCCCGCAGATCGCCGGCGTGTTCACCCGCCGCCTGCGCAAGGGCATGCTGCTGCAGACCGACCCGACCGTGATCTACGGCCTGGGCAGTGCCTTTGACGGCAACCTGCGCAAGCGCGACCTGCTCGCCGACACCCCGTACAACTCCTACACCCGCCCGGGCCTGCCGCCCACGCCGATCGCCATGCCCGGCCGCGCCGCGCTGCAGGCGGCGGTGAACCCGGCCCCGGGCGACGCCCTGTACTTCGTCTCGCGCAACGACGGCAGCCACGTGTTCTCGGCCACCTATGCCGAGCACGCCGCCGCGGTGGACTGCTACCAGCGCCGCCGCAACTGCCCGGCGGCCGCCGCGGGGGAGCAGCGATGAGCGCGCCGGCGGTCCTGCCGCGGCATCCGCGGCTGATCAGCCTGGAAGGCGGCGAGGGCGCGGGCAAGAGCACCGCCCTGGCCAGCGTGCGCGAGCTGCTGCTGCGGCGCGGCCACGAAGTGGTGCTGACCCGCGAACCGGGAGGCACGCCGCTGGCCGAGCGCATCCGCACCCTGCTGCTGGACGGCCGCGGCGCCGAGGACGAGCCGCTGCTGCCGGAGACCGAGCTGCTGCTGATGTTCGCCGCGCGCGCCCAGCACGTGGCGCAGGTGGTGCGCCCGGCGCTGGAGCGTGGCGCCTTCGTGGTCAGCGACCGCTTCACCGATTCCAGCTACGCCTACCAGGGCCACGGCCGCGGCCTGGACCCGCAATGGATCGCCGAGCTGGAGCGCCGCGCCGTGGGCCTGCGCCCCGGCCTGACCCTGCTGCTGGACCTGGACGTGCGCGAGGGCCGCGCCCGCACCAGCGGCCGCGACCTGTGGCCGGACCGCATCGAGCGCGAGCAGGACGAGTTCTTCGAGCGCGTGCGCGCCGGCTTCCGCGCGCGCGCGCAGGCCGAGCCGGAGCGTTTCCGGGTGATCGACGCGGCCCGGCCGCCGCAGGCCGTGGCCGCGGCGGTGGCCGCGGCGGTGGCCGACTGGCTGGACGCGCAGGAGCGGGCATGAGCACGCTGGCGCCCTGGCAGCAGCGCGTCTACGACCAGGCCGTGGCGGCGCTGGCCTCCGGCCGCATGGGCCACGCCCTGCTGCTCTGCGGCCCGGAGGGCATGGGCAAGCGCGCGCTGGCCGAGCGCCTGGCCGCGCACGTGCTGGGGCAGGGCGATCCGGCGCACGCGCAGCGCGCCGCCCAGCTGCTGGCCGCCGGCACCCATCCGGACCTGCACGTGGTCACCCTGGAGCCGAACCGTGACGGCAGCCGCCTGCGCAGCGAGATCGTGATCGAGCAGGTGCGCGAGCTGTCGCAGCAGCTGGCGCTGACCCCGCAGTACGGCGAGGCGCAGGTGGCCATCATCGACCCGGCCGAAGCGCTCAACCCCGCCGCCTGCAACGCCCTGCTCAAGACCCTGGAGGAACCGGCCCCGGGCCGCTACCTGTGGCTGGTCAGCTCGCGCCCGGCGCGGCTGCCGGCCACCATCCGCAGCCGCTGCCAGCGCCTGGAGGTGCGCCTGCCGCCGCGCGAAGAGGCGATGGCCTGGCTGCTTTCGCGCGGCCACGCGCAGGAGGCGGCGGCCGAGGCGCTGGAGGCGGCGCGCGGCCATCCCGGCCTGGCCGACGCCTGGCTGCAGGGCGACGGCCTGGCGCTGCGCCGCGAGGTGGCCGCCGACCTGGCGCAGCTGGAGGCCGGGCGCGCCGATCCGGTGGAGGTGGCGCAGCGCTGGGCCGGCGACGGGCGCGCCGAGGAGCGGCTGCGCCACGCGGCCGAGCACGCCGTCGCCCGGGCCGCGTCCGGCTTGACCGATCCGGCGCGATTGCACAAGCTGGCGGAGTGGTTCGACGCGGCCAACCGCGCGCGCGACCTGCTGAGGAGCACGGTGCGCGCGGACCTGGTGATGGCCGAGCTGTTGCTCGCCTGGCGTGACGGGGCCGCGAAGACGACCGGC
Source organism: Pseudoxanthomonas taiwanensis (assembly GCF_010093135.1). Lineage (GTDB taxonomy): Bacteria > Pseudomonadota > Gammaproteobacteria > Xanthomonadales > Xanthomonadaceae > Pseudoxanthomonas > Pseudoxanthomonas taiwanensis. The sequence continues at coordinate 4,987 of NZ_PDWK01000024.1, read as the reverse complement.
AATAGGGGGAACGCATGAGTGCTGCGAGCGGACGCCAGGGCATCCTGTCGCTGGCGGTGAAGGACAAGGCGCAGCTGTATTCGGCATACATGCCGTTCATCCGCAACGGCGCGATCTTCGTGCCCACGCCCAAGCGCTACTTCCTCGGCGACGAGGTGTTCCTGCTGCTGACCCTGCCCGATTCCAGCGACCGCCTGCCCATCGCCGGCAAGGTGGTGTGGGTCACGCCGGTCGGCGCGCAGGGCAACCGTAGCGCCGGCATCGGCGTGCAGTTCCCGGACACCCCGGAAGGCGAGGCGGTGAAGAACCGCATCGAGACCCTGCTGGCCGGCAGCCTCGGCGCGGACCGCCCGACCCAGACCATGTGAGCCGGGCGCGCGCACGGCGCGCGCCGGCACCGCCGCCGGCCCGGCCGGCGGCGCCCCTCTTCGCCCGCCGCCAGGGGGGGCCAGGCGCGCACGGGTGCTGGTCCTGGCGAGGGCGGCCGCCGGTGGCGCGGCCGCCGCGCCGCATCCGTCCACGGTCCGCCTGGAGGGCACGCTGGCGGTCGAGGGGGCCCCGCGCCTGGGCGGCCGCCTGCTGCACCTGTCGCTGCCAGGCAGGCCCAACCTGCTGCTCGTGGGCGACGCGGTGCGGGCCCGGCCGGAGCCGGAGCCCGATGCCGACGGCCCGCACATCCCCTACATGGGCCACGAGGTGTGGGTCGGCCCGCAGGCGGACTGGTGGCGGTTCCAGGACCTCAATCCCGCGCGCCGGCGCGCGGCGGCGCAGTGGCCGCCGGATCCGTGGCTGGCGCACGCGCCGGCGCGGGTGCTGGAGCAGGGCGAGGGCCACCTGCGCCTGGAGGGCGCGCCCAGCCCGGTCAGCGGCGTGCGGCTGGTCCATGGCTTCACCCTGGCGCCGGACCGGCCGGCCATCGCGCTGGAGGTGGAGATGCGCAACATCCGCCGGGAGCCCGTGGCGCGCGACATCTGGTTCAACTCGCGGGTGCCGCCGGAAACGCGCGTGTTCGTGCCGGTCGCCGCCGATGGCGGCGGTGTGCGTGTGCGTTCCGACACCGGCGGGGGCTACGACGGCCTGGTGGTGCGCACGGCCGACGGCCTGCTGAGCCTGGAACTGGAACCGCCCGGCCCGGGCCTGCACGGCCGCCGCGGCAAGGTGTTCATCCAGCCGGCGGCCGGCTGGATCGCCGGCTTCCGCGCCGGGCAGGCCTTCCTCATCCGCTTCGACCACCAGCCGCCGGAACGCATCCACCCGGAGCAGGGCCAGGTGGAGCTGTACATGGACTGGCGTCCGGACGCGGCCGACACCGGCATGCTCGAGCTGGAGGTGCACGGCCCGTACACCACCCTGGCGCCGGGCGCGGCGGTGCGGGCGCGCGAGGAATGGACCGTGCTGCCCTACCCGGGGCAGGACACGCCGCAGGCGCAGGCCGCGTTCCTGCCACGCCTGCTGGAGGCGGCCGGCGTGCGCTGACGCCGGCCGCGGCCGCTCATTCCGGCGGCTGGCGCAGCAGCGGGTTGTCCCAGCCCGGGCGCGGGGCGAAGCGGTCGCCGTGGCGCGCCTGCAGGGCCTTGAGCTTCTCCAGCAGGGCGTCGGCGCCGGCGCTGCGGATGTACTGGATCGGGCCGCCGCGGAACGGGGCAAAGCCGGTGCCGAAGATCACGCCCGCATCCAGCAGGTCGGCGTCGTCCACCACGCCGTCGTGCAGGCAGGCCACCGCCTCGTTGAGCAGCGGCAGGATGAGGCGGTCCTCCAGGTCGGACGGGGCCTGGTAGCCCTGCGGCACCGGCGGCTTGACCGGCTTGCTGCCCTTCTCGGTCTTCTCCCACTTGTACAGGCCCTGGCCGTCCTTCTTGCCGCGCTTGCCCGGCTCCACCGCGGACAGCGCCGCCGGCAGCTGCAGGCCCAGGAACGGCGACAGCTCGGCGCCCACGCCCTGGGCCACGTCCAGGCCCACGGTGTCGATCAGCTCGATCGGGCCCATCGGCATGCCGAAGTTGACCGCGGCCTTGTCGATCACCGCGCCGGGGATGCCCTCCGCGTAGGCGTGCGCGGCCTCCAGCATGTACGGGAACAGCACGCGGTTGACCAGGAAGCCCGGGGTGCCGGCCACCGGCACCGGGAACTTGTCCAGCGCCTTGCAGAAGGCGGCCAGACGGCGCACCGTGGCCTCGTCCAGGCCGGCGTGGCGGACGATCTCCACCAGCGGCATCTGCGCCACCGGGTTGAAGTAGTGCAGGCCGGCGAACCGGGCCGGGCGGGCAATGTGTCCGCGCAGCTCGTCCAGCGGGATGGACGAGGTGTTGGTCACCAGCAGCGCGTCGGGCTTCATCCGCGGCTCCAGCGCCTGGTACAGCTCGCGCTTGGCCTCCGGGTTCTCGATGATCGCCTCGATCACCAGGTCGGCCTTCGCCACACCGTCGCCGGCCAGGTCGCCCTGCAGGCGCGCGGCCACCTCGGCGCGCCTGGCCTCGTCCTTGACCTTCTTCCTGAAAAGCTCCTGGGCGCGCGCCAGGGCGCCGTCGATGAAGCGCTGCTCGCGGTCCTGCAGGGTGACGGTGAAGCCCTTGTACGCGGCCCAGGCAGCGATGTCGCCGCCCATCACGCCGGCGCCGACCACGTGCACATGGGCGATGCCGTGCTCCCTGCCGCCCAGGCCCTTGAGCCGCTCGCTGAGGAAGAAGATGCGGATCAGGTTGCGCGCGGTGGCGCTGCCGGCCAGCTTGACCACGCCGCGCCGCTCGGCGGCCAGGCGGCCCTGGATGCCGGCACCGCCGCTGCGCTGCCAGGTGGAGATCAGCGTGTAGGGTGCCGGATAGTGCTCCTTGCGCGCCTTGCGCGCGACCTGCTTGGCCATCTGCGGCGCCAGCAACTGGCGGGCCGGCCAGGTGTTGGTCAGCCAGCCGAGCAGGCGCTGGCGCAGCGGGCGGGTGGTGCCCTGCAGGGCCAGCGAGGCGGCCGTGTCCTCCAGCAGCGCCGGCTCGGCGACCTTGTCCACCAGGCCCATGGACCGGGCGGCCTGCGCCGACACGGTGCGGCCGGTCAGCATCAGGTCCATGGCCGCCGGCGCGCCGACCAGGCGCGGCAGGCGCGCGGTGCCGCCCCAGCCGGGGAAGATGCCCAGGCGGGTCTCCGGCAGGCCGATGCGGGTGGACGGGTGGCTGGAGGCGACGCGGTAGTCGCAGGCCAGGGCCAGCTCGGCGCCGCCGCCCAGGCAGTGGCCGTGGACCGCGGCCACGGTCGGGCAGGGCAGCTCGGCCAGCTTCTGGAACACGGTCTGGCCACGCCGGATGGCATCCTCCACCGTGCCGCGGCGGTCGAACTCCTGGAACTCCTTCAGGTCGGCGCCGGCGATGAACCCGGCCGGCTTGCCCGAGCGCACCACCACGGCGCGCGGCGGGTCGATGGCCAGGCGCTCGACGATGTCGTCCAGCTCGATCAGCACGTCCTGGGAGAGCGCGTTGACCGGCGCGTCCTGGCGGTCCAGGGTCAACACCACCACGCCGTCGTCGCGGCGGGTGACCTGCCAGTGGCTGAATCGGAGTCCGTCGAAGCCTGGAAGCATGGCGAAAACCATCCGGTCATGTATGGAAGGGGCGGCTATCATCCCGAGGTTGTTTCTGCCGCGTCAAATCCACATACACGGCAGGGCAGGCCCGGCGCCCCCCCTTGGCGCCACGGCACGCGCGACCCTACGCGCGGTCCGGTTAAGGTCCTGCATGGCCGGCGCCGGGCGCGCCGGTCCCCGGATCCGGTGGCGGCCCCCGCCAGGCCGCTGAACTTTTTCCGGCAATGGCGGTCACAGAGCGCGGCCCCGGCCGAGCTGGACAGGAGTACGGCCCGGTGGCCGAAGGAACGCAACAGAAGGATTCCAACCAGGACCTGGACCTCGGTCTGGTCCGCAGGGTGCAGGCCGGCGACAGCGCCGCCTTCGACCTGCTGGTGCGCAAGTACCAGCACCGGATCGTCGGGCTGATCGGCCGCTACATCCCGGACTGGAGCGAGTGCCAGGACGTCGCCCAGGAGACTTTCCTGCGCGCCTACCGCGCGATCGGAAGCTTCCGGGGCGAGGCCCAGTTCTACACGTGGTTGCACCGGATCGCCGTGAACACCGCCAAGAACCACCTCGTAGCCCACAACCGCCGTCCGCCCACGGACGACATCGACGCGGCCGAGGCCGCCCAGTACGAGGCCGGCTCGCGCCTGCGCGACACCGACACGCCCGAGCGCGAAGCCATGCGCGGCGAGCTGGAGCGCGCGGTGATGGCGGCCGTGGAACGGCTGCCCGAGGAGCTGCGCGTGGCCATCACCCTGCGCGAAGTCGAGGGCCTGAGCTACGAGGAGATCGCCCAGCGCATGGGCTGCCCGATCGGCACGGTCCGCTCGCGCATCTTCCGCGCGCGCGAGGCCATCGACGCCGAGCTGCGGCCCCTAGTCGAAGTCCGGAGTGCCACCCGGGAGCGGAACCGTCCATGACCCAGCAGCAGTACCCCAACCGCGGCGCCGGGGGCGCCGACCGGATCGAGACCCACTACCGCCAGCAGCTCTCCGCGCTGGTGGACGGCGAGCTGGCGCCCGACGAGGCCCGCTTCCTGCTGCGCCGCCTGCAGCACGACCAGGAGCTGGCCGGCTGCTACGAGCGCTGGCAGCTGTGGGGCCAGGTGATGCGCGGCGAGGTGCGCGAGGCGGTGGCCACCGACCTGGGCCGGCGCGTGGCCGAGGCGGTGCGCGCCGAGGCCGAGACCGCGGCCGCGGCGGCCGCCGGGCGGCGCCGGAGCTGGATGCGCTGGGGCGGCGGTGCCGCGCTGGCCGCCTCGGTGGCCGTGGTGGCGCTGCTGGCCGGTCGGCCGGAGCTGGCCCCGCAGCCGGGTGTGCCGGCCGCCTCGGTGGCCGGTCGTGCCGACACGGCCCCGGAGCCGCGCGACGCGGCCGCGCCGGTGGCCGTGCAGGCGCACGCCGAGCCGCAGCTGGCCGCGGTGCCACC
>NZ_PDWK01000023.1 GCF_010093135.1 Pseudoxanthomonas taiwanensis | reverse complement strand
GGCGCCCAGCACCGCGACATCGACATGCGCCTTGGCCACGTCGATGCCCACCACCACTGAGGAAGCAGACATGGTCTTCGGATCCCTTGCTTGTGCATGCGCGCTCGGCCAAGCCGGCGCGCCTAACCGTTCGGGCTTCAGGAAGACCAGCACGGTGGCCGTGCGCTCTGTACTCAGAGACGGGCTCGAACACCCCAGCCGTTACCAAACTGCACGCACCGGTCTGGCCCCCTCAACGGCGTGTCAGACTCTACCGTGCTGATCTGGCCTGAACATACAAGCCGCTCACCTGCCCCGCCCTGGACGGGTCGGCGTAGTCGCGCGGATAGGCGTACAGGATCGCCGGCACGCGCGTGCCCTCCTGGTAGCCCGGCGGGGTGTACAGGGTGAAGGACAGCTCCACCCCGTCCTTGCGCCTGTAGGTGACCAGGCGCTTCTTCACCCCCCGCGCCAGCGGCGTGGGGTCGGGGAAGCGGGTCAGCGCGGTGGCCTCGGTGGCGACCACGGCCTCGCCCTCCGCGGCCGCCGGCAGCGGCGCACCCAGGGTGCGCAGGTACAGGTTGGGCGGATCGGCCGGGGACTGGTGCCAGGTCAGCAGCCGGGTGGTGTCGCCGCCGAGGAAGCCCTCGAAGGTCTCGTAGGCGTCCGGGGCGCTGCGGAACAGGCGCGTGGTCCTGCCGGTGGCCAGCTCGTAACGGTCCAGGAACGGGCGGTCGCCGGCGGGGGTGCCGCCGTCGCCGGCCAGGTACAGGTGGCCGTTCTCCTCCAGCAGCACTGCGCGGCCGTTGGGCAGGCGGCGCATCACCGGCCGGCCCGGATGGGCATAGCGCTCCTCCATGGAGATGTCCACCAGCACCCGGTGCGGCTGGCGCGGCCGGTCCACGTCCACCAGCGTGGTGGTCATCCAGTTGCGGTTGGCGTCCATCTCGGTGACCAGCGCGCGGCCGCCCTCGGCGAACCACTGCAGGCCGGCGAAGCGCTGCTTCAGGCGCAGCACCTCGCGCGGCTTGCCGGTGAACGGCGCGGCCAGGGTGAGCACGCGGTCGCGGTGCGGGGCCTCGTTGCGCCAGTCGCCGCCGTCCAGGGCCTCGACCCAGACCAGGGTGGCCGGCTGGTTGGCGCGCCAGTGGTGGCTGCGCGGACCGGTCGGCACGCCGCGCACGGGCACGCGGTCGGCCACCGGCAGGCTGGCGATGGTGCGCACACGGCCGTCGGCCAGGTCCAGCACTTCCACGTCGCGGGCGAAGCGGGTCCAGGTGGTGACATAGGAATACGGGCGCCTGAGCGTCTCCACCAGCACATGGCGGCCGTCCGGGGCGGCGTCCACATTGCCGATCACGCCCGGCCGGCCGACCGGTGTGACCGTACCGCCGGCCACGTCCACGGTGGCCAGCTGGGCGGTGGCGTAGTAGTCGAACAGGGCCTCGTCCTCGGGACTGGAGAGCGTATCGCGGGCCTCGTAGGTGCTGCTCTCGCCCTTGCCGGCGATGGCCTCCTTGATCTCCGGCCCCGGCGGAACCGGGGCCCGCTGCGGCGCCGGCCCCTGCCCGGCCGGCACGGTCTTGACCAGCAGCCGCGGCGTGTCGCCCAGCCATTGCAGGGTGCTGTCCAGGATCGGGTTCAGGCGCACGCCCTCGATGCGGCGGGCCACGCCGGTGGCGGCCTCGCCCACCCACAGCTCCACGCCGTCGCCGGTGGTGTTGTCGAAGGCGAAGCGGGTGCCGTCCGGCGACCAGCGCGGCGTGCCCGGGCAGGCGCCCTCCGGCAGCCGCACCGGAGTCTCCCGGCCGCTTTCCAGCTCCAGCACGGTCATGCCGTCCAGGCAGACGCGGATGCCGTAACCGTTGGAGCGGTCGTGGCGGTGGCGCGTGCGCGGTTCCACGCGCACGCCGGCCAGCTTGAGGTACGGCTCGGCGACGCGCTCGATCGGCGGGTACTGCGACTGCTGCAGCAGCAGCGCGCGGGTGCCGGTGGGGTCCAGTGCCGGCACCGGGTTCAGCGGCGCGCGCATCACGCCCAGCAGCGGCTCGGGCGGCTGCAGGTATCCGGACTCGTTGGCGTGGAGCGGCTGCGCCAGCGTGCCCGCCAGCAACGCCGCAAGGCCGATCGGCCTCCAGGTATGGAGCATGCGTCTCCCCGTGGTGGTTGAAAGGGGCGAAACCTAGCACGCCCGCGCCGCGCGTTTCGAGGCGGCGCGCACATCCGGCCAATCGCGGCGCCGGACGCGCGCGCCGCGGCCACGGAAAAAGACAGGGCGGCCGGAGCCGCCCTGTCCTCGCATCGTGCCGCCCGCCGGCTCAGCCCAGCAGGTGGGCCACGCCGGAACGCTCTTCCTCCAGCTCGGCCAGGGTCCTGTCCAGGGCCTTCTGGCTGAACTCGTCGATCGGCAGGTCCTTGACGATGGTGTACTCGCCGTTCTCGGTGGTCACCGGGAAGCCGAAGATCACGCCCTCCGGGATGCCGTAGGAGCCGTCGGACGGCACGCCCATGGTCACCCACTTGCCGTTGCTGCCCAGCACCCAGTCGCGGATGTGGTCGATGGCGGCATTGGCGGCCGAGGCCGCCGAGGACAGGCCGCGCGCCTCGATGATGGCGGCGCCGCGCTTGCCCACCTTCGGGATGAACTCGTTGGCGTTCCAGCCGGCGTCGTTGATCATGTCCTTCAGCGACTGGCCGTTGACGGTGGCGAAGCGGTAGTCCGGGTACATGGTCGGGCTGTGGTTGCCCCACACCACCATCTTCTCGATGTCGCCCACGGCCACGCCGGCCTTGGCGGCCAGCTGGCTCAGCGCGCGGTTGTGGTCCAGGCGCAGCATGGCGGTGAAGTTCTTCGCCGGCAGGTCGGGCGCGGACTTCATGGCGATGTAGGCGTTGGTGTTGGCCGGGTTGCCCACCACCAGTACCTTCACGTCGCGCTTAGCGACCTTGTTCAGAGCCGCGCCCTGGGCGGTGAAGATCTTGGCGTTCTCCAGCAGCAGGTCCTTGCGCTCCATGCCCGGACCGCGCGGACGCGCGCCGACCAGCAGGGCGATGTCGGCGTCCTTGAACGCCACTTCCGGATCGTCGGTGCCGACCATGCCGGCCAGCAGCGGGAACGCGCAGTCCTCCAGCTCCATCATCACGCCCTTGAGCGCGGCCTGCGCCTTCTCGTTCGGCAGCTCCAGCAGCTGCAGGATCACGGGCTGGTCCTTGCCCAGCATCTCGCCGGAGGCGATGCGGAACAGCAGGGCGTAACCGATCTGGCCGGCGGCGCCGGTGACGGCAACTCGAACGGGGGTCTTCATCTCGGGAAATCCTTGTGGTGTCGCGGGGAAAGAATGGGCGGGCGGCGCGCGTGCCGCGGCGTCGCGCAGGTTAATGGACGCCGCGACCCGGTGCCGTCAGCCTTTGGTCCAAGGCGGGGGGTCGCCCCTGCGCCACGCTCCGGCACTGCGCCGGCGGGGTCGCGCGGGATACCGTCGTCCGGGCCCGCGATTTTACCACGCGGCCCCGGGCCGCCCCGCCCGGATCGGCGCCGATCGGCGCGGCATATGGCCGCGATCAGGCGTCCAGATGGCGGTTCCACTCGGCCACGCGGTCGGCCTTGGCGGCCAGTACGGCCTCGGCGTCGCCCTCGATGCGGATGGAGTTGATCACGTCGCCCTGGACGATGCTGTCCACCACGTCCTGGCCCTCGATGACCTTGCCGAACACGGTGTGGCGGCCGTCCAGCCACGGGCACGGCACGTGGGTGATGAAGAACTGGCTGCCGTTGGTGTTGGGGCCGGCGTTGGCCATGGACAGCACGCCGCGCTCGTGGCGCACGCCGTTGTCGGTCTCGTCCTCGAAGCGGTAGCCGGGGCCGCCGCGGCCGGTGCCCTCGGGGCAGCCGCCCTGGATCATGAAGTCGGCGATCACGCGGTGGAAGTTCAGGCCGTCGTAGAAGCCGCGCCGGGCCAGGTTGACGAAGTTGGCCACCGTGAGCGGCGCCTTGTCGGGCAGCAGTTCGACCCGGATCGGGCCACGGACGGTGTCGAAATGGGCAATGAGGGACATCGGCAGGCTCCTGCGCGGGGTGGGCGGGGGCGCCCGCGCCTGGCGGCCGGCCGCTCCCTGAAGGACGCCAGGGGACACCCCCGGCGAATGGACATGACCGTTTATAATAGCCGGCTTCCCGTCCCCTTCCCCTGCGCGCGACGCGGCGCGACCATTCCTCATGTCCATCGAGAACCTGCGCAACATCGCCATCGTCGCCCACGTCGACCATGGCAAGACCACCCTGGTCGACCAGCTGCTCAAGCAGTCCGGCACCCTCAGCGAGCGCACCCAGCTGGCCGAACGCGTGATGGACAGCAACGACCAGGAGAAGGAACGCGGCATCACCATCCTGGCCAAGAACACGGCGATCAACTGGAGGGGCAACCGCATCAACATCGTGGACACCCCTGGCCACGCCGACTTCGGCGGCGAGGTGGAGCGGGTGCTGTCGATGGTGGACTCGGTGCTGCTGCTGGTGGACGCGATGGACGGCCCGATGCCGCAGACCCGCTTCGTGACCCAGAAGGCCTTCGCGATGGGCTTCAAGCCGATCGTGGTGGTCAACAAGATCGACCGCCCCGGTGCGCGCCCCGACTGGGTGGTGGAGCAGGTCTGGGACCTGTTCGACCGGCTCGGCGCCACCGAGGAGCAGATGGACTTCCCGGTGGTCTACGCCTCCGCGCTCAACGGCTATGCCAGCCTGGACCCCGAGGCCCACAGCGGCGACATGACCCCGCTGTACGAGGCGATCATGCAGCACGTCAAGCCGCCGCAGGTCGACCTGGACGGCCCGTTCCAGATGCGCATCAGCCAGCTGGACTACAACAGCTACGTGGGCCTGATCGGCATCGGCCGCATCCAGCGCGGCCGCGTGCGCCCGAACATGCCGGTGGCGGTGATCGACCGCGAGGGCAGGAAGCGCCAGGGCAAGGTGCTGCAGGTGCTGGGCTTCCTCGGCCTGGAGCGCCACGAGGCGGCCGAGGCCCAGGCCGGCGACATCGTCGCCATCTCCGGCATCGAGGGCCTGGGCATCTCCGACACGCTCACCGACCCGGCCGCCCCCGAGGCGCTGCCGCCGCTGAGCGTGGACGAGCCGACCATCTCCATGACCTTCCAGGTCAACAACTCGCCCTTCGCCGGCCACAAGGACTTCTCCGGCGGCAAGTTCCTCACCAGCCGCCAGATCCGCGAGCGGCTGATGCGCGAGACCCTGCACAACGTCGCCCTGCGCGTGGAGGACACCGAGGACCCGGACCGCTTCAAGGTCTCCGGCCGCGGCGAGCTGCACCTGTCGGTGCTGATCGAGACCATGCGCCGCGAGGGTTACGAGCTGGGCGTCTCCCGCCCCGAGGTGATCATCAAGGAGATCGACGGCCAGCTGATGGAGCCGTACGAGCAGCTGGTGGTCGACATCGAGGAGGAGCACCAGGGCGGCGTGATGGAAAAGCTGGGCATCCGCAAGGGCCAGCTGCGCAACATGGAGCTGGACGGCAAGGGCCGGGTGCGCCTGGACTACATCATCCCGGCGCGCGGCCTGATCGGCTTCCAGAGCGAGTTCAAGACCCTCACCTCCGGCACCGGCCTGATGTTCCACATCTTCGACCACTACGGTCCGAAGCAGGAAGGCGCCATCGCTAAGCGCCCCAACGGCGTGATGATCTCCAACGGCCAGGGCCAGGCCCCGGCCTACGCGCTGAACATGCTGCAGGAGCGCGGCCGCCTGCTGATCGACGCCGGCGAGAACATCTACGAGGGCATGCTGGTCGGCATCCACGCCAAGGACAACGACCTGACGGTCAACGCCCTGCGCGAGAAGCAGCTGACCAACATCCGCGCCGCCGGCAAGGACGACGCCATCCAGCTCACCCCGCCGATCCGCATGTCGCTGGAGCAGGCGCTGGAGTTCATCGAGGACGACGAGCTGGTCGAGGTCACGCCCAAGGCCATCCGCCTGCGCAAGAAGCTGCTGACCGAGAGCGACCGCAAGCGCGCCTCGCGCGCCGCCTGAGCCGGCACGTCCCCGTTTGCCTGGGAGGGGCCGGCCGACGTAGGCTCGGTCCGGCACTTCCCGGGGAACGAGGGGAACCATGCGCCCAGCGGTACTCCTGGCCGCGCTGCTGGCCTGCCTGCCGGCCGCCTGCGACCACGTCGACGACGCGCCGCCCCCGCCCGCCCGGGCGGCGGAGCCCTTCGCCTACGCCGAGGCCGGCATCGCCGACCTGCAGGCGGCGATGGAGCGCGGCGAGACCACCAGCCACGCCCTGGTCCAGGCCTACCTGGAGCGGATCGTGGCGCTGGACCGCAACGGCCCGCGCCTGAACGCCTACATCGAGGTCAACCCGGCCGCCCGCACCGAGGCGGCCGAGCGCGACGCCGAGCGCCGTGCCGGCCGTGTCCGCGGCCCCCTGCACGGCATCCCGGTGGTGCTGAAGGACAACATCGACGCCACGCCGATGGCCACCACCGCCGGCTCCCTGGCCCTGTCCCGCTTCCGGCCCAACCGCGACGCCTTCCTGGTGCAGCGCCTGCGCGAGGCCGGGGCGGTGATCCTGGGCAAGACCAACCTGAGCGAGTGGGCCAACTTCCGCTCCACCCGCTCCACCTCCGGCTGGAGCTCGGCGGGCGGCCAGACCCGCAACCCCTACGCCCTGGACCGCTCGCCCTGCGGCTCCAGCTCCGGCACCGCGGTGGCGGTGGCGGCCAACCTGGCCGTGGCCGGCATCGGTACCGAGACCGACGGCAGCATCCTATGCCCGGCGGCGGTGACCGGCCTGGTGGGGCTGAAGCCGACCGTGGGCCTGGTCAGCCGCGACGGCATCGTGCCGATCTCGCACAGCCAGGACACCGCCGGACCGATGACGCGCACGGTGGAGGACGCCGCCCTGCTGCTGGCGGCCATCGCCGGACGCGACCCGGCCGACCCGGCCACCGCCCGCAATCCGCAGCTGGCCACCTTCGACTACGCCGGGCAGCTGCGCGGGGCATCCCTGCGCGGCGTGCGCATCGGCCTGCTGCGCCGGCACATGGCCATCTCCCCGGCGGTGGCCGAGGCCACCGAGCGCGCCGTGGCGGCCATGCGCCAGGCCGGCGCCGTCGTGGTGGACGCGGAGATCCCCACCGAGGGCCAGTGGGAGGACGACGAGCTCGAGGTCCTGCTGCACGAGTTCAAGGCCGGCGTGGAGCGCTACCTGCAGCAGCGCCAGGCCCCGGTGCGCACCCTGGAGGACCTGATCGGATACAACCGCGCCCATGCCGACAGGGTCATGCCCCATTTCGGCCAGGAGCTGTTCGAGCAGGCGGCCGCGCGGGGCGGCCTGAACGCCCCGGAGTACATCGCCGCGCGCAGCCGGGCCCGGCGCCTGGCGGGGCCGGAGGGCATCGACGCGGCGTTGCGCGCCCAGGCCCTGGACGTGCTGGTGGCGCCGACCACCGGCGTGGCCTGGCCGATCGACCTGGGCGGCGGCGACCGCTTCCCGGGCGGCAGCTACGGCGCCGCGGCGGTGGCCGGCTATCCCTCGCTGACCGTGCCCATGGGCCACAGCGACGGCCTGCCGCTGGGCCTGGCCTTCATCGGCCCGGCCTGGAGCGAGGCGCGCCTGTTGCGCATCGGCCACGCCTTCGAGTCGCTGACCCGCGCCCGGCGCCCACCCGCCTTCGCGCCCACCGCCAGGGTCCGGCAACCGCGCTGACTCAGGCCGGCGGAGCGGCCGCGGCCCCACCGTCCTCGGCCCGCGGCGAGTCCGGCGCGCCGGGCGCCGGGCCGCGCCGTGGCGCCGCCGGGCCGGCATCACGGTCGATCTGCGCGCGCAGCCGCGGCAATGCGTAGGGATGGTGGCGGGCCAGGAAATCGATCATGCGCTCGCGCACCGCGCAGCGCAGGTCGAAGGCCTCGCCGGAGTCGCGCGCGCTCACCAGCAGGCGTACCTGCATCACGTGCTCGCCGGTCTCGGTGACCTGGGCGGTGCAGACCCGTCCGTCCCAGCGCGGATCGGCGCGGCAGATGCGCTCCAGCTCGGCCCGCACCTCCTCCATCGGCGTGCGGTAGTCCAGCCACAGGAAGGCGGTGCCGAGCATCTGCGCGGTGCGGCGGGTCCAGTTCTGGAACGGGTTCTCGATGAACCAGGACAGCGGCACCACCAGGCGCCGCTCGTCCCAGATCCGCACCACCACGTAGGTGCTGGTGATCTCCTCGATCCTGCCCCACTCCCCTTCCACGATCACCACGTCGTCCAGGCGGATCGGCTGGGCCAAGGCGATCTGCAGGCCGGCGATCAGGTTGCCGAACACCGGCCGGGCGGCGATGCCGGCGACCAGGCCGGCGATGCCCGCCGAGGCCAGCAGGGTCGCGCCCACCTGGCGCACCGCCGGGAAGGTCATCAGCGCCAGCGCCGTGCCGAGCAGGAGGATCGCGCCCTGGGCCACGCGGCCCAGTACCCGGGTCTGGGTCTGGATCCGGCGTGCGTGCAGGTTGTCGGCCACCTCCATCGGGTTGTGGCGCAGGATCGAGGCCTCGACCGCGCCGACGATGCGCACCAGCAGCCAGGTGAAGCAGGCGAACACGGCCAGGCGCAGGCCGTGAACCCAGGCCTGCAGGTGCGCCTCCGGCATCGGCACCGCGCGCAGTGCGGCGCCCAGGAACATCAGCGGCAGCGCGAAGGCCAGCGGCAGGATCACTGCGTGGGCGATGCGGGCGCGGGTGGATTCCTTCAGCGCGATGCGCCTGGCCAGCCGGCGCAGCACGAAGTGCACCAGCAGGCCCAGCAGCAGCGCGGCGCCGATGGGAATGGCGTAGGCGCCCAGCAGGCGCCAGTCTGGCGCGGCCCAGGCGGCCGTGGCGTACGACGGGTCGGACATCGCTCTGCTCCTCGCGTTGCCGTGGGAGGCAGCCATGCGACCGGCCAGCGGCCGCATGGCGCACCGGTGGTGCCCCATGCTGCCATCCCGGGCGTGAGCGGCGCGCAAGCGCCGCGCGGGATCAGGCCGGGTCCGCACCGCGCGCCTGGCCGCGCTTGCGCACGATGGCCATGGCGATCTCCAGCGACTGTTCGTAGTTCAGGCGCGGGTCCACGGTGGAGCGGTAGGCCCGCTCCAGGTCGGCATCCTTGAGCTCGCGCGCGCCCCCGGTGCACTCGGTGACGTCCTCGCCGGTCAGCTCCAGGTGCACGCCGCCCAGGCGGGTGCCGGCGGCGGCGTGCAGGTCGAAGCTCTGCTCGACCTCGGCCAGGATGTTCTCGAAGCGGCGGGTCTTGAAGCCGTTGGCCGTGCTCTCGGTGTTGCCGTGCATCGGATCGCACACCCACAGCACGCGGCGCCCCTCGCGGCGTACCGCCTCCAGCAGCGGCGGCAGCTTCTGCGCGATCTGCGCCGCGCCCATGCGGTGGATGAGGGTCAGCCGGCCCGGTTCGTCGTCCGGGTTGAGCACGTCGATCAGGCGCAGCAGCTGGTCCGGCTGCACCGAAGGGCCGACCTTGACCGCGACCGGGTTGCGCACGCCGCGCAGGTACTCCACGTGCGCCCCGTCCAGGGCCGCGGTGCGCATGCCGATCCAAGGGAAGTGCGTGCCCAGGTTGAACCAGCCGTACTGGCGCGGCACCTCACGGGTCAGCGCCTCCTCGTAGTACAGCAGCAGCGCCTCGTGCGAGGTGTAGAAGTCCACCCGGTTGAGGTTGTGCACCTCGGTGCCGGACAGGGTCTCCATGAAGCGCACGGCGTCGCCGATGGAGTCCACCATGCGCTGGTACTCGGCCGCCAGCGAGGAATGCTGCATCCAGCCCAGGTTCCAGTACTCCGGGTGGTGCAGGTCGGCGAAGCCGCCGTCCACCAGGGCGCGGACGAAGTTCATGGTCATGGCCGAGCGCGCGTGGGCCTTGACCATCAGCCGCGGGTCCGGGACCCGCGCTTCGGCGGTGAACTCGGGGCGGTTGATCACGTCGCCGCGGTAGCTGGGCAGGGTCACGCCGCCGCGGGCCTCGGTGTCGGCCGAGCGCGGCTTGGCGTACTGGCCGGCGAAGCGCCCCACCCGCACCACCGGCAGGCGCAGCCCGTGCACCAGCACCAGGCTCATCTGCAACAGCACCTTCAGGCGGTTGGTGATCAGGCCCGATTCGCAGTCGCTGAAGCTCTCGGCGCAGTCGCCGCCCTGCAGCAGGAAGCGCCGGCCCTCCTGGGCCTCGGCCAGCTGGCGCTTGAGCGCGAGGATCTCCCACGAGGTCACCAGCGGCGGCAGCCGGCGCAGTTCGGCCAGCACCGCCTCCAGCGCGGCCGGGTCGGGGTACTGCGGCATCTGCAGCGCGGGCCGGCGACGCCAGCTGTCCGGCGCCCAGCCGGCCGGCGGCGTGACGGGATCGGGGCTGCGTTCTGGGGTGCTCATGTGGAGGAAGCCCGGTGTAGGGAAGACGGGGAGCCGCTCAGGGGCGGTAGCGGCCCTTGCGCCGGCGCAGGGCCGCCTGCAGGCCCCAGCCCCCCAGCAGGACCAGGCCGATCAGGCTCCAGGCCGGCATGGACAGGCCGAGGAAGGTCCAGTCCACGGTGCCGCAGTCGCCGGTGCCGGTGAGCACCTTGCGCACCAGCTCCAGCGGGCCCATGGTCTCCCGCATGAACGACAGCGGCACCCCGCAGGTGGGCGCGCCCGTGGGCGGCTGCATCTGCAGCCAGAGGTGGCGGCCGGCGATGCCGATGCCCGCCAGCGCCGCCAGCGCCACCAGCGCGCCGTACGCGCGGCGTCCACCGGCCCCGCGCGGGCCGTGCAGCCCGCCCACCAGGAACACCAGGCCCAGCGCCGCGTAGGCGATGCGCTGGAAGATGCACAGCGGGCACGGCTCCAGGCCCAGGTTGAGCTGGGTGTGGATGGCGTAGGCCAGGATCGCCGCGCAGCCGAGGAAACCGGCGAGGAACTGGGCACGGAAACTCCACTGGAAAGGATTCATCGGCAACGGCACCGCGTGGGGATCGCCCGATTATTCCCCATCCGCCGCGCGCGCGTAACCGGGGCCCGGAACGCGGAACCCCGGCCTGGGCCGGGGTTCCACGGACTTGGCAGCTTGTGCGGCGCGCTCACTCGGCCGCCTGTGGACGGTCGACCAGCTCGACGTAGGCCATCGGCGCGTTGTCGCCGGCGCGGAAACCGCACTTGAGGATGCGCAGGTAGCCACCCGGGCGGTTCTGGTAGCGCGGGCCCAGCATGGTGAACAGGTTGCCGACGGCCTCCTTGTCACGCAGGCGGGCGAAGGCCAGACGGCGGTTGGCCACGCTGTCGACCTTGGCCAGCGTGATCAGCGGCTCGGCGACGCGACGCAGCTCCTTGGCCTTGGGGAGCGTGGTCTTGATGATCTCGTGCTTGAACAGCGACGCGGCCATGTTGCGGAACATGGCTTGGCGGTGGGCGCTGGTGCGGCTGAACTTGCGACCGGCTTTCTGGTGGCGCATGGCTCTGGTTCCTGTTGAATGTTGAATCGTTGTGTATCGCTGTCGCCATCCAGGCGTTGAAGCATTGGACTGCGCTGGCCCGAACCGGCCGTCCTGGCCGGAGAGTCGCCGCGGGCTTCATGCCCGTCGACGCTTGCTGCCCTGCGCCGGAACGCAGGCGTCTGTGAAGCGGTGTCGCGGCCCTGTCCTGGTGCCGACTGCGTTGGCTCCCGGGAGGGAGCCTGGCCCGGCCTCCGTGGCCGGACCGGTACCCGGGCGGCCGGCACCCGGGGGCGCCGGCCGGGGGGCGTTGCTCAGCCGAGCATGCCGTGCTGGGCGATGCCGGCCGGCGGCCAGTTCTCCAGCTTCATGCCAAGCGACAGGCCGCGCTGGGCCAGCACTTCCTTGATCTCGGTGAGCGACTTCTTGCCCAGATTCGGGGTCTTGAGCAGCTCGACCTCGGTCTTCTGGATCAGGTCGCCGATGTAGTAGATGCTCTCGGCCTTCAGGCAGTTGGCCGAGCGCACGGTCAGCTCCAGGTCGTCGATCGGACGCAGCAGCATCGGATCCACGCCGGCCGGGGTCGGCTTGGCGGCGCCGCGGTCGCGGTGCGTGAAGTCGCCGAACACGGACAGCTGGTCGGTGAGGATGTCGGCGGCGGTGCGCACGGCCTCCTCGGCGTCGATGGTGCCGTTGGTCTCGATGTCGATGACCAGCTTGTCCAGGTCGGTGCGCTGCTCCACGCGCGCGGCCTCGACCGAATAGGCGACGCGGCGCACCGGCGAGAACGATGCGTCCAGCATCAGGCGGCCGATCGCGCGGGTCTCCTCGTCCGGACGGCGACGGGCGGTGGCCGGCTGGTAACCCAGGCCGCGCTCCACCTTCAGGCGCATGTTCAGCGCCGTGTCCTTGGTCAGGTGGCAGATGACGTGGTCGGGGTTGACGATCTCGACGTTGTGGTCGGTCTTGATGTCACCAGCGGTGACCACGCCCGGGCCCTGCTTGCTCAGGGTCACGGTGGTGCTCTCGCCGCTGTGCATGCGGATGGCCACGTCCTTCAGGTTCAGCAGGACCTCGAGCACGTCCTCCTGCAGGCCCTCGACCGTGGTGTACTCATGCAGCACGCCGTCGATCTCGACCTCGGTAATCGCGAAGCCCGGGATCGAGGACAGCAGCACGCGGCGCAGCGCGTTGCCGAGCGTATGGCCGTAGCCGCGCTCGAGCGGCTCGATCACGATCTTGGCGCGATTGCCGTTGAGGCGTTCGATCTGCGGTCCGCGGGGACGCAGGACCTGGTTGGCGGTAACCGTCATGTTGCGGATTCTCCTGCAATGGACCGACGATCTGCGAACCGCCGGCCCTGATGTGTGGCCCCTTGTCCGGGGGGCGGCCGGATGTGGCGGGGCGACGCGATCCGGCCGGGGTGGGAATGCGGCGCCGCGCCTGGAGGCCAGGCGCGGCGGGCTGCCACGATTACTTCGAATACAGCTCGACGATCAGCGCTTCGTTGATGTCCGCCGGCAGGTCGGCGCGGTCCGGGACGGCCTTGAACACGCCAGTGAACTTCTTGGCATCGACCTCGACCCAGGACGGGATCAGGTCGTGCTGCTCGGCGAGGGTCAGGGCCTCCTGGACGCGCAGCTGCTTCTGCGCCTTCTCCGACAGCGAGATCGTGTCGCCGGCCTTGACCTGGTACGATGGCAGGTTGACCGGCTTGCCGTTGACCAGCACGCCACGGTGCGAGACCAGCTGGCGGGCGGACGGACGGGTCACCGCGAAGCCCATGCGGTACACGACGTTGTCCAGGCGGGTCTCCAGCAGCTGCAGAAGGGTCTCGCCGGTGTTGCCCTTCCGGGTCGAGGCCTTCTTGTAGTAGTTGCGGAACTGGCGCTCGAGCAGGCCGTAGATGCGCTTGACCTTCTGCTTCTCGCGCAGCTGGGTGGCGTAGTCGGACAGCTTGCCCTTGCGCGCGGCACCGTGCTGGCCGGGCTTCTGCTCCAGCTTGCACTTGGAATCCAGCGCACGGGCCGGGCTCTTCAGGAACAGGTCGGCGCCTTCGCGGCGCGCCAGCTTGCAGGTAGGACCGATGTAACGAGCCATTTCTTATCGCCCCCTTAGACGCGGCGCTTCTTCGGCGGACGGCACCCGTTGTGCGGGATCGGCGTCACGTCGACGATGTTGGTGATCTTGTAGCCCACGGCGTTCAGCGAACGCACGGCGGACTCGCGGCCCGGACCCGGGCCCTTGATGCGCACTTCCAGCGACTTGACGCCGTAGTCCAGCGCGGCGCGGCCGGCCTTCTCGGCGGCCACCTGCGCGGCGAACGGGGTCGACTTGCGCGAACCACGGAAACCCGAGGCGCCCGAAGTGGCCCACGCGAGGGCGTTGCCCTGGCGGTCGGTGATGGTGACGATGGTGTTGTTGAAGGACGCGTGCACGTGGGCGATGCCGTCGGTGACGACGCGCTTGATCTTCTTCTTGGTCTTGGCAGCTGCCGGCTTGGCCATGGTCTTTGTCCCTTACTTCTTGATCGCCTTGCGCGGACCCTTGCGGGTGCGGGCGTTGGTACGGGTGCGCTGGCCGCGCACCGGCAGGCCACGACGGTGGCGCAGGCCACGGTAGCAGCCCAGGTCCATCAGGCGCTTGATGGCGATGCCGACCTCGCGGCGCAGGTCGCCCTCCACCACGTACTTGCCGACTTCGGCGCGCAGGCGCTCGACTTCGGGCTCGGACAGGTCACGGATCTTGGTCGACGGGTTGACGCCCGCGGCCTCGCAAACCTTCTTCGACCGGGTACGGCCGATGCCATAGATGCTCTGCAGACCCACCCACACGTGCTTGTGGGTCGGCAGGTTGACGCCTGCAATACGCGCCATGACGCGATCTCCAAACTTGAGGGTCGGGGCGACGCGCGGCCGCCCGACAGGATGGTTCGAAAGTGAACTGCGAATTCTAGCAATGTCCCGGATTACTTGGAAGCCGGCGGCTCCGGGCTGGAGCCGCCGACCCGGCATGGGGAGTGTGCCCATGCTCCGGCGCCGGACCCCGCTGGCGGCCGGTTTCCCGGACCGCCGGCCGCGCTACTCCCGCGCGGCACTGCGGAATCTCACCCACGCGCGAGACGTCGCACGGGCCGCCCTGTAGGTTCCCGGCCTGGAGTGCCGGGTCCGGCGGAGGGCTCTCCGCCGGCGCGTGTCATGTTGCCGTCTCAGCCGCGGACCGGGCCGCGGGAGCCACCCTTGAGGTTGGCCTTCTTCAGCAGGCTTTCGTACTGGTGCGACATCAGGTGGGCCTGGATCTGGGCGATGAAGTCCATCACCACGACCACCACGATCAGCAGCGAGGTGCCGCCGAAGTAGAACGAAGTGCCCAGCTGCGTCCGCATCACCTCCGGCAGCAGGCAGACCACCACCAGGTAGGCCGCGCCCGCCGCGGTCAGCCGGGTCAGCACGCCGTCGATGTACTCGGCAGTGGCCTTGCCCGGCCGGATGCCCGGGATCAGGGCGCCCGACTTCTTGAGGTTGTCGGCCGTCTCCTGCGAGTTGAACACCAGCGCCGTGTAGAAGAACGCGAAGCCGGTGATCAGGGCCGCGAACACGATCATGTGCAGCGGCTCGCCCGGGGCCAGCGCATTGGCGATGCGCTGCAGCCAGGTGGCGGAGGTCGCCTGGCCGGACCACATGCTCAGCGTGGCCGGGAACGCCAGGATGCTCGAGGCGAAGATCGCCGGGATCACGCCGGACATGTTGAGCTTCAGCGGCAGGAACGAGCTCTGGTTCATGTATGCGTTCCGGCCGCCCTGGCGCCGCGCGTAGTTCACCGTGATGCGGCGCTGGCCGCGCTCGACGAACACCACGAACCAGGTGAAGCCCAGCACCACCGCGACCACGACCAGCAGCGTGAGGAAGTTCATGCTGCCGTTGCGGTAGGCCTCGACGGTCTGGATGACCGCGCCCGGCAGGCCGGCCACAATGCCCGCGAAGATGATCAGCGAAACGCCGTTGCCGATGCCGCGCTCGGTCACCTGCTCGCCCAGCCACATCAGGAAGATGGTGCCGGCGGTCAGGGCCACCACGGCGGTCAGCACGAAGCCGGCGCCCGGGTTGTACACCACGGGCATGCCGCCCGGCGCGACCTGGTTCTGCAGGGCCAGCGCGATGCTGCCGCCCTGCACCACCGCCAGCAGCACCGCGCCGATGCGCGAGTACTGGGTGATCTTGCGGCGGCCGGACTCGCCTTCCTTCTGCAGCGACTTCAGCGCCGGGAAGATGTGCACGGCCAGCTGCATCACGATCGACGCCGAGATGTACGGCATGACGTTCAGCGCGAACACGCTGAAGCGGTGCAGGGCGCCGCCCGAGAACATGTTGAACATGTCCACGATGCCGCCACCCTGCGCCTGCATCATCGCCAGCATGGCATCGGGATTGACGCCGGGCACCGGCACGAAGCATCCGATGCGGTAGACGATCAATGCTCCGAGCACGAACAGCAGGCGCTGGCGCAGTTCGGTGAACTTCGCCAAGCCGCCGCCGATGTTGCCGATGCCGCTCTGCGCCATGGGCCGCTTACTCCTCGACGCTGCCGCCGGCGGCCTCGATCGCCGCCTTGGCGCCGGCGGTGACGTGCACGCCCTTGACCGTCAGCTTGCGGGCGATGTCGCCCTTCTTGACGATCTTGGCGCGCTTGGCGGTGCTCGACACCAGCTTGGCCGCCTTCAGGGTGGCGAAGTCCACCACGTCGCCCTCGACCAGGGCCAGCTTGTACAGCAGCACCTCGGCGGTGTCCTTCGCGGTCAGCGAACGGAAACCGACCTTCGGCAGGCGGCGCTGCATCGGGGTCTGGCCGCCTTCGAAGCCGGCCTTGATCTTGCCCTTGCCGGCGCGGGCGTAGGAGCCCTTGTGGCCGCGGCCGGCGGTCTTGCCCAGGCCGGAACCGATGCCGCGGCCGACGCGGGTGCGCTCCTTGCGGGCGCCCTCGGCGGGCTTGAGAGTATTCAGACGCATGGGATTCTCCTTACTCCTCGACCCGCACCAGGTAGTGCAGCTGGTTGATGAGGCCACGGACCTGCGGGCTGTCCTTCAGCTCGCGCACGTCGTTGAGCTTGTTCAGGCCCAGGGCGCGGACCGAGAGGCGGTGGCGGGGCTGGGGACCGCGGGGGGCGCGCACCAGGCGCCCCCTGACGGGCTTGTTGGGCTCGTTAGCCATTGAGGAGTTCCTCCACCTTCTTGCCGCGCTTGGCCGCGATGCGCTCGGGCGACTGCATCGCCGCCAGGCCCTTCATGGTGGCGCGGACCAGGTTGATCGGGTTGCGCGAACCGACGGCCTTGGCCAGCACGTTCTTCACGCCCACGGCTTCCAGGACGGCGCGCATCGCGCCACCGGCGATCACACCGGTACCCTCGGAGGCCGGCTGCATGAATACGCGGGCCGCGCCGTGGCCGGCCTTGACCGGGTGCCACAGGGTGCCGTTGTTCAGGTCGACCTTGACCATCGACTTGCGGGCGTATTCCATCGACTTCTGGATCGCCACCGGGACCTCGCGGGCTTTGCCGTAGCCGAAGCCGACGCGGCCCTCGCCGTCGCCGACCACGGTCAGCGCGGTGAAGGTGAACTGGCGGCCGCCCTTGACGGTCTTGCTGACGCGGTTGACCGCGACCAGCTTCTCGATCATGCCGTCGTCGATCTTCTCTTCGCGGTTGCGGTCGCGATCGCGGCCCCGCGGTGCACGTTCTTCTGCCATGTCGAATTCCTTGGTTGTTGGATATGTACGGCTCGGGCCGCTTGTTGTTGTTGGTCTACCGCGGTGGAGCGACACGCCTCCGCAGAAGGGAGGCGGCGCCCGGCGCCACCTGCGCCGGCAGGACGGGCCCGAAGCGAGCCCGCGGAATCAGAACTGCAGGCCGCCCTCGCGGGCCGCGTCGGCCAGGGCCTTGATGCGCCCGTGGTAACGGTAGCCCGAACGGTCGAAGGCGATCTTCTCGATGCCCGCGGCCCTGGCACGCTCGGCGATGATGCGGCCGACCTTGGCCGCGGCCTCGGTGTTCTTGCCGTTCTTCAGGCCCTCCTTCACCTCGGCCTGCAGCGTGTTCGCCGCGGCGATGACCTTGGAGCCGTCGGCGGTGAACAGCTGGGCGTACAGGTGCTGGCCGGTGCGCAGCACCGACAGGCGCGGAACGCCGAGCTTGCGGATGTGCGCGCGGGTGGCCTTGGCGCGGCGCAGACGGGCGTCGTTCTTGATGCTCATGTTGGTTACCTCGTGGAAGCGGATCGGCGTCGCCGGGTGGCCCCGGGCCGGGGGCCCGGAGCCGCGGCCCCGGATTAGGCCTTCTTGGCTTCCTTGCGGATGATGACTTCGTCGGAGTACTTCACGCCCTTGCCCTTGTACGGCTCCGGCGGACGGAAGGCGCGGATCTTGGCCGCGACTTCACCGACGCGCTGCTTGTCGGCGCCCTGCACCACGATCTCGGTCTGGCTCGGGGTGGACAGGGTGATGCCCTCCGGCGCCTTGAAGATGACCGGGTGGGAGAAGCCCAGCGACAGGCTCAGGTCCTTGCCCTGCATCGCGGCACGGTAACCCACGCCCACCAGCTCGAGCTTGCGCTCGAAGCCCTCGGACACGCCCTTGACCATGTTCGCCAGGATGGCGCGCACGGTGCCGGCCATCGGGATCAGCGACGGGTCGTTCGCGGACAGGACGGCCTGGCCGTCCTGGACGGTGATCTGCACGCCGGCCGGCTTGGCCAGGCTCAGCATGCCCTTCGGGCCCTTGGCGCTGACGCTCTCGGGCTGGATGTTCAGTTCGACGCCCTTCGGCAGGGCGATCGGCTTCTTGGCTACGCGGGACATTGTCGTCGTACTCCTTCGATCAGGCCACGTAGCACAGGACTTCGCCGCCGATGCCGGCGCGACGCGCCTGCGCGTCGGTCATGATGCCATTGGAGGTGGAGATGATGGCCACGCCGAGGCCGCCGAGCACCTTCGGCAGCTCGTTCTTGCCGCGGTACTGGCGCAGGCCGGAACGCGACACGCGCTGCAGCTGCTCGATGACCGGACGGCCCTCGAAGTACTTCAGCACGATCTCCAGTTCGGCCTTGTTGTTCTCGCCCTTGATGACGCGAACGTCGCTCACATAGCCCTCGTCCTTCAGGACGTTGGCGATGGCGAGCTTGATCTTGGAGGAAGGCAGCTTCACCGCCGGCTTGCCGACCGCGGCCGCATTCTTGATGCGGACCAGCATGTCGGCGATGGGATCAGTCATGCTCATAGTGGTTCCTTGAGTGCACCGATATCCGCTTTCGCGAACTTCTGGGTTGTCCTGGGAGAGGCCAGGGCCTTTGCCGGCTCCCGGCACCGAGGCGGAAGCGCGGGATTATAGCCGAAGAACCGGCCCTTGGGGGCCGGCATCCGGGTGGAGCTGCCTGGCGGGCGGCCGGGGCCGCCCTGCCCGGTGTTACCAGCTGGCCTTGCGCAGGCCCGGCACGTCGCCGCGCATGGTCGCCTGGCGCAGCATGTTGCGGCCCAGGCCGAACTTGCGGTAGACGCCGCGCGGACGGCCCGAGATCTCGCAGCGGTTGCGCTGGCGGCACGGCGAGGAGTCGCGCGGCAGCTTCTGCAGCTTGGCGGCCGCCTCCATCTTCTCCTCGTACGAGGCGGTCTGGCTCGAGATCACCTTCTTCAGGGCCTCGCGCTTGGCCGCGTACTTCCTGGCCAGCTTCTCCCGCTTCGCTTCGCGGTTGACCATCGAGGTCTTTGCCATGTGTCTAGCCCTTAGTTGCGGAACGGGAACTTGAACGCCTCGAGCAGCGCCTTGGCTTCGGCGTCGGTCTTGGCGGTGGTCGTGATGGCGATGTCCATGCCGCGGAGAGCGTCGACCGCGTCGAAGTCGATCTCCGGGAAGATGATCTGCTCCTTCACGCCCATGTTGTAGTTGCCGCGACCGTCGAAGGCACGGCCGGACACGCCGCGGAAGTCGCGCACGCGCGGCAGCGCGACGTTGATCAGGCGGTCCAGGAACTCGAACATACGGTCGCGGCGCAGGGTGACCTTGCAGCCGATGGGCCAGCCGTCACGGATCTTGAACGACGCCACGGAAACGCGGGCCTTGGTGGCCACCGGCTTCTGGCCGGCGATCTTGGCCATGTCGGCCATGGCGTTCTCCAGCACCTTCTTGTTGCTGGCGGCCTCGCCCACGCCCATGTTCAGCGTGATCTTGACGAGCCGGGGGACCTCCATCGGATTGGCGTAGCCGAACTTCTTCATCAGAGCCGGCACCACCTCTTCCTTGTAGAACTTTTCGAGCCGCGTGGTCATGACTTCATTCCTCAGGCGTCGAGCGCCTCACCGCTGGAGCGGAACACACGAATCTTGCGTCCATCCTCCAGGATCTTGTACCCGATGCGCTCGCCCTTGCCGGTGGCCGGGTTGAGCGGCATCACATTGGAAATGTGGATCGAGGCCTCGCGCTCGACCACGCCGCCGGCGATGCCCGCCTGCGGGTTCGGCTTGGTGTGCCGCTTGACCAGGTTCACGTTGGAGACGACCACACGGTCGCCGTCCACCTTGATGACCTCGCCCTGCTTGCCCTTGTCCTTGCCGGCGATGACGACGACGGTGTCGCCCTTCTTGATGCGGTTTGCCATGTCTGCCTTCCTCCGCTCAGAGCACTTCAGGCGCGAGCGAGACGATCTTCATGAACTTCTCGGAACGCAGCTCACGGGTAACCGGCCCGAAGATGCGGGTGCCGATCGGCTCCTGCTTGTTGTTCAGCAGCACGGCGGCGTTGCCGTCGAAGCGGATCACCGAGCCGTCCGGACGGCGCACGCCCTTGCGGGTGCGCACCACCACGGCGTCGTAGACCTCGCCCTTCTTCACCTTGCCGCGCGGAATCGCGTCCTTGACGGTCACCTTGATGATGTCGCCAATACCCGCGTAGCGGCGCTTGGAACCGCCGAGCACCTTGATGCACATCAGTTCCTTGGCGCCCGAATTGTCGGCGGCGTCGAGGTAGCTCTGCATCTGGATCATGATTCAGATCTCCCTTATTCGGCCGCGCGGGTGACGATTTCAACCACGCGCCAGTTCTTGGTCTTCGAGATCGGCGCGACCTCGGTCACGCGGACGACGTCGCCTTCCTTGCAGCTGTTGTCCGCGTCGTGCGCGTGGAGCTTCGTCGAGCGCTTGATGTACTTGCCGTACAGCGGATGCTTGACCTGGCGCTCCACCAGGACGGTGACCGTCTTGTCCATCTTGTTGCTGATCACACGACCTTCGATCGTGCGCAGCGGCTTGCTGTTGTTCTCGCTCATCGCGGCGATCCCTTACTTGTTGCTGCCGAGCAGGGTCTTCACGCGCGCGATTTCGCGGCGCACCCGGCGGATTTCGTGGGTCTTCGACAGCTGGCCGGTCGCCTGCTGCATGCGCAGGGAGAACTGCTCCCTGCGCAGGTCGAGCAGGTGGCCCTTCAGCTCGTCGGCCGACTTTTCGCGGAGTTCCTTGATCGTAGCCATTAGCGCACCGTCCGGGTCACGAAGGTGGTGGTGACCGAGAGCTTCGCCGCGGCCAGGCGGAACGCCTCGCGGGCGGTCTCCTCGGGCACACCCTCGATTTCATAGATCATGCGACCGGGCTGGACCTGGGCCACCCAGTACTCCACGTTGCCCTTACCGGAACCCATACGCACCTCGATGGGCTTCTGGGTGATCGGCTTGTCGGGGAACACGCGGATCCACATCTTGCCGCCACGCTTGACGTAGCGGCTGATCGTGCGGCGCGCGGCCTCGATCTGGCGGGCGGTCAGGCGGCCGTGACCGGTCGCCTTCAGGCCGTACTCGCCGAAGGACACGGCGTTGGCACTCCAGCTCAGGCCCTCGTTGCGGCCCTTGTGCTGCTTGCGGTACTTGGTTCGCTTGGGTTGCAACATCGCCGTTACCTCGCTTCACGTGCAGGACGGGAGGGACGCTCGCGCTCGCCGCGCTCCTGGCGCGGGGCGGCTTCTTCCTGCTTCTCCTGTCCGACCTGGGCGAAGTCGAAGATCTCGCCCTTGTAGATCCAAACCTTGACGCCGATGACGCCGTAGGTGGTGTGCGCCTCGGCGAAGCCGTAGTCGATGTCCGCGCGCAGGGTGTGCAGCGGCACGCGGCCTTCGCGGTACCACTCCGAGCGGGCGATCTCGGCGCCGTTCAGGCGGCCGGCGACGTTGACCTTGATGCCCAGGGCGCCCAGGCGCATCGCGTTGCCCACGGCGCGCTTCATGGCGCGGCGGAACATGATGCGGCGCTCCAGCTGCTGGGCGATGGACTCGGCGACCAGCTGGGCGTCCAGCTCCGGCTTGCGGACCTCGGTGACGTTGATGTGCGCCGGGACGCCCATCACCTCCGAGACCTCCTTGCGCAGCTTCTCGATGTCCTCGCCGCGCTTGCCGATCACCACGCCCGGACGGGCGGTGTGGATGGTCACGCGCGCGGTCTTGGCCGGACGCTCGATCAGGATGCGGCTGATGCCGGCCTGGGCCAGCTTCTTGCGCAGCAGCTCACGCACCTTCAGGTCGGCCGCCAGGTACTTGGCATACTCGCCCTTGTCGGCGTACCACTTCGAATTCCAGTCCTTGGCGATGCCAAGGCGGATGCCCGTGGGATGAACTTTGTGACCCATATTACTTGCCCTCTCCCACGACGACAGTGATGTGGCTGGTGCGCTTGAGGATGCGGGTACCGCGGCCCTTGGCGCGGGCCATGAAGCGCTTCAGGGTCGGACCCTCGTCCACCATGATGGTCTTGACCTTCAGGGTGTCGATGTCGGCGCCCAGGTTGTTCTCAGCGTTGGCGATGGCCGACTCGACCACCTTCTTGATCAGCGCCGCGGCCTTCTTCTCGGAGAACTTCAGCAGGTTGACGGCGCGCTCGGCCGGCAGGCCGCGCACCTGGTCGGCGACCAGTCGAGCCTTCTGCGGGGAGATGCGCGCGGTGCGCAGGATGGCTTTCGCTTCCATGGTCATCTCTCCTTACTTCGACTTCTTGTCGCCGCCGTGACCCTTGAAGGTCCGGGTGATGGCGAACTCGCCGAGCTTGTGGCCGACCATGTTCTCGTTGATCAGCACCGGAACGTGGTTCTTGCCGTTATGCACGGCGATGGTGAACCCCACCATTTCCGGCAGGATCATGGAACGGCGCGACCAGGTCTTGATCGGCTTCTTGGTGCCGCCCGCGGCCTCCACCTTCTTGAGGAGGTGGTGATCGACGAACGGGCCTTTCTTGAGGGAACGTGGCATGGTCGATTAGCCCCTACGATCGCGGACGATGAACTGCTGAGTGCGCTTGTTCTTGCGCGTCTTGTAACCCTTGGTCGGGACACCCCACGGAGTGACCGGATGCGGGTTACCCTGGCCGGCCTTGGCCTCACCACCACCGTGCGGGTGGTCAACCGGGTTCATCGCCGCACCGCGGACGGTCGGACGCACGCCGCGCCAACGCTTGGCGCCGGCCTTACCCAGCTTCTCCAGATTGTGCTCGTCGTTGCCGACCTCGCCGATGGTGGCGCGGCACTCGGCGGGCACCTTGCGCATCTCGCCCGAACGCAGGCGGAGCAGCGCATAGGCGCCCTCGCGGGCCACCAGCTGCACGCCGGCGCCGGCGGCGCGGGCGATCTGCGCGCCCTTGCCCGGCTTCAGCTCGACGCAGTGCACCGTGGTGCCGACCGGGATGTTGCGCAGCGGCAGGGTGTTGCCGGCGCGGATCGGGGCGTCGGAGCCCGCGATCACCTGGTCGCCCGCCTTCAGACCCTTCGGGGCGATGATGTAACGGCGCTCACCGTCGGCGTAGCACAGGAGGGCGATGTGGGCGGTGCGGTTCGGGTCGTACTCGATCCGCTCGACGCGCGCCGCGATGCCTTCCTTGTTGCGCTTGAAGTCGATCAGGCGGTAATGGTGCTTGTGGCCGCCACCGATGTG
This sequence comes from Pseudoxanthomonas taiwanensis, assembly GCF_010093135.1. Lineage (GTDB taxonomy): Bacteria > Pseudomonadota > Gammaproteobacteria > Xanthomonadales > Xanthomonadaceae > Pseudoxanthomonas > Pseudoxanthomonas taiwanensis. The sequence goes on along the minus strand of NZ_PDWK01000023.1, from coordinate 20,704 downwards.
GCGGGTGGTGATGCGGCCGTGGTGGTTGCGGCCGCCGGTCTTGCTCTTCTTCTCGACCAGCGGGGCGTACGGCGCACCCTTGTGCAGGTCCGGCGTGACCACGCGGACCGCGGAGCGGCGGCCGGGGGAAGTGGGCTTGAACTTCATCAATGGCATGGGATCACCCTCAGGCCTTGGCGGACACGTCGATGCTCTGGCCCTCGGCCAGGCGCACGTACGCCTTACGCCAGTCGCCGCGGCGGCCGGCACGGAAGCGGAAGGACTTGTTCTTGCCCTTCACGTTGACGACGTTGACGGCCTCGACCTTGACGTCGAACAGCTGCTCCACCGCCGCCTTGACGTCGGCCTTGGTGGCGTCGCTCGAAACCTCGAACACGTACTGGTTGCTGGCTTCCTGCAGGCGCACGGTCTTCTCCGACACGCGCGGAGCGCGCAGCACGCTGAAAATCTTCTCGTTGGCGCTCATGCCAGCCACTCCTCGATCTTCTTGACCGCCTCGGCCGTGATCAGCACCGAATCGGCGCAGACCAGCGACACCGGATCCAGACCCTGCACGTCGCGGACCTGCACGTACGGCAGGTTGCGGGCGGCCAGGAACAGGTTCTCGGAGGCATTCTCGGTGACGATCAGCGGGCGCTGGCCCACCTCGAAACCGGCCAGCTTCGCGACCAGGCCCTTGGTCTTCGGGGCGTCGACGTCGAACGACTCGACGACCTTCAGGCGGCCCTGCCGGTTCAGCTCGGACAGGATCGCGCTGATCGCGGCGCGGTACATCTTGCGGTTGACCTTCTGCACGAAGCTGCGCGGCTTGGCCGCGAAGGCCCGGCCGCCGCCGACGAAGATCGGGGCCGTCAGGGCGCCGTGGCGGGCGCCCCCACCCTTCTGCCGCTTGGACTTCTTGGTGGTGCCGTTGACCTCGGCGCGGCTCTTCTGCGCCTTGGTGCCGGCACGGGCGGCGGCCTGGTAGGCCACCACGACCTGGTGCACCAGGTCCTCGCTGAATTCACGGCCGAACACGGCGTCGGAGACCGACAGGGTGTTGCCGCTACCCGTAATGGTGAGTTCCATCGTGATTCTCCTTACGCCTTGCTCGCCGGGCGCACGATCACGTCACCACCCGGAGCACCCGGGACGGCGCCGCGGACGGCGATCAGGCCGCGCTCGACGTCCACGCGCACCACTTCCAGGTTCTGGACGCTCTGGACCTCGGCACCCATGTGGCCGGCCATCTTCTTGCCCGGGAACACGCGACCCGGGGTCTGGCGCTGGCCGATCGAACCCGGAGCGCGGTGGCTCAGCGAGTTGCCGTGGCTGGCGTCGCCCATGGTGAAGTTGTGGCGCTTGATCGTGCCCTGGAAGCCCTTGCCCTTGGTCACGCCCTGGACGTCGACCTTCTGGCCCACCTCGAAGATGTCGGCCTTGATCTCGCCGCCCACGGTGAAGTCGCCGATCCTGTCGTCGGCAACGCGGAACTCCCACAGGCCGCGACCCGGCTCGACCTTGGCCTTGGCGTAGTGACCGGCCACCGGCTTGGTCAGCAGCGACGCGCGGCGGGTGCCGGCGGTCACCTGGATGGCGCTGTAGCCGTCGTTCTCGACGGTCTTGATCTGGGTGATGCGGTTGGGGGTCGCCTCGATCAGGGTCACCGGGATGGAGCGGCCATCCTCGGTGAAGACGCGGCTCATGCCGGCCTTGCGGCCGACCAGACCCAACGAATACTTCTTCGTCATGTCGGCAGTCCTCAGGCGAGCTTGATCTGGACGTCGACACCGGCCGCGAGCTCAAGCTTCATCAGCGCGTCCACGGTCTTGTCGTTGGGGTCGACGATGTCGAGCACGCGCTTGTGCGTGCGGGTCTCGTACTGGTCGCGCGCATCCTTGTCGGTATGCGGGGAGACGAGAACGGTGTAACGCTCGATCTTGGTCGGCAGCGGGATCGGGCCACGCACCTGCGCGCCGGTCCTCTTGGCCGTCTCGACGATCTCGCTGGCCGAGCGGTCGATCAGACGGTGATCGAACGCCTTGAGCCGAATCCGGATCTTTTGGTCCGCCATGACGGAGTTCCTTCGTTAAAAGAGCGACGGGCCCGGCCTCTGGGATGCCTGCCCCGAAAAATGGTCCATTCGCCCGGCCACCAGGGGCCACCGGGCCGGGGCCGGTTGCCCGGCCCCGAAAAGCGCGGGCAGACCGGCAAGCGGCCTGCCCAGACGGAAGAGTATAGAACGCGTAAAGCATAGCGTCAACAGCCCGCAGGCTGCCAACGCGTATTCGTCACGCGACCCTTCCCTGTCCGGCGAACACGAGGCACCTCCTGTGCCTCTTTTCGCGGTAGGGCCGCCCCGACCCAGCCAGGGGCGGCCTTGCAAGTCCTTGAATTACTTCAGGATCTTGGACACCACGCCGGCGCCGACGGTGCGGCCGCCCTCGCGGATGGCGAAGCGCAGACCCTCGTCCATGGCCACCGGGTTGATCAGCGACACCGTCATCTTCACGTTGTCGCCCGGCATCACCATCTCCACGCCCTCCGGCAGGTTCACCGTGCCGGTGATGTCCGTGGTGCGGAAGTAGAACTGCGGACGGTAACCCTTGAAGAACGGGGTGTGGCGGCCGCCCTCGTCCTTCGACAGCACGTACACCTCCGCCTCGAAGTCGGTGTGCGGGGTGATCGTGCCCGGCTTGGCCAGCACCTGGCCACGCTCCACCTCGTCACGCTTGGTGCCGCGCAGCAGCAGACCCGCGTTGTCGCCCGCCTGACCCTGGTCCAGCAGCTTGCGGAACATCTCCACGCCGGTGACCGTGGTCTTCTGGGTCGGACGGATGCCGACGATCTCGACTTCGTCGCCCACCTTGATCACGCCGCGCTCGATGCGGCCGGTCACCACGGTGCCGCGGCCCGAAATCGAGAACACGTCCTCGACCGGCATCAGGAACGGCTTGTCAACGTCGCGCTCCGGGGTCGGGATGTAGGTGTCCAGCGCGTCCACCAGCTTGATGATCGCCGGCACGCCGATCTCCGACTGGTCGCCCTCCAGCGCCTTCAGCGCCGAACCCTTGATGATCGGGGTGTCGTCGCCCGGGAAGTCGTACTTGCTCAGCAGCTCGCGGACCTCCATCTCCACCAGCTCCAGCAGCTCGGCGTCGTCCACCATGTCCGCCTTGTTCAGGAAGACCACGATGTACGGCACGCCCACCTGGCGCGCCAGCAGGATGTGCTCGCGGGTCTGCGGCATCGGGCCGTCAGCCGCCGACACCACCAGGATCGCGCCGTCCATCTGCGCGGCACCGGTGATCATGTTCTTCACGTAGTCGGCGTGACCCGGGCAGTCCACGTGCGCGTAGTGACGGGTCGGCGACTCGTACTCCACGTGCGCCGTCGAGATCGTGATGCCGCGCGCCTTCTCCTCCGGCGCCGCGTCGATCTGGTCGTACGCCTTGAACTCGCCACCGAAACGCTCGGCGCCGATCTTGGTCAGCGCGGCCGTCAGCGTGGTCTTGCCGTGGTCCACGTGGCCAATCGTGCCCACGTTCACGTGGGGCTTGGTGCGCTCGAACTTACCCTTGGACATAGTCTTGTGTATCCCGTGATTTTGAGGCTGTTAAGGTGGAGTCGGCCCGCCGACTCAGTTCTTCTTGACCACGGCCTCGGCGACGTTGGCCGGCGCCTCGGCGTAGTGATCGAACTCCATGGTGAAGGTGGCGCGGCCCTGCGACATCGAACGCAGCGAGGTCGCGTAGCCGAACATCTCGCCCAGCGGGACCATGGCGTTGATCACCTTGCCCGACGGGCTCTCGTCCTGGCCCTGCAGGATGCCGCGGCGACGACTGATGTCGCCCATCACGTCACCCAGGTACTCCTCGGGGGTGACGACCTCGACCTTCATGATCGGCTCGAGGAGCACCGGGTCGGCCTTGTTGAAGCCTTCCTTGAAGCCCATCGAGGCGGCGATCTTGAACGCCATTTCCGACGAGTCGACGTCGTGGTACGAACCGTCCACCAGGCGCACCTTGACGTCCACGACCGGATAGCCGGCGAGCACGCCGTTGGCCATGGCCTCCTGGATGCCCTTGTCCACCGCCGGGATGTATTCCTTCGGCACCACGCCGCCGACGATCGCGTTCTCGAACACGTAGCCGGCGCCGCGCTCCTGCGGCTCGATCTCCAGGATGACGTGGCCGTACTGGCCCTTGCCGCCCGACTGGCGGACGAACTTGCCTTCCTGGCGGACCGGCTTGCGGATGGTCTCGCGGTAGGCGACCTGCGGCTTGCCGACGTTGGCCTCGACGTTGAACTCGCGCTTCAGGCGGTCGACGATGATGTCCAGGTGCAGCTCGCCCATGCCCGAGATGATGGTCTGGCCGGACTCCTCGTCGGTGCGGACGCGGAACGACGGGTCCTCCTGCGCCAGGCGACCCAGGGCGATGCCCATCTTCTCCTGGTCGGACTTGGTCTTCGGCTCGACCGCCATGGAGATCACCGGCTCGGGGAACGTCATGCGCTCCAGCACGATCGGCGCGTCCTGGGCGCACAGGGTGTCACCGGTGGTGACGTCCTTCAGGCCCACGGCCGCGGCGATGTCGCCGGCCAGCACCTCCTTGATCTCGTCGCGGAGGTTGGCGTGCATCTGCAGCAGGCGGCCGATGCGCTCCTTCTTGCCCTTGACCGAGTTCAGCACCTGGTCGCCGGCGCTCAGGGTGCCGGAGTAGACACGGAAGAAGGTCAGCGAGCCGACGAACGGGTCGGTCATGATCTTGAAGGCCAGCGCCGCGAACGGGGCCTTGTCGGAGGACTCGCGGGTCAGCTCCTTGGTCTCGTCGTTCATGTCGACGCCGCGCACCGGCGGCAGGTCGACCGGCGACGGCAGCAGGTGCACCACGCCGTCCAGCATGGCCTGCACGCCCTTGTTCTTGAACGCCGAGCCGCAGAACATCGGCACGATCTCGGTCTTCAGCGTGCGCGCACGCAGGCCGGCCAGGATGTCGGCCTCGGACAGGTCACCCTCGTTGAGGTACTTGTCCATCAGCTCCTCGCTGGCCTCGGCGGCGGACTCGACCATGAACGAACGCGCCTCCTCGGCCTGGGCCTTCAGCTCCTCCGGGATGTCGCGGTACTCGAACTTCAGGCCCTGGGACGCCGGATCCCAGTAGATGGCCTTCATCTTGACCAGGTCGACGACGCCCTCGAAGGCGTCCTCGGCACCGATCGGCACCTGCATCGGCACCGGGAAGGCGCCCAGGCGGGTCTTCAGCTGGTCGCGGACCTTGTAGAAGTTGGCGCCGGTACGGTCCATCTTGTTGACGAACGCGATGCGCGGCACCTTGTACTTGTTGGCCTGGCGCCACACGGTCTCGGACTGCGGCTGCACGCCGCCGACCGCGCACAGCACGAACACCGCGCCGTCCAGCACGCGCAGCGAACGCTCCACCTCGATGGTGAAGTCCACGTGGCCCGGGGTGTCGATGATGTTGAAGCGGTGCTCCGGCAGGGACTGGTCCATGCCCTTCCAGAAGGCCGTGGTGGCCGCGGAAGTGATGGTGATGCCGCGCTCCTGCTCCTGCTCCATCCAGTCCATCGTCGCGGCGCCTTCGTGCACCTCGCCGATCTTGTGGCTCTTGCCGGTGTAGAACAGGATGCGCTCCGACGTCGTGGTCTTGCCGGCATCGATGTGCGCCATGATGCCGAAGTTGCGGTAACGCTCGATGGGAGTGGTACGGGCCACGGGAGCCTCTCGTTTGCTATGGCTTTTCGGGTGAAGGAGCGGCGCGCGGCGCCGGGCTCCTAACGACGGAGGGCGCGGACCTGGGCCGCGCCTCCCCGGGGCTGGGCGTCACGGGCCCGGGACGGGCCCGCGGCGGTCACCAGCGGTAGTGCGCGAAGGCCTTGTTGGCCTCGGCCATGCGGTGGGTTTCCTCGCGCTTCTTGATCGCGCCACCGCGGTTCTCGGAGGCGTCGAGCAGCTCCGCGGCCAGCTTGCGGGCCATGGAGTTCTCGCCGCGCTTGCGGGCCGACTCGATCACCCAGCGCATGGCCAGGGCCAGGCGGCGGGAGGCACGGACCTCGACGGGCACCTGGTAGGTGGCGCCGCCGACGCGGCGGGACTTGACCTCGACCGTCGGGGCGACGTTGTCCAGCGCCTTCTGCACCAGCTCGATGGGGTTCGGATTCTTCTCGCCGATCACGTCCATGGCGCCGTAGACGATGCTCTCGGCGATGGACTTCTTGCCGTTCTTCATCACCATGTTGATGAAGCGGGCGATGGTTTCGCTGCCGTGCTTCGGATCGGGCAGGACGGCGCGCTGCGGGGTGGAACCTTTGCGGGACATTTCGGGCTTCCTCGATCAGTTCTTCGGGCGCTTGGCGCCGTACTTCGAACGGCCCTGGCGACGCTTGGTCACGCCGGCCGCATCGAGCGAGCCGCGGACGGTGTGGTAACGCACACCCGGCAGGTCCTTCACGCGGCCACCGCGGATCAGGACGACGGAGTGCTCCTGCAGGTTGTGGCCCTCGCCACCGATGTACGAGATGACCTCGTAGCCGTTGGTCAGGCGCACCTTGGCGACCTTACGCAGGGCCGAGTTCGGCTTCTTCGGGGTGGTGGTGTACACGCGGGTGCACACGCCGCGGCGCTGCGGGCACTTCTCCAGTGCCGGCGAGGCGCTCTTGTATGTGGCCGCCTGCCGCGGCTTGCGGACCAGCTGGTTGATCGTCGCCATTGGTAAGGTTCTTCTGCTTGGGGCCCCGCTTTGACCGGAGCCGGAACGTGAAAACGACGGCAGGCCGAAGGACGGCCTGCCGAGACAGGAAAGTATAGCGGCCGGCCAGAAACAGCGTCAACCGGCTTCCCCGTCCCTGGGGCGGCGCCGGGGGCGGTCCTCCGCGCCCCCGGCCCGGGCGGCGGCCTCCTGCCGCCGCCCCGCCCCGGATCACTCCGGAGCCTGTTCCTCGCCCGCCGCCGGGGCCTCGGCCTCGGCCGTGGCCGCCTCAGTGGAGCCGCCGGCCAGGGTCTCCATCTCAGACTCCGTGAGACCGGAGGCCGTGCGGCGGCGGCGGTTGTGGTACGCCAGGCCGGTACCCGCCGGGATCAGGCGGCCGACGATGACGTTCTCCTTCAGGCCGCGCAGGGTGTCGCGGGTGCCGCGGACGGCCGCCTCGGTCAGCACGCGGGTGGTCTCCTGGAAGGAGGCCGCGGAGATGAACGACTCGGTCGCCAGCGAGGCCTTGGTGATGCCCAGCAGCACCGGCTCGAACTTGGCCGGGGTCTCGCCGCGGGCGGCCAGGCGGGCGTTCTCCTCCAGCACGCGCTGCTTCTCCACCTGCTCGCCGGCCAGGAACTTGCTGTCGCCCGGGTCGGTGATCTCGACCTTGCGCAGCATCTGGCGGGTGATGACCTCGATGTGCTTGTCGTTGATCTTCACGCCCTGCAGGCGGTACACGTCCTGGATCTCCTTGACCAGGTACGCGGCCAGGTCCTCGACGCCCTTCAGGCGCAGGATGTCCTGCGGGCTCGGCTCGCCGTCCACGATGATCTCGCCCTTGGTCACGTGCTCGCCTTCGAACACGATGATCTGGCGGTACTTCGGGATCAGCTCCTCGTGCTCGCCGCCGTCGGCGTCCTTGATGATCAGGCGCTGCTTGCCCTTGGTGTCCTTGCCGAAGCTGACCACACCCGAGCGCTCGGCCAGGATCGCCGGATCCTTCGGCTTGCGCGCCTCGAACAGGTCGGCCACGCGCGGCAGACCACCGGTGATGTCACGGGTCTTGGACGCCTCCTGCGGGATCTTGGCGACCACGTCGCCCACGCCCACCGGGGCGCCGTCCTGCAGGTTCACGATCGAGCGCGGCGGCAGCAGGTACTGCGCCGGCAGGTCGGTGCCCGGGATGTTCAGGTCGTTGCCGTCGGCGTCGACGATGCGCACCAGCGGGCGCAGGTCCTTGCCCTGCGAGCCGCGGCGCTTGGGATCGGTGATCTCGCGCGAAGCCAGGCCGGTCAGCTCGTCGGTCTTCTCGATGACGGTGACGCCGTCGACGAAGTCCACGAAGCGGACGAAGCCCGCGACCTCGGAAACGATCGGGTGGTTGTGCGGATCCCAGTTGGCCACGGTCTGGCCGGCCTTGACCTCGGCGCCGTCCTTGACCGAGATGGTGGCACCGTACGGCAGCTTGTAGCGCTCGCGCTCGCGGCCGTGCGGGTCGAGCACCGAGATTTCGCCCGAGCGCGACACCGCCACCAGGTGGCCGCTGGAGTGCTCGACGGTCTTGAGGTTGTTGAACTTGATCGAGCCGGTGGTCTTGACCGTGATGCTGTCCACCGCGGCGGCACGCGAAGCGGCGCCACCGATGTGGAAGGTACGCATCGTCAGCTGCGTGCCCGGCTCGCCGATCGACTGGGCGGCGATGACGCCGACCGCCTCGCCGATGTTGACCAGGTGGCCACGGGCCAGGTCGCGGCCGTAGCACAGCGCGCACACGCCGAACGGCGATTCGCAGGTGATGGTCGAGCGGACCTTCACCGACTGCACGCCGGCGTCCTCCAGCTTCTGCACCCACACCTCGTCCAGCAGGGTGTTGCGGGTGACGATCGGGTCCTCGTCGTTGCCCGGCAGGAACACGTCCTCGGCCACGACACGGCCCAGCACGCGGTCCTTCAGCGCCTCGACCACGTCGCCACCCTCGACGATCGCGGTCATGGTCAGGCCGGCGTGGGTGCCGCAGTCGTGCTCGGTCACCACCACGTCCTGGGCCACGTCGACCAGGCGGCGGGTCAGGTAACCGGAGTTGGCGGTCTTCAGCGCGGTGTCGGCCAGGCCCTTGCGGGCGCCGTGGGTGGAGTTGAAGTACTCCTGCACGTTCAGGCCTTCGCGGAAGTTGGCCTTGATCGGCGTCTCGATGATCGAGCCGTCCGGGCGGGCCATCAGGCCGCGCATGCCGGCCAGCTGGCGGATCTGCGCCTGCGAACCACGGGCGCCGGAGTCGGCCATGATGAACAGCGAGTTCATCGACTTCTGCACGACCTCCTCGCCCTTGGCGTTGACCACGCGCTCGGTGCCGATGGTGTCCATCATCGCCTTGGCGATGCGCTCGTTGGTGCGCGACCAGATGTCGACCACCTTGTTGTAGCGCTCGCCGGCGGTGACCAGACCGCTCTGGTACTGCTCCTGGATCTCCAGCACCTCCTGCTCGGCCTCGGCCAGGATGGTCTTCTTCTCGGCCGGGATCAGCATGTCGTCGATGCCGATGGACACGCCGGCGCGGGTTGCGAACGCGAAGCCGGTGTACATCAGCTGGTCGGCGAACACCACCGTGTCCTTCAGGCCCAGGCGGCGGTAGCAGGAGTTGATCAGGCGGCTGATGTTCTTCTTGGTCAGCTCGGTGTTGACCAGCGAGAACGGCAGGCCCTCCGGCAGGATCTCGGCCAGCAGGGCACGGCCGACCGTGGTGTCCACGATCGAGGTCTTCTTCTCGCGGTTGCCGTTCCCGTCGATCTGGGTCTCGGTGATGCGCACCTTGACCTTGGCGTGCAGCTCGACCACGCGGTTGTCGTAGGCGCGCTTCACCTCGGCCACGTTGGCGAACACCATGCCCTCGCCCTTCTTGTTCTCGAGGGCGCGGGTCATGTAGTACAGGCCGAGCACCACGTCCTGCGACGGCACGATGATCGGCTCGCCGTTGGCGGGCGACAGGATGTTGTTGGTGGACATCATCAGGGCGCGCGCCTCCAGCTGGGCCTCCAGGCTCAGCGGGACGTGCACGGCCATCTGGTCACCGTCGAAGTCGGCGTTGAACGCGGTGCACACCAGCGGGTGCAGCTGGATGGCCTTGCCTTCGATCAGCACCGGCTCGAACGCCTGGATGCCCAGGCGGTGCAGGGTCGGAGCGCGGTTCAGCAGCACCGGATGCTCGCGGATGACCTCCTCGAGGATGTCCCAGACCTCCGGCTCCTCGCGCTCGACCAGCCTCTTGGCGGCCTTGATCGTGGTGGCCAGGCCGTGGCGCTGCAGCTTGGCGAACACGAACGGCTTGAACAGCTCCAGCGCCATCTTCTTCGGCAGGCCGCACTGGTGCAGCTTCAGGTACGGGCCGACCACGATCACCGAGCGGCCGGAGTAGTCCACGCGCTTGCCGAGCAGGTTCTGGCGGAAGCGGCCCTGCTTGCCCTTGATCATGTCGGCCAGGGACTTCAGCGGGCGCTTGTTGGTGCCGGTGATGGCACGGCCGCGGCGGCCGTTGTCCATCAGGGCGTCGACCGCCTCCTGCAGCATGCGCTTCTCGTTGCGCACGATGATGTCCGGAGCATTCAGCTCCAGCAGGCGGCGCAGGCGGTTGTTGCGGTTGATGACGCGGCGGTACAGGTCGTTCAGGTCGGAGGTCGCGAAGCGGCCGCCGTCCAGCGGAACCAGCGGGCGCAGGTCCGGCGGCAACACCGGCAGCACGGTCAGCACCATCCACTCCGGGCGGTTGCCGGACTCGATGAACGCCTCGATCAGCTTGATGCGCTTGGTCAGGCGTTTGAGCTTGGTCTCCGAACCGGTGGCGGCGATCTCCTCGCGCAGGCGGGCCATCTCGGCCTGCAGGTCGATGGTGCGCAGCAGCTCGTAGATGGCCTCGGCGCCCATGGCGGCGTCGAAGTCGTCGCCGTGCTCCTGGCGGGCCTGCAGGTACTGCTCCTCGGTCAGCAGCTGGCGGCGCTCGAGCGGGGTCAGGCCCGGCTCGGTGACCACGTAGGCCTCGAAGTACAGGATGCGCTCGATGTCGCGCAGGGTCATGTCCAGCATCAGGCCGATGCGGGACGGCAGCGACTTCAGGAACCAGATGTGCGCGACCGGCGAGGCCAGGTCGATGTGGCCCATGCGCTCGCGACGGACCCTGGCCAGGGTGACCTCGGTGCCGCACTTCTCGCAGACCACGCCGCGGTGCTTCATGCGCTTGTACTTGCCGCACAGGCACTCGTAGTCCTTGATCGGGCCGAAGATCGCCGCGCAGAACAGGCCGTCACGCTCGGGCTTGAACGTGCGGTAGTTGATCGTCTCGGGCTTCTTCACCTCGCCGTAGGACCAGGAGCGGATCAGGTCGGGCGAAGCCAGGCCGATCTTGATCGCGTCGAAGTCCAGCGTCTGGCGCTGCTGGTTGAAGAGGTTGAGCAGGTCTTTCATTTCTTGTCTCCGTCAGGAGTAAAGGCGGTCGGTGGCGGTTCGGTGGGGGCGCGGCCGCGCTGTCGCGCGCCGCGCCGTTCGCCTTACTCGTCCTCCAACTCCATGTTGATGGCCAGCGACCGGATCTCCTTCACCAGCACGTTGAAGGACTCCGGCATGCCCGCGACCATCTCGTGGTTACCGTCGACGATATTCTTGTACATCTGGTTGCGGCCCTGCACGTCGTCGGACTTCACCGTCAGCATCTCCTGCAGGGTGTAGGCCGCGCCGTACGCCTCGAGCGCCCAGACCTCCATCTCGCCGAAGCGCTGGCCGCCGAACTGCGCCTTGCCGCCCAGCGGCTGCTGGGTGACCAGCGAGTACGGACCGGTCGAACGGGCGTGCATCTTGTCGTCGACCAGGTGGTTCAGCTTCAGCATGTGCATGTAGCCGACCGTGACCGGGCGGTCGAACGCCTCGCCGGTGCGGCCGTCGTACAGCGTGGTCTGGCCGCTGGACGGCAGGCCGGCCAGGTCGAGCATGTACTTGATCTCCTCCTCGCTGGCGCCGTCGAACACCGGGGTGGCCATCGGCACGCCGTCGGTGAGGTTGCGGGCCATGTTCAGCAGCTCCTCGTCGGAGAACTGCGACAGGTCCACGCGCTCGCCCATCAGCTTCCGGTCGTGGTTGTAGATCTTGTCCAGGAACTGGCGCAGCTCGGCGACATTGGCCTTGGCGTCCAGCATCTCCTGGATGCGCTTGCCCAGACCCTTGGCGGCCCAGCCCAGATGGACCTCGAGCACCTGGCCGATGTTCATGCGCGAGGGCACGCCCAGCGGGTTGAGCACGATGTCCACGGTCTCGCCGTTGGCCATGTAGGGCATGTCCTCCACCGGCACGATGTTGGACACCACACCCTTGTTGCCGTGGCGGCCGGCCATCTTGTCACCCGGCTGGATGCGGCGCTTCACCGCCAGGAACACCTTCACCATCTTCAGCACGCCCGGGGCCAGGTCGTCGCCCTGGGTGATCTTGGCGCGCTTGTCGGCGAAGCGCTTCTCGAACTCCTTCTCGTGCGCCTGGATCTGCTTCTGCGCGCGCTCGATGGCCTCGGCGGCCTCCTCGTCCTTCATGCGCAGCAGGAACCAGTCGGACTTCTTCAGGCCGTCCAGGTAGGCGTCGGTGATGGTGTCACCCTTCTTCAGGCCCGGGCCGCCGTTGGCGACCTTGCCCACGATCTGCGAGCGCAGGCGCGCGTAGATCGCCGCCTCCAGGATGCGGAACTGGTCGTCGAAGTCCTTCTTGACGCGCTTGATCTCGTTTTCCTCGATCTGCTTGGCGCGCTTGTCCTTCTCGATGCCGTCGCGGGTGAAGACCTGCACGTCGATGACGGTGCCGTCCATGCCCGGCGGCACGCGCAGCGAGCTGTCCTTAACGTCGGAGGCCTTCTCGCCGAAGATGGCGCGCAGCAGCTTCTCCTCGGGGGTCAGCTGGCTCTCGCCCTTCGGCGTGACCTTGCCCACCAGGATGTCGCCGGCACGCACCTCGGCGCCGATGTACACCACGCCCGACTCGTCCAGGCGGCTGAGGGCCTGCTCGGACACGTTCGGGATGTCGGCGGTGATCTCCTCCGGGCCCAGCTTGGTGTCGCGGGCCACGCAGGTCAGCTCCTCGATGTGGATCGTGGTGTAGCGGTCCTCCTGCACCACGCGCTCGGACAGCAGGATCGAGTCCTCGAAGTTGTAGCCGTTCCACGGCATGAACGCGATCAGCATGTTCTGGCCCAGCGCCAGCTCGCCGATGTCGGTCGAGGGGCCGTCGGCCAGCACGTCGCCGCGCGCCACCACGTCACCCACGTGCACCAGCGGACGCTGGTTGATGCAGGTGTTCTGGTTGGAACGGGTGTACTTGGTCAGGGTGTAGATGTCGACGCCGGCATCCTGCTCGCCGGAGATCTCCCCCTCGTTCACCTTGACCACGATGCGGCCGGCGTCCACCTGCTCGACCACGCCACCGCGCCTGGCGATCACGGTCACGCCCGAGTCGCGCGCCACGGCGCGCTCGATGCCGGTACCCACCAGCGGGGTCTGGGCGCGCAGCGTCGGCACCGCCTGGCGCTGCATGTTGGCGCCCATCAGCGCGCGGTTGGCGTCGTCGTGCTCCAGGAACGGCACCAGCGCCGCGGCCACCGACACGGTCTGCATCGGCGAGACGTCCATGTAGTGGATCTCGGACGCCGGCTTCAGCAGCGACTCGCCCTGGTAGCGGCACGGCACGAAGGCGTCGGTCAGGTAGCCGTCCTTGTCGTGGGCGGCGTCCACCTGGGCGATGACGTAGTCGTTCTCCTCGATCGCCGACAGGTACTCGACCTCGTCGGTGATGCGGCCGTTGACCACCTTGCGGTACGGTGTCTCGAGGAAGCCGTACTTGTTGGTGCGCGCGAACACGGCCAGCGAGTTGATCAGGCCGATGTTCGGGCCTTCCGGGGTCTCGATGGTGCAGACGCGGCCGTAGTGGGTCGGGTGCACGTCGCGCACCTCGAAGCCGGCGCGCTCGCGGGTCAGGCCGCCCGGGCCCAGCGCCGAGACGCGGCGCTTGTGGGTGACCTCCGACAGCGGGTTGTTCTGGTCCATGAACTGGGACAGCTGCGAGGAGCCGAAGAACTCCTTGATCGCGGCCGCCACCGGCTTGGCGTTGATCAGCTCCTGCGGGGTCAACCCCTCGGACTCGGCCATGGACAGGCGCTCCTTGACCGCGCGCTCGACGCGGACCAGGCCCACGCGGAACACGTTCTCGGCCATCTCGCCGACCGAGCGCACGCGGCGGTTGCCCAGGTGGTCGATGTCGTCCACCGTGCCGCGGCCGTTGCGGATCTCGGTCAGGACGCGCAGCACCTCCAGGATGTCGGAGGTCTCGCCCTGCTGGGCCACCAGCGCCTTGGACTCCTCGTCGTTGCGCTCGGAGAAGTACTTGTAGTCGTACAGCACCGCCGGGCCGGTGACTTCCTTGCGGCCCACGCGGCGGTTGAACTTCATCCGGCCCACGGCCGACAGGTCGTAGCGCTCGAAGGTGAAGAACAGGTTGTGGAACAGGTTCTGGGCCGCCTCCTTGGTCGGCGGCTCGCCCGGGCGCATCATGCGGTAGATCTCGACCAGCGCCTCGAGCTGGGTGCGGGTCGGGTCGATGCGCAGGGTGTTGGACAGGTACGGGCCGCGGTCGAGGTCGTTGACCCACAGCGTGCCGACGCTGGCGATGCCGGCCTTGCGGAAGGCCTCCAGCTGCTCCTGGCTGATCTCGTCGTTGGCGGCGGCCAGCAGCTCGCCGGTGTTCGGGTCGACCACGTCGTGGGCCAGGATGCGGCCCAGCAGGTACTCGTCGGGCACCGCCAGCGCGGTGATGCCCGACTGCTCCAGCAGGCGCACGTGGCGCGCGGTGATGCGGCGGCCGGCCTCGACGATGACCTTCTCGCCGTCGGACAGGTCGAAGTTCAGGGTTTCGCCGCGCAGGCGCTCCGGCACCAGCTCCAGCTGCACACCCTCCGGCAGGATGTGGAAGGTGTTGATCTCGAAGAAGGCGCGCAGCATCTCCTCGTTGGAGTAGCCCAGGGCGCGCAGCAGGATCGTCACCGGCAGCTTGCGGCGGCGGTCGATGCGGGTGTACAGGGCGTCCTTCGGGTCGAACTCGAAGTCCAGCCAGGAGCCGCGGTACGGGATGATGCGGGCGCTGTACAGCAGCTTGCCCGAGCTGTGGGTCTTGCCGCGGTCGTGGTCGAAGAACACGCCCGGGCTGCGGTGCAGCTGCGAGACGATGACGCGCTCGGTGCCATTCACGATGAACGTACCGTGCTCGGTCATCAGCGGGATCTCGCCGAGGTAGACCTCCTGCTCCTTGACGTACTTGATGGCCTTGGTGGACGACTCCTTGTCGTAGATCACCAGGCGCACGGTCACGCGCAGCGGCGCACCGTAGGACAGGCCGCGGTTGCGGCACTCGCGCTCGTCGAACACCGGCTCGCCCAGCTTGTAGCCGACGTACTCCAGCGCGGCGTTGCCGCTGTAGCTGGTGATCGGGAACACCGACTTCAGGGCGGCGTGCAACCCCTTGTCCTCGCGCTTGGCGGGGTCGACATCCGCCTGCAGGAACTCGCGGTAGGAATCGACCTGGATGGCCAGCAGGAACGGCACCTCCAGGATCGAGCGCTGCTTGCCGAAGTCCTTGCGGATGCGCTTCTTCTCGGTGAACGAATACGACGTCATGGGTCTACCACCTTTGGCAGGGCGGGCCGCGCGTCCGCGGACCCGTGGGGAAACATGAAGCTGTCAGTCGGTAGTCGCTGGTATTGCCGGCACCAGCACGCCATCTCCCGCTACTTCCGACTACCAGCTCCTCCGGGAAGCTGGGTTTTCAGGTGTTCCGGACCGTCCGGGAGCGGTTGCTCCCGGAACGACCAAAGGCCGGGGGCTTTCGCCCCCAGCCTTCGCGCATCGCCAGAGTAGGCCGGCGACGCAAGGTACCGCTTACTTGAGCTCGACGGTGGCGCCAGCGGCTTCCAGTTCCTTCTTGAACTTCTCGGCGTCTTCCTTGGACACGCCCTCCTTGACCTCCTTCGGGGCGCCCTCGACCAGGTCCTTGGCCTCCTTCAGGCCCAGGCCGGTGATGGCGCGGACGGCCTTGATCACCTCGACCTTCTTGTCGCCGGCGGCCTTCAGGACGACGGTGAACTCGGTCTGCTCCTCGGCCGGGCCCGCGGCGGCGGCCGGGCCGGCGGCCACGGCGACCGGGGCGGCGGCGGAGACGCCGAACTTCTCCTCGATGGCCTTGACCAGCTCCATCACTTCCATCAGGGTCTTGCCGGCGATGGCTTCGACGATCTGCTCGTTGGTAAGGGACATAGTGATTACCTTCTGAATGTTTTCTTGAAAGGGGTTGGTGTCGTCGCGCGCGCCTTACGCCGCGGCTTCGGCCGGGGCCTGCTCGCCCTGCTTGTCCGCGACGGCCTTGACCGCGCGGGCGAACATGGCGGCCGGCTCGGCCAGGACGCGGGCCAGCATGGCCAGGGCCTGTTCGCGGGTCGGCAGCGACGCCAGGACCTCGACATGGCTGACCGGATACAGCTGGCCGCCCATGGCGACCACCTTCGGCTTCAGCTTGTCGTTGCTCTTGGCGAACTCCTTGATCAGCCGGCCGGCGGCACCGGGCTCCTCGAGCGAGAAGGCGTACAGCAGCGGGCCCACGAGCGCGTCCTTGGCGCACTCGTACTCCGTGCCTTCGACGGCACGTGCGGCCAGCGTGTTCTTCACGACCTTCAGATACACGCCGGTCTCGCGGGCCTTCTTGCGCATCGCGGTCATCTGGTCGACCGTGGTGCCTGCGTACTCGGCTGCGATCAGGGAGTGCGCCTTGGCGGCGACGTCGGCCAGTTCGGCGACGACTTCCTTCTTCTGGGACAGATTGAGAGCCATAACACTCCTCTTTTGAACTCCGCTCGCGGCTCCTGCCGCTTGCGGTCCTCGGCGGCGCCCTTCCCTGCGCGCCGGGGATGCGGGACGCATCCCGGTGCTGGCCTTGCTGATCCGGAGTCCCGAGCGTGTCGGTCGTACCGGGAAAACTTCCAGAAGGCGGCACCATCTGCGCAGGCCAGGCCCTGGCGGGCCCGATTAAGCGGCTTCCGCGGCACCGACGGCGATTCCATGCCAGAGCGAGCTTCCGTGCCCGTCGTCGGTGTACGGCGACCGCGCCTGCGGTCTTTGACGGCTGTCGCCCCGGCGGGCCGGGACGACTGCCCTCAAAACATGCCCACCCGGCCGCGCGGCCGGGCGGGGTGGAACGGTTACTTGGTCAGGGACAGCGAAGCCTGGTCGACGGTCACGCCCGGGCCCATGGTGGAGCTGAGCGAGATCTTCTGCAGGTACGTGCCCTTGGCGGTGGCGGGCTTGGCCTTGATCAGGTCCTGCAGCAGGGCCTGCAGGTTGGACTTCAGGGCCTCGTCGCCGAAATCGATCTTGCCGATGGTGGCGTGGATGATGCCCGCCTTGTCGGTGCGGTAGCGCACCTGGCCCGACTTGGCGTTCTTCACCGCCTCGGCCGGGTTCGGGGACACGGTGCCGACCTTCGGGTTCGGCATCAGGCCGCGCGGACCCAGCACCTGGCCCAGCTTGCCGACCACGCGCATGGCGTCCGGGGTGGCGATGACCACGTCGTAATTCAGGTCGCCGGCCTGCATCTTCTCGGCCAGGTCCTCCATGCCCACGGCGTCGGCGCCGGCGGCCAGGGCCTCATCGGCCTTGGCGCCCGGCGGGCAGAACACCGCCACGCGCACGCTCTTGCCGGTGCCGGCCGGCAGCACGGTGGAGCCGCGGACCTGCTGGTCGGACTTCTTGGCGTCCACGCCCAGGCGCACGGCCACGTCGACGGACTCGACGAACTTGGCCTTGGTGAAGCTCTTGAGGATCTTCAGGGCCTCGTCGATCGGATACGCCTTGCCCGGCTCGACGGCCGCCTTGATCGCCTTCTGTCGCTTGCTCAGTGCCATGTTCTCAGCCCTCCACCACCAGACCCATCGAACGGGCCGAGCCCGCGATGGTACGAACCGCCGCCTCCAGGTCGGCCGCGGTCAGGTCGGGCTCCTTCGCCTTGGCGATTTCCTCGAGCTGCTTGCGGGTGACCTTGCCCACCTTCTCGGTGTTGGGGCGCTTGGAACCGGAGGTGATGCCCGCGGCCTTCTTCAGCAGGATGGTGGCCGGCGGGGTCTTGGTGACGAACGTGAAGGTACGGTCGGAGTAGGCCGTGATGACCACCGGGATCGGCAGACCCGGCTCCATCTTGGCCGTGGCGGCGTTGAACGCCTTGCAGAACTCCATGATGTTCAGGCCGCGCTGGCCCAGGGCCGGACCCACCGGCGGGCTGGGGTTGGCCTGGCCGGCCTTCACCTGCAGCTTGATGTAACCGACAACTTTCTTTGCCATTTCAATGATCTCCGGGTGCTAGCGCCTGTCAGGCTCCCCATCGTTCCGGGAAAATCACGCGTCCCGGCGTCGCGTAAACCACCCGCCCCATCGCGCAAAAGGCCGCCAGGTCGGCGGCCGGGGACGGTTGCGGCCGCCCCGGGGCGGGAAAGCCGTGTAGTGTATCACGCCCAGGGCGGCCCGTGGGCCGCGCCTGTTCAGGTTCAGGCCTTCTCGACCTGGCCGAACTCCAGCTCCACCGGGGTGGAACGGCCGAAGATCAGCACCGCCACGCGCAGGCGGCTCTTCTCGTAGTTGACTTCCTCGACCACGCCGTTGAAGTCGTTGAACGGACCGTCGATGACGCGGACCATCTGGCCCGGCTCGAACAGCACCTTCGGGCGCGGCTTCTCCACACCCTCCTGCACGCGCTGCAGGATGGCGTCGGCCTCCTCGTCGCGGATCGGCAGCGGGCGGTCGGCGGTGCCGCCGATGAAGCCCATCACCTTGGAGGTCTCCTTGACCAGGTGCCAGCAGTCGTTGTCGATCCGGGGGATGCCGTTCTCGTCGTGGGTCTCGATCTGGACCAGGACGTAGCCCGGGAAGAACTTGCGCTCGGAGCGGCGCTTCTGGCCGGAGCGCATCTCGACCACTTCCTCGGTCGGCACCAGGACCTCGCCGAACTTGTCCTGCATGCCATGACGGGCGATCCGCTCGCGCAGCGCCTGGGCGACGGACTTCTCGAAACCGGAATAGGCGTGGACCACGTACCAGCGCTTCACAGCGGCGTTCTCCTCAGCGGCCGAAGTTCAGGAACAGCTCGATCGCCCACTTAATGAAGAAATCGAAGCCAGCCAGGATCAGGCTCAGGATCACCACCACGGCGATCACGACCCAGGTCATGCGGGTGGTTTCCTGCCGGGTCGGCCACACCACCTTGCGAAGTTCGAAGCGCGACTCCCCGAGGAAGTCGCGCACGCCGCGCCCCTTGGCCGTGGCCAGGAACACCAGCGCGCCCAGCACCAGGCCGGCGGCCACCGCCAGCCCGCGCAGCTGACTGGCCCAGCCCAGCTGGGCGGCGCGTTCGGGGGCGCCGAACCAGAACCAGACGAACAGACCGCCCAGCACCAGCAGCGCCGAGACGGCGTACTTGACGATATCGCCACCACTGGTGGCGGACTGCGCCGGGTCGATCTTGCTGTTCAAGTCGCTGTCGCTCTCGTTTCCGTTACCGGCCGTGCCGGGCCACCCAGGAACAGTCCGGGAAGTGGCACGCCAGGAGGGACTCGAACCCCCAACCTGCGGTTTTGGAGACCGCTGCTCTGCCAATTGAGCTACTGGCGTGTATCCGGTCCATCTCTTCCCTTAGACGGCGAAGGCGGACCGAGGTTCCGGCCCGCCCTTCGCGCTTCCGGCGAACGCGTCGCCGGCATCCGCAGGGGCTTACTTCAGGATCTTGGACACCACGCCGGCGCCGACGGTGCGGCCGCCCTCGCGGATGGCGAAGCGCAGACCCTCGTCCATGGCCACCGGGTTGATCAGCGACACCGTCATCTTCACGTTGTCGCCCGGCATCACCATCTCCACGCCCTCCGGCAGGTTCACCGTGCCGGTGATGTCCGTGGTGCGGAAGTAGAACTGCGGACGGTAACCCTTGAAGAACGGGGTGTGGCGGCCGCCCTCGTCCTTCGACAGCACGTACACCTCCGCCTCGAAGTCGGTGTGCGGGGTGATCGTGCCCGGCTTGGCCAGCACCTGGCCACGCTCCACCTCGTCACGCTTGGTGCCGCGCAGCAGCAGACCCGCGTTGTCGCCCGCCTGACCCTGGTCCAGCAGCTTGCGGAACATCTCCACGCCGGTGACCGTGGTCTTCTGGGTCGGACGGATGCCGACGATCTCGACTTCGTCGCCCACCTTGATCACGCCGCGCTCGATGCGGCCGGTCACCACGGTGCCACGACCCGAAATCGAGAACACGTCCTCGACCGGCATCAGGAACGGCTTGTCAACGTCGCGCTCCGGGGTCGGGATGTAGGTGTCCAGCGCGTCCACCAGCTTGATGATCGCCGGCACGCCGATCTCCGACTGGTCGCCCTCCAGCGCCTTCAGCGCCGAACCCTTGATGATCGGGGTGTCGTCGCCCGGGAAGTCGTACTTGCTCAGCAGCTCGCGGACCTCCATCTCCACCAGCTCCAGCAGCTCGGCGTCGTCCACCATGTCCCCCTTGTTCAGGAAGCCCCCGATGTACGGCACGCCCACCTGGCGCGCCCGCAGGATGTGCTCGCGGGTCTGCGGCATCGGGCCGTCAGCCGCCGACTCCACCAGGATCGCGCCGTCCATCTGCGCGGCACCGGTGATCATGTTCTTCACGTAGCCGGCGTGACCCGGGCAGTCCACGTGCGCGTAGTGCCGGGTCGGCGACTCCTACTCCACGTGCGCCGTCGAGATCGTGATGCCGCGCGCCTTCTCCTCCGGCGCCGCGTCGATCTGGTCGTACGCCTTGAACTCGCCACCGAAACGCTCGGCGCCGATCTTGGTCAGCGCGGCCGTCAGCGTGGTCTTGCCGTGGTCCACGTGGCCAATCGTGCCCACGTTCACGTGGGGCTTGGTGCGCTCGAACTTACCCTTGGACAT